>PLIX01000032.1 GCA_003140135.1 Gammaproteobacteria bacterium
TCTCTGAACCACCTGACGACAGTGAAACCGGTCGTTGGAATAGAGAAGTCCTATCGGAATTGGGTCTTGAAGCGAAGGGGAGGGTGCGTCACGGCGCCGCATTCCAAATACTGCTGAAGACTTCCCCAACACCCGAGAAGTATCCTCGAAGCATTGGAATACCCGGGAAATCACCACTTTTTTAATGTTTCACGTGAAACATCCGTTAATGGGCTCGGGTACGCACCACCACATTGCATACGGGCCGCGCCAATTGTCAGAATCCCCCCAATGTTTCACGTGAAACANNGGCAAGAAGAAGCGAGATCGAAGTTAGGCGGGCACCCCAATGTTTCACGTGAAACAATCCACTGCGAAGTTTCCGGAGTGTAGTGACGCGGCAAGAAGAAGCGAGATCGAATTTAGTCATGAATCGCATCCTTCACGTGAAATAAACGAGTTCTCTTTTCAGGCGATTCCGGTGGTTTCACGTGAAACAATTGGACATAGAAAAGCGGTTCTCGGCCAATCGTTTAGCGCAAATCCTGGAACAGAAAGGCCTTTGAGGTAGGGTGAGGTTTCACGTGAAACATCGGGTAGTGGGAAATTGAATGTTTCACGTGAAACATCGGTACTTGACGACTCAACCAAAACCGAGTTGAATGGCAGGGTATTCGACGCAGTGTCGGGATGCTCGTAAGCCGGAAAGAGGCTCATGGCGGACGCCAGCAAGATGACGATTTTTGCTGTAGCCAACCAAAAAGGTGGCGTAGGCAAGACCACAACCACAATTTCGTTGGGGGCTGCGCTGGCTAGCAAGGGCAAGAGAGTCCTGGTGGTTGATCTCGACCCACAAGGTAATGCCACTACGGGTCTAGGCGTCGATGGCCGACAATTCGAACGGTCCGTCTACGACGTACTTTTGAACGATATTCCAATGGTGGACGTTGTGGAACCCACTGGATTCAATAATCTCTTTGTTGCCCCAGCCACGCTGGATCTTGCTGGCGTTGAACAAGAGCTAGCTTCCGTTATCTCGAGGGAACTTCGCCTGAAGAGAGCCCTCACCTCAGTCGAGGGAGACTTTGATTACATCTTCATTGACTGTCCCCCGTCTTTGGGTCTTATTACTATCAACGCCTTTGCCGCCGCTACGGACATTTTGGTTCCGGTCCAGACTGAGTTCTACGCCCTTGAGGGTTTGACGCAGCTGCAACGAATAGTTGACCTGGTTCAAAAGAACCTCAACCCCATGCTGCGAATCACCAAAGTTGTTCTGACTATGTACGACTCAAGAAACACACTTTCGATAGACGTGGCGGCTGAAGTTCGCCGGCATTTCCCCGATGAGTTATGTAAAGCTGTAATCCCGAGAACGGTGCGCCTCGCCGAAGCACCGTCCTTCGGGCAACCGATCACCGTCTTTGATCCTTCTTCAAAAGGTGCAAAGGCATACTTCGCGCTAGCAGAGGAGATAATCAATGGCTAGAAAACCAGGTTTAGGCAAAGGGCTCGGAGCCCTAATTCCCGAGAGCACCGCCCCTGAGCAATCTGCACCGGCACCAGAATCATCAGGACCACTTCGGATGGTGCTCGTTACGTCCATCAGACCGAACCCCTTTCAACCGAGAAAGTCCTTTACGGATGAAAGTCTGCAGACCCTGGCGTCATCAGTACGTGAATTGGGGGTTCTGCAACCTATCATCGTTCGACCGGTTGAGGGTGAGGCAAACCTCTTCGAGCTGATCGCGGGAGAACGTCGATGGAGAGCGGCCGGGCTCGCTGGACTTGAGGTCGTTCCGGTACTTGTCCAGGATGACGTCAATGACCGACTCTCTCTGGAACAGGCTGTTGTAGAAAATCTCCATCGAGTTGACCTGCACCCCCTCGAAGAAGCCGCGGCGTATCAGCAGTTGATTGATGACTTTGACTTCACACACGAGCAAGTTGCCCAACGAGTTGGCAAGAGTCGAGCGAATGTTACGAACACGTTACGACTCCTTCAGTTAGGAGAAGTTGCCCAAGCGGCGCTTGGCAGTTCGCAAATCACCGCCGGACACGCCCGTTCATTGCTGGCAATTACTGACGCCAATGCTCAAGCGACGATGGTGGCGCGCGTAATCAAGAACGAATTGTCGGTGCGAGCTACCGAAGACGCAGTTAAATCCTTCCTGGAGCCCAAGCCCATCAGCCCGGTGGACGCCACGGCGAAAGTTGATCCAGAAAAGCCCCGCCTTCGTCCGGTGCCCGATGCCAGCGTCGCCGAGCTTGAACAACTGCTTGAGGACTATCTCGACACGAGGGTTCACGTTGATCTGAAGGGCCGCAATGGTCGCATAATCATTGATTTTGCGGACTTAGACGACCTCGAACGGCTCTACATCACCATTTCGCAGACTAAGTAACCTTCAACCTTCAACTTAAACCACTCGTTGAAGTTATCCCCAAGTTGTGGATGAAGTTGTGGGTTTCTCAAGGAATTCTTGGAAATAAAGGGCTTTGCGAGTCAGGTGAACGACCTCTTTGGTCGAAATTGAGACCTATCTGTGGAAAACTTCCGACAAAATGTCCACGACGGTGGTCGAAAACTCACGTAACGCGGCCTCGTCAAGATTTCCGTGCTCAATCCTTAATGTGGTCATCGTTGTCTCTCGCATGATGGGTAATGCCATTCCCGTGACTTCGACGGCCGGTAGGTGCTCTGACCGGGACAAACACGTAGCCAGGGCACTGGCGAGTTGCTCGCCGTGACGCGAGTGCGCGCGATAGCTAGCCCAGTAGTGAAGGCGGATGACGTTGAGACTTGATACTTCTTGGATCGATAACACGGTTACAGCCCCGTGCGCGTTGGCAAAACGGGTGACCTCATCGTCGAAGCTCGCGGTGAGATTGTGCACGTCGAACGATGAAGCGGCCGCACGCGCGAGGAGGTTGCGCTCGCAGGCTCCTTCCACGTCACCTTCGAACGCGACACGCCGTACCAGCTTCTGCGCATCTCGCTGCCGGCCGCCGCGGGTCTGTATCCGGAGATCAGCGGCAGCCACTACCGCTGCAGCGTGCGCTTTCTCGCCTGGAACGGGCTCACCGCGCGCGCGACCCAAGCCGAGCGGGATGTGCCCTTCGTCTTAAGCTGCTGCCTGTAGCGCCTTGAGGGCGCAGCACTTCAATATTTGATCTTGCCGCCGCCTGCGGGCGCTCCGGCGCCGACGTCCGGTACGACAATGCGCGTCGCCGCTTCGCGGCGCATCTCGCGGGCTTCATCGATCGCCTGTTCCAGGGCGATCTTCACGGCATCAGGAAATTTGCCGAGCGCATCCTTGAGCGAATCCGCTTCGATGTCGAAGGCGAGCGGCAGAACACCCGCCGGTGTCAGGAGCTGCGTCTGGCCGGAGTAAAGCACAAAGCGCGTGCCGTCGGTGTCGCCCTCCGCGGTGACGGGCGTCAGGCGGCGGATCGTGCCCGCGTGGCGGTCGGTGAATATTTCCTCACGATACAGACTCGTGGCATCGAGCTGGATGTCCGGAAGATCGGTCGGCGCTGCCATGGCAATCCTGTCGCGGTCACTTATGAATGGCTTTCATTGTACAGGCGCTGCAGAGCTGCGATGAACGGAACATCGGCCTTGAGCATGTCCTCATCGTGAAGTTTCGCCGGGCAGACCCACTTCAGAAGCTGGCCGTCGAGGCCTGTCGGCTCGCCGCTGAACTCCTCCACCACCCAGAGCGCAATGTCGATGCGCCGGTCATCATAATCGTGCGCCAGGCGCACGAGCGGGCGCGCGCGCCGCATGGCAATCCCGAGTTCCTCGGCCAACTCACGCCGCAGGGCCTCTTCTTCCGTCTCACCGGCGTCGATCTTGCCGCCGGGAAACTCCCAGCGCCCCGCCAAGTGCTTGCCCGGCGGCCGCTCGGCGATCAGCACGCATCCTTCGCGGTCATACAGGGCCGCCGCGACGACGCGGATCGTGGGCCGCAGGCCACCGGCTGGCTCATTGGACACTCGAGAGCACGCCGTGGCAGTGCTTGTACTTCTTCCCCGAGCCGCACGGACAAGGTTCGTTGCGGCCGATCTTGCGTTCCACGCGCACGAAAGTACTGACCGGCTCCTGAACCGGCAGGGGGGGCGGACCGCGCGGCGCCCCCGCGGGTGCGGCTGCGCCGATCCCGGGCAGCGCTCGCACGCCCGGCGCATCCGGCGGCGCAAGCCCGGCCGCTGCCAGCGGCGAATGCGCCTCGGCATGCTGCGCCTGCAGCGCGCGCATCAGGCGGCGGCGGCGCTCCTCCTCCTCCTGATCGATCGCTTCCTGGGTGCGCACCTCAATCTTCGCCAGCACCGTCACGGTCTCGAATTTGACGCGCTCGAGCATGGCCGCAAAAAGCTCGAAGGCCTCGCGCTTGTATTCGAAGCGGTAGTCCTTCTGCGCGTAGCCGCGCAGGTGGATGCCCTGACGCAGGTAGTCCATCGCCGCCAGATGCTCGCGCCAGTGCTGATCAAGCATGTTCATCATGATCTGCTTCTCGACGTGGCGCATGACCTCAGCGCCATTGCGCGCGATCCGCTGCTCGTAGGCTGCATGCGCGGCATCGACGATACGGCGGCGCAGCTGCGCTTCCTCGAGCTCCGGCTCCGTTGCGAGCCACGCCGCCGGATCCACCTCGGCGTTGAAATCCTTCTGCACCGCATCCTTCAGGCCCGCGAGATCCCAATCGCTGGGACTCGCGCTCTTCGGCAGATACTGATCGACGAGGTTATTGAGGGCCTCGTCGCGGATGCCGTGCACGGCCGCCGACAGATCCTCCGTCCCCATGATTTCGGTGCGCTGCTGGTAGACGACCTTCCTCTGATCGTTCGCGACATCGTCAAAGAGGAGGAGCTGCTTTCTGATGTCGAAGTTGTGAGCCTCGACCTTGCGCTGCGCCTTCTCGATCTGCCGCGTCAGCATGCCGCTCTCGATGACTTCACCCGCCTTCATGCCCGCCATCGTCAGCAGGCGCTTGGTGCGATTGGGATCGCCGAAGATGCGCATCAGGTTGTCTTCCATCGACAGATAGAAGCGGCTCGAGCCCGGATCGCCCTGGCGACCCGAGCGGCCGCGCAGCTGGTTATCGATGCGCCGCGACTCGTGGCGCTCGGTGCCGACGATGTGCAGTCCGCCGGCGGCCACCACCCGATCGTGACGCTGCTGCCACTCCGTGCGCACGCGCGCGCGGGTCGCCTCATCGATCTCGCCCAGGGAGGCGAATTCCGCCTCGAGATTGCCGCCGAGCACGATGTCGGTGCCGCGGCCTGCCATGTTGGTCGCGATCGTGACCGCCGCCGGGCGGCCCGCCTGCGCGACGATGTGCGCCTCGCGCTCGTGCTGCTTCGCGTTCAGCACTTCGTGCGCGATCTTGTCCTTCTGCAAGAGGCCCGCGAGAAACTCGGAGGTTTCAATCGAGGTCGTGCCGACGAGCACCGGCTGCTCGCGCGTAACGCAATCCTGGATGTCCTCGACGATGGCGGCGAACTTGTCCTTCTGCGTGAGATACACGAAATCGGGCATGTCCTTGCGCACCATGGGCTTGTGCGTCGGAATGACGACGACCTCGAGCCCGTAGATCTGCATGAACTCCGGCGCTTCGGTGTCCGCCGTGCCGGTCATGCCGGCAAGCTTCTTGTAGAGGCGAAAGTAGTTCTGAAAGGTGATCGAGGCGACGGTCTGATTCTCCTCGCGCACGCGCACGCCTTCTTTGGCCTCGACCGCCTGGTGCAGGCCATCCGACCAGCGCCTGCCGGGCATGGTGCGCCCGGTGAACTCATCGACGATGATCACTTCTCCGCCCCTGACGATGTACTCGACGTCGCGCTTGTAGAGCGCATGCGCGCGCAGCGCCGCGTTCAGGTGATGCATCAGGCGGATATTCGCCGGGTCGTACAGGCTTTCACCCTCGCGCAGGAGGCCGCCCTCGGCCATGAGCGACTCGACATGCTCGTGGCCTTCCTCGGTGATGTGCACCTGCTTGGTCTTCTCATCGACGGCGTAGTCGCCGGGCGCCTCTTCCTTCGGCTGGCGCTTCAGGCGCGGCACGAGCTCATTGATGCGCAGGTAAAGTTCGGTGCTCTCCTCCGCGGGACCGGAAATGATGAGCGGTGTGCGCGCCTCGTCGATCAGGATCGAGTCCACCTCGTCCACAATCGAGTAATAGTGCCCGCGCTGCACGCAGTCCGCCAGTTCGAACTTCATGTTGTCGCGNNAGGATCGAGTCCACCTCGTCGACGACCGCATAGGAGACGCCGCGCTGCACGCGATCCTCCAGACGGTAGGCGAGGTTGTCGCGCAGATAATCGAAGCCAAACTCATTATTGGTACCGTAGGTGATGTCGCAGGCGTAGGCCGTGCGCTTCTCGTCGGAGTTCTGCGCATTCTTGATGACGCCGACGCTCATCCCCAAGAAGCGAAACACCGGTCCCATCCATTCCGAGTCGCGCTGCGCCAGGTACTCGTTCACCGTCACGATGTGCACGCCCTCGCCGGGCAATGCATTCAAGTACGCCGGCAAGGTCGCAACCAGCGTCTTGCCCTCACCGGTGCGCATCTCCGCAATCTTGCCCTGGTGCAGCGCGATGCCGCCCACGAGCTGCATGTCGAAGTGGCGCATCTTCAAGGTGCGCTGCGCCGCCTCGCGCACGACCGCGAAGGCTTCGGCCAGAAGATCATCGAGGCGCTCGCCCTTCTTCAGGCGCTCGCGGAACTCTGCGGTCTTGGCGGCGAGCTCGCCATCGCTCAGCGCTTGGATTTTGGGCTCGAAGGCATTCGCCTCGCGAACCGGACGGTGATAGGTGCGCAACAGTCGCTCGTTGCGGCTACCGAAGAGGCGCGTCAGAAGTTGCGGCACGTGGACAAATTCCCGGAAAGACGAAAAAGCGAGCCCCGACAAATGCTTACATGATTAACGCAGCCCGGCAGGGGCGGCGCATTGTACGCAATAGACGCCCGCACGCCCAATTGGTTCGAGCGACGGTCCAGAGCTCCTGTGGAGGGATGTGGGGGCGCTAACGCCCGATAAAAGTCAACGGATCGACCTGGCGGCCGTTGCGCAGCACTTCGAAATGCACGTGCGGACCGGTCGAGCGGCCCGAAGAGCCCATGAGCGCAATGGGCTCGCCACGCGTCACGGTGTCGCCGACGCTCACCAGCGAGCGCTGGTTGTGCGCGTAGCGCGTCGTGAAGCCGTTGCCGTGGCTGATCTCGATGAGCTTGCCGTAGCCGGCGCGCGCGCCCGCCCAGGTCACGACCCCCGCCGCGACCGCGACGACCTCATCGCCCAAGTTACCGGCGAAGTCCACGCCCTTGTGAATCGCCTCTTCACCCGTGAAGGGATCCTGCCGCTGACCGAAGTACGATGAAATGAATCCCTGGTGCACCGGACGGCCCTCGGGATGGATCTCCTCGTTCAGCTTGCGCGCGAGAATGATGTTCTCGAGAACGCCGAGCTGCGTGTCGCGCAGCTCGACGCGCCGCTCGGTGCTGTCGAGCATCGCGGTCAGGTCGGGAATCTGTGCGCTCACTCCTTCGCCTTCGCCCTCCGGTCCTCCGGTGGCAGGCTCAGCGTCGAAGTTGAACTCGCGATTGTCGATTTTCGCCATGTCGGTCAGGCGCTTGCCGAGCGCATTCAGCCTGAGGATGTGCGCATTGATCGCGCCCAGGCGCAGCGCCATCGCATCGACCCGGTCCTGCAGTTTGGCGCGCAGCTCCTGGATCTCGCGCTTCTCGTCATCGAGCGCACCGTTGAAGGCCGTGGCCGCGTGGGTTTGCTTGAGGGTCTTGCCCGCGCGCTCGCCGAGCTGCACGCCTAAGGCAAAAGCGGTGCCGAGGATGCCGAGCACCAAGGCTCCGAGGATCGCAAGCGCAGCCGGATGGGCGAGGTTGAATTGCAGCGCTCGCGCCTTGCGCCCGGAAAACCAGATCAGATTCATTCGCAGCGCATCCTGCATTGCAACACATGAGCGCCGCGCGCCCGTGCGCCGCCCGCTCGGCAGTTAAAAGGCTTGCGCCTTGTCAATAACCCCGCTGTCATAAGCTCATTAACTACAGACCGCTGACTTTGTTTCCCTGGCCTTGCGGCAGGGTCGGTTCTCGTTACGGGGCAATATGCCGAATAAGATCAAGCGAAACAAGCGTGGCAACGTGCGAATGCGACGTCGTAAGCGAAGCTTTGATTCTGTCAAAGATCTTCTAGCGGGCAATACTCCCGCGTTGCAGAGGCTTTCAGAGCAAGCGGCCCGCCAAGAGCTCTGGCGCGCGTGGCTTGCTGTGCACTTGCCGCCCGAGGCGTGCGCGCATGTATCCGGGGTCGTAGAGCGGCACGACACGCTCGTCATTTTCACGTCTTCAGCCGCCTGGTCGGCGCGCGTGCGCTTTGCGGTCGCGGAGATCGAAGCGGCGCTTAAGCGCGCGCACCCGGCGATTGCCGAGGTCGACGTGCGGGTGTTGCCGGGTTAGGGCTACCGTCAGGCCGGCGGCAGTGCCGGCGTTTCGACGTACGAGATGGGCGCATCCGCCGGGGATTCGAACTCGACTTCTTCCCACGCGGCGCTGTCAGCGAGCAAGGCGCGCAGGAGCTTATTGTTGAGCGCGTGCCCTGACTTATGACCGCTGAATTCCCCGATCAGGCTATGCCCCAATAGATACAGATCCCCGATCGCATCCAGGATCTTGTGCTTGACGAACTCGTCCTCGTAGCGCAGCCCGTCCTCATTCAGCACCCGAAAGTCATCGAGCACGATCGAATTGTCGAGGCTGCCTCCCAGGGCCAGACTCTGCGAGCGCAGGGTCTCGATGTCGCGGATGAATCCGAAGGTGCGCGCGCGGCTCACTTCCTTCAGAAACGAGGTGGTGGAGAAATCCATCGACGCCTTCTGCGAGCGGCGCTTGAAGATCGGGTGATTGAATTCGATTTCGAAATTGACCTTGAAGCCATCGAACGGATCGAACTGGGCCCATTTATCGCCCGCCTCCACGCGCACGCGCTTCCTTACGCGCGTGAACTTCTTCGCCGCGCGCTGCTCCTCGATGCCGGCGGACTGCAGCAGGAACACGAAGGGGCCGGCGCTGCCGTCCATGATCGGCACTTCCGGCGCGGAGAGCTCTACGGTGAGGTTATCGATCCCGAGGCCCGCGCAGGCCGAGAGCAGATGCTCGACGGTGGACACGCGCACATCGCCCTTGACGAGGGTCGTGCCGAGGGTCGTCTCGCCGACATTTTCGGCATGCGCGCGGATGTCCACGGGGTGCGCCAGGTCCGTGCGGCGAAAGACGATGCCCGCATCCGGCGGCGCCGGACGCAGCGTCATCATGACTTTCTTGCCGGTGTGCAGTCCGACACCCGTTGCGCGTATGGAGTTCTTGAGGGTGCGTTGTCCAACCATATTAGGGTTTTGCGGCATCTCTTCCGTCGTACCCCGGCCTGCGGGGTCGCGTTCCTCGCGACCCCGTTACGCTCGGGCGTCAGCCGCCGGCAATCGGGCCGTTAACCTACCATAGGGTTAAATCCGGCTCCAATCACCGGCACGCTCAATCGGCCTGCCGGCGCAGGAATGCCGGAATATCCAGCAGATCCTCGGGCTCGGACTCGGGCCGCAGACCGTCGCCGACCGCACGCTGCCGCTGAACCGTGGGCTTATCCAGAGCGGCATAGTCGTTATTCGACAACGGGCCACGCCTTACAACGCGCATGGGCGCATCGCGCTGACCGGGGGGTGTGCGGGCGGCGGGCATCTCGCGCGGCATCGGGCCCCGCATGACCGCAGCCGGCCGGCCCAATCCCGTGGCCACGACGGTAACGCGCAGTTCCGTGGAGAGTTCCGGGTCGATGACGGTGCCCACCACGACGGTTGCGTCTTCGGAGGCAAATTGCTTCACGATCTGGCCGACTTCCTGGAATTCGCCGATCGAGAGGTCCATGCCGGCCGTGACGTTCACGAGAATACCGTGCGCGCCCGCAAGATTAATGTCCTCAAGGAGCGGCGAGGACACGGCGGCCTCGGCGGCAATGCGGGCGCGGCCTTCGCCGCTCGCCGCACCCGAGCCCATCATGGCCATCCCGGTCTCCGCCATGACCGTGCGCACGTCGGCAAAGTCCACGTTGATGAGGCCCGGCCGCGTGATGAGTTCCGCGATGCCCTGCACGGCGCCCTGCAGAACCTGATTCGCCGACTTGAAGGCATTCAAGAGCGTCGTATCCGGGCCCAGCACCGTCAGGAGCTTCTGATTGGGAATGGTGATGAGCGAATCGCAGAACTTGCCGAGCTCCGCAATGCCATGGTCGGCAATCAGCGAGCGCTTGCCGCCTTCCATCTCGAAGGGCTTGGTGACGACCGCCACGGTCAAAATCCCGAGCTCTTTGGCGATCTGCGCCACGACCGGCGCTGCACCGGTGCCCGTGCCCCCGCCCATGCCGGCGGTAATGAAGAGCATGTCGCACCCCTCCACGAGCTCGATGATGCGGTCGCGATCCTCCATCGCCGCCTGCCGGCCGACTTCCGGATCGGCCCCGGCGCCCAAGCCCTTGGTGATATTGCAGCCGATCTGCAGGGCGGTCTTGACCTTCGAGTGTTTGAGCGCCTGCGCATCGGTGTTGATGCACATGAAATCGACGCCGTCGATCCCGCTCGAGACCATGTGAGTGACGGCGTTGCCGCCGCCGCCGCCAACGCCGATGACCTTGATCACCGCGCTTTGGCTGTATGCATCCATCAGTTCAAACATTGTTGTCGCTCCTATCAAAAGAACAGGTTGGTTGAAGCTTCATCTATCGCACTACCGGTCTGTCAGCTCAAAAGTTGCCCTGGAACCAGGAGCGCATGCGATCGAGCGCGCCCTTCGCGCTCGAGAGCCCGCGGCCTTTGGCGCCAGGCAGAACGTTGTCGCGGGCATAGAGGAGGAGCCCCATGCCCGTGGAATAAATTGGATTGCGCACGACGTCGGAGAGCCCCTGCACCTGCTGCGGCATCCCCAGACGCACCGGCACGTGAAACACTTCCTCGGCAAGCTCGATCGCGCCTTCCATCTTGGCGCTGCCGCCGGTGAGCACGATGCCCGCAGCAATGAGCTCCTCGAAGCCGCTTCGGCGCAGCTCCTCGCGCACGAGGCCAAAGAGCTCCTCGTAGCGCGGCTCGACGATCTCGGCGAGGGTTTGGCGCGCGAGGCGGCGCGCGGGCCGCTCGCCGACGCTGGGCACTTCGATGCTCTCGTCGGGATTGGCGAGCTGCGAGAGCGCGCAGGCGTAGCGGATCTTGATGTCCTCCGCGTACTGCGTCGGCGTACGCATCGACACGGCGATGTCGTTGGTGACCTGGTCGCCGGCGATCGGAATCACGGCGGTGTGGCGGATCGCGCCGTTCGCGAAGACGGCAAGGTCGGTCGTGCCGCCGCCGATGTCGACGAGACACACGCCGAGCTCCTTCTCATCCTCCGTCAATACGGCGAAACTCGAGGCCAGCTGCTCGAGCACCACATCCTCGACGGTCAGCCCGCAGCGCTGGATGCACTTCTCAATGTTCTGCGCGGCGCTGTCCGCTCCCGTGACGATGTGCACCTTCGCCTCCAGGCGCACGCCGGACATGCCGATCGGATCGCGGATGCCCTCCTGGCCGTCGACGATGAACTCCTGCGGCAGCACGTGCAGAATCTTCTGGTCAGCCGGTATCGCGACCGCCTTCGCCGCATCGATGACGTGCTCGACGTCCCCTTGGGTGACTTCCTTGTCGCGGATCGCGACGACGCCGTGGGAGTTCAAGCTGCGCACGTGGCTGCCGGCGATCCCCGCATAGACCGCGTGGATCTCGCAGCCGGCCATGAGCTCCGCCTCCTCGACCGCGCGCTGGATGGACTGCACCGTCGACTCAATATTGACGACCACGCCCTTCTTCAAACCGCGCGACGGATGCGAGCCTAAGCCCAGCACCTCGATGGCGCCGTCCGCGCCGATCTCCCCGACCAGCGCCACGACCTTGGAGGTGCCGATATCGAGTCCCACGATCAATGCGCGGTCGGAGCGCTTAGGCATCTTTGCCTCCGTCGTCCCCCGCGCGATGCGCGCCGCCGCTCCTCCAGCCGATGGCAAAGCCGTTGCTNNTAGCGCATGTCGACGTAGGCGATGTCGTCCGCACGCTGCGCAATGAGCTTGATCGCGGTGACCATGAAGCGCTCGAAGCGCTCGTCCACCTGGCGGCTGCCGAGGCGCACGGTGATGCCGTCTGCCAGATCGAGCTCCCAGGCGCCGCGCTCATCGAGTCGCAACGCCGTCAGGTGCATGCCGGCTTCCACGAGCCGGCCCTGGGCTGCGAGATAGCGCGCGGCGACCAGCGACTGCGTTCCCGGCGGCCCCGAGAGGCGCGCAAGCTCGGGCGGAATGTGCGTCGCGGCGCTGGCAAAGAGCTCGCCGCGGGTATTGAGAAGTCCGCTCTCGCCCCAGCGCGCGGCGGCGACCTGCTCGAGCACCGTCACCGCAAGCCCGTGCGGCCAGGCGCGCTGGACGCTGGCGCTGTCCACCCAGGGGAGCGCCGCGACCGCGCTCCTCACCGCATCCAGATCCACCGACACCAGTCCCGCGCTGCGCACCTGATCCTTGACCGCGCGCTCGACATCCCCCGGCGCGACACGCTGGAAGCGGCCGGAGATCCGGATCTGCTGGATCGGCTGATCGAGGAAGACGGCGAGCGTCGCCAGACCGCCGAGAATGGCGGCGAGAGTGAGCGCCGTCAGGCCCCAGCGGCGCCAGTTGATGGCGGGCAGGCGCACGCGGCGTTCGCTTTGCTTGCGTCGATTCTTGGCTCGCTTCCACATAGCCATCGCCCTAGAGCCGCACGCGTGCGAAGCTCGTCTCGAGCACTTGCCAGACGAGCTCATCGAAGTCGATGCCGCGGGCCCGGGCGGCCATCGGCACGAGACTGTGGTCGGTCATGCCGGGCACCGTATTGACCTCGAGCAAGAGCGGCCGGCCGGTTTCGTCCATCATGAAATCCGCGCGTCCCCAGCCGCCTGCGCCGATGGCGTCAAAGGCGGCGAGCGCGAGATTCGCCAAATGCTCCTCGGCCATCACCGAGAGCCCCGACGGGCACAGGTAGCGCGTATCGCTGCGGAAATATTTGGCCTCGTAGTCGTAGAAGGTGCGCGGCGTCTCGATGCGGATGGACGGCAGCGCGCGCTCCTTCAAGAGGGCGACCGTGTATTCGCCGCCCCGGATCCACGGCTCGGCAAACACGCTCGTTTCGAGCGCGGCGGCCGCCGCGTACGCGGCAGGCAGATCCGCCGCGCGTTCAACTTTGGTCATGCCGACGCTCGATCCCTGCGTCGCGGGCTTCACGATGAGCGGCAGCCCGAGCTGCTCGAGCGCGGCATCGAAGTCCTCTTTGACGCGCAGCACCACGAAATCGGCCGTCGCCACGCCGATCGCAAGCGCCAGGCGTTTGGTCGCAAGCTTGTCCATGCCGATCGCCGAGCCCATGACGCCGCTGCCGGTATAGGGCACGCCGAGAAATTCAAGGGCGCCTTGCAGCGTGCCATCCTCGCCGCCCGGTCCGTGCAGCGCGATCCACACCCGATCGAAGCGCTCCTCGATGAGGCGCGCAAGCGAGCTCTCCTTGGGATCAAAGGCATGCGCGTCGACGCCGCGGCGCACGAGCCCCGCGAGCACCGCACGCCCCGAGAGGAGCGAGATTTCGCGCTCGCTCGAGTCGCCGCCGAGGAGCACCGCGACGCGCCCGAAGCCGCGCGCCTCGCTCACGCGCTGCAGGGCGGTGGGGTCGTAGCGCAGGTGCATCAGGCGCGCTCCCCGAGAATGCGCACTTCGGGCGTGAGCCGCACGCCATGAACGCGCTCGACGGTGGCGCGCACGTGCTCGATCAAGTGTTCGACGTCCGCCGCAGAGGCTGCGCCATAGTTGACGATGAAGTTCGCGTGCTTCTGCGAGACCGCGGCATCGCCGATGCGAAACCCCTTGAGGCCTGCGGCCTCGATGAGGCGCGCGGCATGATCGCCGGGCGGATTGGTGAACACCGAGCCGCAGCTCCAGGCGCCGATCGGCTGCGAGGCCTTGCGCCGCGCCAGGAGCGCACGCATATCTTCATCCGTCGCGGCGGGCTTTTTGTCGAAGTGCAGGCGCGCCGCGAGAAAGCCCTCATCCTGCACGGGCGCGCTCACGCTGCGATAGCCGACCTGAAACTCGCTCGCCGCGCGCAGGTGCTCGGCGCCGCGCCGATCGATGGTTTGCACCTCGACCACGTGCTGCCAGATCTCCCCGCCGAATGCGCCGGCGTTCATCGCCAAGGCGCCGCCCAAAGTGCCGGGAATGCCGGCCAGGAATTCGGCGGGCCCGAGCCCCCAGCGGATGCACTGTTTGGCGATGCGCGCGCAGGCGACCCCGGCCTCGGCAAAGATCGTCGTCTGCGAGACGCGCTCGAGCCGCTCGAGTGCGCCGTAGGTGGCGATCACGACGCCCGGCAGGCCGCCATCGCGCACCAGCACATTGCTGCCAAGGCCAATCCAGTGCACGGGCACATCGGCGGGCAGGCTGCGCAGAAACGCCGCAAGATCCATGCGATCGCGCGGATTGAAGAAAACCTCCGCCGGACCGCCGACGTGCCAGGAGGTGTGCCGGCTCATCGATTCGGAGCGGCGCACTCGGGGTATGAATTCAGGAGCGACTGCCATCACGACGACCTCCGGCGCGTGCTCGGAACGGGTGCCAGGCAGGTGAGCTGCGCGGGCAGCGCGTGCGAGACCGCATTCATGTTGCCGGCGCCCATGGTCACGAGGAGATCGTTGGGCTTGAGGAGGTCGCGCACGGCAGATGCGAGATCCTCGACCTTCTCGACGAACACCGGCTCCACTTGGCCGCGGCCGCGTACCGCACGGCAGATGGCGCGCCCGTCGGCGCCTGCGATCGGCGCCTCCCCTGCGGCATACACTTCGGTCACGACGAGCGCATCCGCACCCGAGAGCGCGCGTCCGAAATCGTCAATGAGGTCGCGCGTGCGCGTATAGCGGTGCGGTTGGAAGGCGAGCACCACGCGCCGCTGCGGGTAAGCCTGCCGCAGCGCCTCGAGGGTGGCGACAATCTCGGTGGGATGATGGCCGTAGTCGTCGATGAGCGTGACGGGCCCGGCTTGCGTGTCGATTTCCGCCACGTGCTGCAGGCGCCGTTCGATGCCTTGGAAGAGCGCGAGCGCGCGGCGGATCGCCGCCGTGTCGACTCCGAGTTCGCTTGCGACCGCGATGGCCGCGAGCGAGTTCAGGACGTTATGGGTCCCCGGCAGATTCACGGTGACCTCGACGGGCGCGGCGCCGGCACGTTCGACCCTGAAATGCGTGACGCCGCCGTCGCGGCGCAGGTTGACCGCCCGCACATCCGCGCCTTCGGTGATGCCGTAGGTCACGGTCGGCCGGCCGACGCGGGGCAGAATGCTGCGCACGTGCTCGTCGTCGAAGCACAGCACCGCGAGCCCGTAGAACGGCAGGTTGTGCAGAAAGTCGACGAAGCTCGTCTTCAGGCGCTCGAAATCGCCGTCGTGCGCGGCGAGGTGGTCGTTGTCAATATTGGTGATGATCGCGATCAGCGGCTGCAAGTGTGTGAACGAGGAGTCGCTCTCGTCCGCCTCCGCGACGAGATAGCGCCCGGCGCCCAGGCGCGCGTTGCTGCCCGCGCTCTTCAAAAGGCCGCCGATGACGAAGGTCGGATCCTCGCCGCCTTCGGCGAGGATGCTCGCGACGAGACTCGTCGTCGTGGTCTTGCCGTGCGTGCCCGCCACTGCAATCGCATGGCGGAAGCGCATGAGCTCCCCCAGCATCTCCGCGCGCGGGACCACCGGGATGCGCTGCTCGAGCGCGACCGTGATCTCGCAGTTGTCCGCCGGCACCGCGCCCGAGACGACGATGACGTCGGCGCCGGCAATGTTTGAGCTTGCGTGCCCGATGGCGATGCGCGCGCCCTGCTGGATGAGCCGCTCGGTGACGGCGCTCGCGCGCAGGTCCGAGCCTTGCACGCGATAGCCTAAGTTGATGAGCACTTCGGCGATGCCGCCCATGCCGCTGCCGCCGATCCCGACAAAGTGGATGGTGTTGATGCGCCGCATGCGATCGTTGCGCGAATTCGTCATGCCGCGCACCGTGCAAATCTGAGGCACGCCTGCGCCAGCTCCTCGGCCGCGCGCGGCCGCGCGAGGAGCCGCGCGCGCTCCGCCATCGCCAAGAGCTTGCCGCGTCCGGCACAGAGCCGCCCGAGCTCCGCCGCCAGTCGCTCCACGCCGAGCTCGCGATCACAGATCAGCACGGCGGCGCCTTCGCGCACGAGATAGGCCGCGTTCGCGCTCTGGTGATCGTCCACCGCCGCGGGAAACGGCACGAGAATGGCGCCGACGCCGGCCGCTGCCAGCTCTGACACCGTGAGCGCCCCCGCGCGGCAGATGACGAGATCCGCCCACGCGTAGGCGGCGGCCATGTCGTCGATGAACGGGACGACGGTCGCGCGCACTGCGGCGCCCGCGTAGTTCGCGCGCGCCGCCTCGAGCCAGCGCTCGCCTGCCTGATGGCGCGCCTCGATGCTCACGCTGTCTGCCAGGCGCGCGAGCGCGAAGGGCACGACCGCGTTCAAGCGTGTCGCGCCTTGGCTGCCGCCGAGCACCAGGAGGCGGATCGCGCCGCTGCGCGCGGCAAAGCGCGCCGCAGGCGGCGCTAGCGCCGAAATGTCGGCACGCACCGGATTGCCGATCGCATGCGTCGTGATGTCGGCCCCGAAACTGCCCGGAAAAGCCTCGAGGACTTCGCGCGCCAGGTGCGCGAGACAGCGGTTGGTGAAGCCGGCAATGGCATTCTGCTCATGGATGAGGAGCGGCCGGCGCGTGAGCCACGCGGCGACCCCGCCAGGGCCGGTGACGAATCCGCCCAACCCCACCACCGCGAACGGCCGATGACGGCGCATCACGGCCAGTGCCTGCGCCAGCGCAATCGCCAGGCGAAACGGCGCGGCGAGCCAGGTGAGGAGGCCCTTGCCGCGCAGACCGCCGATCGAGAGCCACTCGATGGCAATGCGTTCCGCCGGGATGACGCGTGCCTCAAGACCGCGCCGTGTGCCAAGCCAGACCACTTCGCAGGATCTCTCGCGTAGCAGGCGCGCGAGCGCGAGCGCCGGGAAAACATGGCCCCCGGTGCCGCCTGCCATGATGATGACCGGGCGCGTACTCATGCGGCGCGCTCCGCGCGGACGCGCGCCCCGGCCCCGCCGCGTGCCTCGTGGGTGGCTTCGTGATAGACGCGCAGCACCAGCCCCACCCAGGCCATCGCCACGATGAGGCTCGAGCGGCCGTAGCTCATGAGCGGCAGCGTGAGACCCTTGGTCGGCAGCACGCCCATGTTCACGCCGATATTGATGAACGCCTGGATGCCCAGCCACAACCCAAAGCCCGCCGCAAGGTAAGCGCCAAATTTGAGACCGACGCCGGCTGCGAGCCGCGCAATGAAGAGGCTCCTCCAGATGATGCCCAGGAAAAGTGCCAGCGTCAGCGCGACGCCCGCAAGCCCGAGCTCCTCGGCGAGCACCGCGAAGAGAAAATCCGTGTGCGCCTCCGGCAGATAGAAGAGCTTCTGCACGCTTGCGCCCAGACCCACGCCGAACCATTCGCCGCGGCCGATCGCGATCAGCGACTGCGTCAACTGAAAACCGCTGTTGTACGGATCCGCCCATGGATCAAGGAAGGTCGTCAGGCGGCGCAGCCGGTAGCTCGAGCTCATCGCCAGGGTTGCGAACCCGGCCACCGCGATCAGCGTCATGCCGAGCGCATAGCGCAGGCGCGCGCCGGCGAGAAACAGGAGCGCAAAGCCGCTCGCAAAGAGCACGGTCGCCGCGCCGAAATCCGGTTCTGCGAGGAGCAGCGCCCCCATGCACGCGAGCAGCGCGAGCGGGCGCGCAAGGCCCCTGAAGGTCGTGCGCAGTTCCTTCTCCCGCCGCACGGCGTAACTCGCCACGTAGATGAGGACGATGACGCGCACCAGCTCGGACACCTGGAAGTTCGCCCCCGCCACGCGCAGCCAGCGGCGGCTGCCGTTCACGGCATGGCCGAGGCCCGGCACGAGCACGAGCACGAGGAGCACGGTTGCGAACACGAGGAGCGGCATCGACGCGCGCTCGAGCTGCTCCGTGCGCACGCAGAAGACGAGCGCGGCGGCGCCCGCGCCGAGGAGCGTCAGAATGAGCTGGCGCTCCAGATAGAGGAAGGGCTCGCCGCTCGCTTGGCTCGCAATCGAGATCGACGCGGAGGTCACCATCACAAGCCCGAGCAGCACGAGGCCGAGCACGAGGGCCACCATGACCCCATCGATGCGGATGCTGCCGCCGTGCGCGCTCGAGCGGACGAAATTCAACTCGGTGCTGGCGGCGGTGCTCATGCGGCGAGCTCGCGCACGGCCTGCATGAACACGGCGCCGCGCTGCGCATAGTCCGTAAACATGTCTAGACTTGCGCAGGCCGGCGACAAGAGCACCGCATCGCCGAGCTGCGCGGCATGGGCGGCGGCGCGCACAGCGTCCTCGAGCGTCGCGCAGCGCTCGACCGTGCAGACCCCCTGCAGGACCTGCGCGATCTCAGCGGCGGCGCGGCCGATGAGAACCGCGTGGCGCAGCTTGCCGCGCAGTGCCGGCCCCAATGGCGCGAAGTTCTGATTCTTGCCGTCCCCGCCCGCAATCAGCACCACCGGCGCGTTCATCCCGCCGACCGCCGCGAGGGTTGCACCGACATTCGTGCCCTTCGAATCATTGATGTAGGTGACGCCGCGCACCTGCGCAACCCACTGCGCTCGGTGTGGCAGACCGGAGAAGGTTCTAAGCTCGGCGAGCATGGCCGCAAGCGGCAGGTCGAGCGCCTCGCCGAGGGCGAGCGCGGCGAGCGCGTTCGCCGCGTTGTGCCCGCCTCCTAGCTTCATGTCGGCCACGCGCAAAAGCGGCGTGCCGCGGCGCGTGAGCCACCACTCGTTAGCTTCCGCTGCGAGGGCGTAGTCGGCACCGATGGTGGCGCGCAGCGAGAAGCTGAGCGTGCGCTGCCCGGGCCGCGGCATGCGCACCACCAGCGGATCATCGAGATTGATCACCGCCGTATCGCAGCGCGCAAAGATGCGCGCCTTGGCCGCCGCATACGCCTCGAGCGATGCGTAGCGGTCGAGATGGTCGGCGCTGACGTTGAGCACGGCGGCCGCCACGAGATCGAGCGAATCGGTGGTCTCGAGCTGAAAGCTCGACAGCTCCAACACATAAAGATCCGCGGCACCCGCGCTCGCGGTGGCCTCTTTATCGCTGCTCGCCGCGCGCACGTTCGGATCATCGGCGTCCAGCAAATCGAGCGCGGGTTCGCCCAAGTTGCCGCCGACGCGCACTTTCAACGCCGCGCGTCGCGCCATGCGCCCGAGGAGCGTCGTCACCGTGCTCTTGCCGTTGGTGCCGGTGATGCCCACGACCGGTGCGTCCGCCGCGCGCGCAAAGAGCTCGATGTCGCCCACGATCTCAAGGCCGCGCCGGCGTGCCTCGATGAAGAAGGGGTCCGCGAGCGACACGCCGGGGGATACGACTACGCACAGCGCACCTTCGAGCAGGCGCGCATCGAGGCCACCCAGACGCACTTCAATGTCCGCATCGAGCGCGAGCAGGCGCGCGCGCGCCGGCGGCTCGGCGCGTGTGTCGGTCACGGCCACGCGCCAGCCGCGCTTGCGCAGATAGCGTGCGCAGGAGAAGCCGGTGCGCCCGAGTCCCACGATCACCGCGACAGCGGCTTTATTGAGGTCGTTCATCGCAGTTTGAGCGTCGCCAGTCCCGCCAATACCAGGAACAGCGAAATGATCCAGAAGCGCACGATGACCTTCGGCTCCGCCCAGCCCTTCAACTCAAAGTGGTGATGGATCGGCGCCATGCGGAAGATGCGCTTGCCCGTGAGCTTGAAGGACGCCACCTGCAAGATGACGGAGGCCGTCTCGAGCACAAAGATGCCGCCCATCACCAGCACCACGAGCTCCTGGCGCACCATCACCGCCAGCACTCCGATGGAAGCGCCGATGGCGAGCGCACCCACATCACCCATGAAGACCTGCGCGGGATAGGAGTTGAACCACAGGAATCCCAAGCCCGCGCCGGCAAGGGCCGCGCAGAAAATCAGGAGCTCGCCCGCATGCGGGATCGCCGGAATCGAGAGGTAATTGGCGAACACGGCGTTGCCGCTCGCGTAGGCAAACACACCGAGGGCGGCGACGACGAGCGCCGCCGGCATGATCGCAAGGCCGTCGAGCCCATCGGTGAGATTCACCGCATTGCTCATGCCGACGATCATGAGATACGCGATGGCAATGAAGCTGCCGGCGCCGAGCGGCGCGGCGAATGTCTTGAAAAAGGGCAGGAACAGGGTCGTCTCCGCCGGGGTTGCGGCGGAGTAATAGAGAGTAGCGGCCGCTGCCAGTCCTCCCACCGACTGCCAGAAGTACTTCCAGCGCGGCGCCAGGCCGCGGGAGTTGCCGATGACGAGTTTCAGATAGTCATCGTAGAGACCGATGAGACCGAAGGCGAAGGTCACGGCGAGCACGGTCCACACGAAGCGGTCGGCAAGATCGGCCCACAAGAGCGTGCTGACGAGAGTCGCCACCAGAATGAGCGCGCCGCCCATCGTCGGCGTGCCGGCCTTCGGCAGATGCGACTTGGGGCCGTCGTTGCGCACCACCTGTCCGATCGAATAGCGCGACAGGCGCGCGATCATGCTCGGACCGACGAGGAGCGACAGCGCAAGCGCCGAGCTCATCGCAAGAATGGCGCGCAGCGTGAGGTAGGAGAAGACGTGAAACCCTGACTTCACCAGGGCCAAATGCTGTGTCAACCAGTAGAGCATGCGCCTACTCCGCTCGCGGCCCGGGGGCGGTGAGCGCCGCGACGACGCGCTCCAGGCGGTTCATGCGCGAACCTTTGACGAGCATGCGCACGCCGGAGTCGGCGCTGGCGATGAGCGCAGCGGCGAGCGCCTGCGCGTCCGGAAACCATTGGGCGCCCGCGCCGAAACTCTGCACCGTTCCCAGGGTGAGCGCGCCGGTGGCAAAGAGCCGCTCGACGCCGTGCGCGCGCGCGAAAGCGCCGATCTCGGCGTGACTGCCCTGCGCAAAATCGCCGAGCTCGGCCATGTCGCCGAGCACGAGCCATTTCTTGCCGTCGAGCTGCGCGAGCACTTCGATGCCGGCGCGCACCGAGCTCGGATTCGCGTTATAGGAGTCGTCGATGAGCCAGGCGCCGCTCGTCGCCCGCTTGAACTGCAGACGCCCCGACACCGCGCGCACGGCGGCGAGGCCCGCGACGATGTGCTCAAGGGTCGCACCCGCCGCGGCGGCGGCCGCCGCCGCACCGAGTGCATTCATGACGTTGTGCCGGCCGGCGAGCTCGAGCACCACGGCGGCGCGGCCGAGCGGGCTTACGAGCGTNNCCAGGCGGCGTTCGCTGCCATGCCGAAGCCTACGACCTCGGCGCGCGTCAAGCCGCGCCACAGCGGCGCATAGGGATCATCCGCGTTGATCACCGCGGTGCCGGCGGCGGGAAGTCCCTCGACCACCTCGCCCTCGGCGCGCGCGGCCGCCTCGAGAGTGCCGAAGCCTTCCAGGTGCTCGGCCCCCGCATTGGTGATGAGGCCGATGGTGGGCGCGGCAAGCTCCACGAGCGCGGCGACGTCGCCGCTTTGATTGGCGCCCATCTCAATGACGGCGCAGCGATGCTCGCGGCTCAAGCGCAGCAACGTGAGCGGCACGCCGATGTGATTGTTGAGATTGCCGCGCGTGGCAAGGCAGGCGCCGGAGCGCGCGAGGATCGCCGCCGTCATCTCCTTGGTGCTGGTCTTGCCGTTGCTGCCGGCGACGGCAATCACCGGGATGTCAAAGCGGCCGCGCCACTGCTGCGCCGCCCGCGCCAGCGCCGCCTGGCTCTCCGCCACGATCACCTGCGCAAGCGGCGTCACCTGCGGCGCATCGACGACGGCGCCCGCGGCGCCCGCGGCGTGGGCTTGCGCCACGAAGTCATTGCCATTGAAGCGCGGGCCGCGCAGCGCCACGAAGAGCTCCCCGCGCTCGAGCGTGCGTGTGTCCGTGCACACCTGCGAGTAAGCGCGATCCTCGCCCTGCAGCCGACCGCCGCAGGCCTGGGCGAAACTTGCCAGCGTGCGCATCATGGCTCACCGCCGAAGTAGGCGCGCACGATGGACTGGTCGCGAAAAGGGCGCCGCTCGCTGCCGTAGGTCTGATACGCCTCGTGACCCTTGCCCGCGATGAGCACCAGATCCGCAGGCGCCGCACGCGCGAGGGTCATGCGGATCGCCTGCGCCCGATCGTGCTCGACGACGAGCGGCCGGCCGGCAGCGATGCCGCTCCTGATGTCGTTGATGATGGCCTGCGGGTCCTCGCGGCGCGGATTGTCGTCCGTGAGCACCACCTCGTCGGCAAGGCGCGCGGCAATCTCGCCCATGAGGGGACGCTTGCCCGCGTCGCGATCGCCGCCGCAGCCAAATACGACCCACAGCCGGCCGCGACAATGAGCGCGGGCGGCGTGCAGTGCCTGCGCGAGGGCATCCGGCGTGTGCGCGAAATCCACCAGCGCGTGCGGGCCGGAGCCGAAGGGCTCCATCCGCCCGGGTGGCGCCGGCGCGCGCGCAAGCGCCGCGGCCGCCGCCGCGAGCGGCACGTCCCAGCCGAGAAGCACGGCGAGCACGGTGAGGACATTGTCGGCGTTGAAATCCCCGAGGAGTGGCACTGCAAGCTCGCACGCCCCCCAGCTCGACTCGATCGCGAGCGCGAGCCCCGATGGGCGCGCGCTGACGCGCAGCGCGCGCACGAATGCGGCCGCATCGATACGGCCTGATTTACGCGTCGTGACGATGAGCCGGGCGCTTGAGCTTGCGCGCGCGAGCTCCTGGCCCAAGGCATCGTCGATATTGATGACGCGCGCGGCGAGCTGCGGAAAGGAGAACAGGCGCGCCTTCGCCGCCGCGTAGTCAGCCATGGTGCCGTGATAGTCCAAGTGGTCGCGCGTGAGCTGCGTGAACACCGCCGTGTGAAAGCGCACCGCCGTGACCCGTCCCTGCGCGAGGGCATGGGAGGAGACTTCCATGGCGACGCATTCGGCGCCGAGCGCGCGCAGCTGCGCGAGCTGCCGCTGCACATTGACGGCATCCGCGGTCGTCAGATCCGATTCCGTGAGCGCTCCGGGCAGGCCGTAGCCGAGGGTCCCCATGTAGGCGGCGTGCCGCCCGCATAGAGCAAGCGCCTGGGCGAGAAGATACGCGCAGGTCGTCTTGCCGTTCGTGCCGGTGATGCCGGCAATGGTGAGCTTTTGCGAGGGGGCATCAAAGAAACGCTCGGCAATGGTGCCTGCCACCTGGCTGAGGTGCGGCACGGCGCGCACGAACACTTCGGGAGGCAGGGCGGGCGCGGGCGCATCGCGGCCTGCGCTTTCGTACAACACGGCGCGTGCGCCGCGCGCGACCGCTTCTTTGGCGAAGTTCACGCCGTGGTGCGCACCGCCGCGGCATGCGAGGAAGAGGCCGCCCCGCGATGCACTGCGGCTATCGAGAGTCACATCGCTCACGGTGATCTCGGAGGGCACATCGATGAGGCCAGTCGTGAGGTCAGCCAAGCGGCGCTCGCGCGCCATCATTGCAGCGCCGCCGTGCGAACGCCCTGGGCGGCGGCGGCGCCGGGCTCTGTGTCGGGCAGGGCGTGCACCGGTTCATCCGGTGCCACGGCCAGCAGGCGCAGCGCATGGCCCACGACCGCCGAAAATACCGGTGCTGCCACGTCGCCGCCCATATATTTGCCCGCGCTCGGCTCGTCGATGACGACCACGGCCGCAAGGCGCGGGTTGCTCGATGGGGCCATGCCGCCGAACACCGCCATGTAGCGATCCGTGGAGTAGCCTCCGGCAGTCGCCTTCCAGGCGGTGCCTGTTTTACCGGCCACCCGGTAGCCTGGAATGGCGGCGCGCTTGCCGGTGCCCTCTGCGGCAACGACCGACTCGAGCATGCTGATGAGCTCGCGGCACAGATTCGGGTCGAGTACACGCTCTCCGGTCGGGGCGCTGTCGACGCGCAGGAAGGAGACCGGACGGTTCATGCCGAGCGCGCCGATGGTTGCGTAGGCATGCGCCAGCTGCAGCGGGGTCACGGACAGGCCGTAGCCGTGCGACATCGTCGCAATCCCGATGGGCCGCCAGTGGGCGTAGTCGCTCAAGAGGCCCGCGGACTCGCCCGGATAGCCGCTCGTGGTCACCTGACCAAAGCCCAAGGACGTCAACGTCTTCCAGATGAGCTGCGGCTCCAAGGACAGCGCGAGGCGCGCCATCCCGACGTTGGAGCTCTTGGCGAGAATGGTCGCGAGGTTGATGACCCCGAGGCTACCGTGCTCATCTTCAATCGTCTTCACGCCGACCTTGAAGAATCCCGGTGACGTATCGATCACGCTGCGGTCGTCGTACTTTCCGGAAGCCAGCCCGGCGGCGACGAAGAAGGGCTTGATGCTCGAGCCCGGTTCGAAAATGTCGGTCGCCGCGCGATTCCTGTAGGTGGCCGCGACGAACTGCTCGCGATCGTTCGGGTTGTAGGCCGGCTGATTGACCATCGCCAGGACTTCGCCGGTGGCGACGTCGAGGACCACGACCGAGCCTGCTCGGGCACGCTGCTGCAGAATCGCCGCCTTAAGCTCCCGGTAGGCGAGATATTGAATGCGCAGGTCGATGGACAGGATGAGATCACGCCCCGGGCGCGCACTGCGGATGCTGTCCACGTCCTGCACGACGCGCCCGTAGCGGTCCTGGATCACGCGCTTGGCGCCGTCCTCGCCTGCGAGCCAATGATCAAAGGCGAGCTCCAGACCCTCCTGGCCCGCATCGTCGACATTGGTAAAGCCCAGGATGTGCCCCGCCACTTCGCCCGCGGGAAAATAGCGCCGGTATTCGCGGCTCAAGTACACGCCCGGAATCTCGAGCGCGCGGATCTGCTGCGCCTCGGCGGGCTGCAGGTGGCGCTCGAGATAGAGGAATTCGCGGTCGAGGTTGCTCGTGACCCGCCGCGTGAGCTCCTGGCGGTCGACTTTCAGCGCCGCCGCAAGGCGCGGGATCTGATCGGTCGCCAACGCCAGTTCGCGCGGATTGGTCCACACCGAATCGACCGGCGTGCTGACCGCGAGCGGCTCGCCATAGCGGTCGATGATGGTGCCGCGGTGCGCAACAATGGCGGCCACGCGCGTGAAGCGTGCGTTGCCTTGGCTCGCGAGAAAGCCGTGATCGCGCAGCGCGAGATTCGCGGCGCGCCAGCCGAGGGCGAGCGCGCTCGCGCCCAAAATCGCCAGCAGCACGTAGGAGCGCCAGCGAAAAGACAGTGCCGCCTCCTGGCGCGCCTCGTACCCGATCATGGCGCGATCACCTCGATGGCTTGCGGCGGCGGAGTTGCCATGCGCAGCTTCGTGCTCGCGACACGCTCGACGAAGGCATGCGTCGACCAGGCACTCTGCTCGAGCTGCAGCTGCCCCCATTCAACGTCGAGGTTGTCGCGGCGGGCGTTCAGGCGTTCGAGTTCGACGAACAGTTCGCGCGCGCGATGCTTGCAATAGATGGCGCCCGCGGCGCTGCCGAGTACGCCGACCCAGAGCGTGAGAATGATGATCGCCAAAGAGCGAGAAGAAGTGACTCTCATGAAGGGATCCGCCTCACGCGAGTCTCTCGGCCACACGCATGAGGGCGCTGCGTGCGCGCGGATTGCGTGCCACTTCCGCGGCCTCGGGCCGCACCTTCCTGCCGACAATGCGCAGGCTGGGTCGCGCCGCGGCCGGCACGACCGGCAGGCGGGCGAGCGCCGCATCGACCGTGGAGGCGCGCTGCATGAAGCGCTTGACCAGTCGGTCCTCGAGCGAATGAAAGCTGATGACCGCAAGGCGCCCGCCAGGTGCGAGCACTTTCAAAGCTGCATTCAATGCGCGCTCGAGCGCGCCCAGCTCGTCGTTGATGAAGATGCGCAGCGCCTGGAACGTGCGGGTGGCCGGGTGCTTCCCCGGTTCGCGCGTGCGCACCGCGCGTGCAACGAGCGTTGCGAGCTCGCCCGTGCGCAGTAGCGGGTGTTCGCGGCGCGCCGCGACGATCGCATTCGCTACACGGCGCGCAAAGCGCTCCTCGCCAAAGTCTGCAATCACCTCGCGAATCTCGTCGACGCCCGCCCGAGCGAGCCAACCAGAGACGGGCTCGCCCCGTGACGTATCCATACGCATATCGAGCGGGCCGTCCGCGCGGAAGCTGAAGCCGCGGGCCGGGTCTTCGAGTTGCGGCGAGGACACGCCGAGATCGAAGAGCACACCGCGGCACGCACGGCCGTCGCCGTACGCCGGCACGAGCGACCCAAGCTCGGCAAACGACGCGTGGACGAGCGCAAGCCGCATTTCGTCGGCAAACCGTGCGCGTCCGGCCTGAATGGCTTGCGGATCCTGGTCGATCGCGAGCACGCGGCCCTCTCCACCCACGGCCTCGAGTAGGCGTGCCGTGTGGCCCCCGCGCCCGAATGTCGCATCGACATAGTACCCACCCGCCTCAATGGCCAGAGCCGCGAGCGCTGCCTCGACGAGCACGGCCGTGTGCTCACTCGTCATGGACGGCGCTCAACTTTTCGCGGGACCGCACTGCTGCTGCGACCCCGTACGAATAGCGGCGCGAAGCGCGCTGTCGCTGCGCTTCGCCCCGCACTTGTACATGTGAGCCTGCGACGCGCTGTTTATAAGGACAGCGAATCGAGCTCCGAGGGCAGATCGGTGACCGCCTCTTCGCTGGCAAGCCAGAAATCGCGCCGCGTGTTCCAGCGCGTCTCGTCCCACAGCTCGAAGCGATTGCCCTGGCCGATCAACATGGCGAGCCGCTCAAGGCCTGCGAATGCGCGCAACTCCGCCGGCAGCAACAGCCGGCCGTGCCCATCAAGGGTAAGATCGGTCGCGTGGCCCACCATCAAGCGCTGCAGCCGGCGTGCTCGTGGATGCAGGCTGGGCAGGCTCATGAGCTTGCGTTCGATCTGCTCCCAATCAGGCAGGGGGTACAGGAGCAGGCATTGGTCTCGATCGACCGTCACCACGAGCTGCCCTTGCGCACGCTCGGCGATCTGTTCTCGATACCGGTTGGGAATGACCATCCGGCCCTTGTCGTCCAAGGTGACTTTTGCTGCGCCGCGAAACATGGTCTTGAGCGATCAATCCGCCCATTCGCCCCCACTTTCTCCCACTTCGCGCCACTATAGAAATGACGTGCACGATATGTCAATCACGAAGAGTGAGAGATACGTCGCAATCCAACGGCTTATGTTAATTTAAACAGCACTGCAGACCTGCGCGCCGCTGATTCCGTGCGGCGCGCGCAGCGCAAAAAGAAGGAGCCGGCCTGTAAGCCGGGTTCTGTCTAGGGCAGTCATTCCTCTGGGACCCACGTCGCCGTGAGCCTCTAGCGGCCTACCCGGAAGCGCGTGCGGAATTGCGCTGCGGCTCTTGTTGCCAAGTACCGCTGCTTCCCTATTTGGCCTTGCATCAGGTGGGGTTTGCCGTGCCGTCGCGTGTTACCACGTACGCGGTGCGCTCTTACCGCAC
>PLIX01000185.1 GCA_003140135.1 Gammaproteobacteria bacterium
CGAGGATCCGCATGCGCGCGCCTTTCTCGAGCGCGTCGCCGGCGGCGGCGGCCCCGTCGGTGCCGTCCACTACATCGACCTCCGCCAGTCCATGCGCAACGGCGGTGGCCCGGCCTGCCTGCGCCTTCGCGTCCCTCTCCGCGACGACGAGGAGCGCGCGCTCGGCGCCCGCGTGCTTCTCGACGACACCCTCGACGAAGCCCTCACCGCCTGGGTCGACCGGCACTACCGTGACCGCCTGGCGCCGCACGATCTCGCCGATCCCGCGCTGGCCACCGAAGGCATGACCGCGCTCGACGAGCTGACCGGCATCCTGCGTCTCGGGTCGGTCTACGACTTTCAGCGGGTGTGAGCCGTGTTACAAGGTCGTGGGGTGAGAACCTCCGCTTCGCTCGCGGTCGCCCTCCTCCTCGCCGCCTGCGTCGTCTCCCCGCCTGCGCCTCCGCTACCACCTCGCGCCTCGGGCGCGCCACCGGCGCCGTCGACCGCCCCCGCGCCGGTCGCATCTCCCGTCGTCGCCCCGCTGCCCGACACCCGAGACGACGCAGGCATCGCCCGCGCGGAGCAGGACTACGTCGCGCTGGTCGTTGCCCTCTCCCCGGAGACGGCCACCGGGCTGGGCGACCACTCCCGCGACACCGATCTGGACGACTACACGCGTGACGGCGAGGAGGCCGGGCTCGAACGGGAGGAAGCCATGCTGGCCGACCTTCGCGGTCGATTCACCGCGCCGCAGGCGTCGCTCGCCGCGCGCACCGCCCTCGCGCTCCTCGAGAGCGCGCTCGCCGTGGCCGTGCGCACGCGCCGCACCGAGAAGCCGCCGAGATCGCGCGTGCGCCCAGTGATCACTTGTTCGACACCCATCAAGACCTCCGTACCGTGCTTGGGCCGATGATAGACCCAAAAAAAAGGGACCTGCTCTTTTACGAGCGGTCCCTACTGCAGCAGGTCCGGCGAGCGGCCGGTCAGCTTCGATTCATTCGCACAGGCCCTCGAGATATCCCTGGGCAACCCTCGAGAGGCGCTTTCTTGCCAGGGCGCGCGCCTTGGGGGCGTCGACGATGTGCTCAAGCGGACCCGACAGGAGCATCTGCCGTATCCACGGGTGCTTGGCCGAGGCGCGCGCCATCTTGTTCAAGACCGTAAAGCCGCGATTGATCTGGTTCCGCGGCGCCCGGCCGTGCTCGATGGCCCGGGCCAGGTACGCGCCGAAGCGCGCGTACAAAAAATAATCGTCGTCGCCAACCTGAAAGCGCGCCTCGGCAAAAAAATCGGGAAAATTCCTGCGCAGGTAGTCACTGATCTTTTGTAGAGGCTGCTCGGGCCTGATGGTACCCAACGCTTGAAGCCTCCTCTTGTCAGTGATTTGAGTCCGCGCACAACGCGGCGCGAATGTTGAGCCACGACATCAAAGTATGCAATAAGAAATAATGCAGTCGCGCGATTTTTTTTGACCGAGCCCACGCCGATCATCCTCCGGCGCTGCGGTGTAGTACGCTCATAGGCCATGTCAGACACAGAGGTCGACCATGCGTGCCGCCGACCGGGGGCTGTTCCGCGACTCCTATGAAAGGGATAGCTGCGGCTTTGGGCTGATCGCCCAACTGGATGACCAGCCGAGCCATTGGCTGGTCAAGACGGCAATGTCCTCTTTGAACCGCCTCACCCATCGGGGCGCGGTGGCGAGCGACGGCAAGACCGGCGACGGCTGCGGCCTCCTCCTCAAGCAGCCGGAGGAATTTTTGCGCGCTCTTGCGCAAGAGACGGCCATCGATCTGGCGCACCTGTTTGCCTCCGGCCTCGTTTTTCTGAACCCCGACTCTGCCCGCGCCGCGCAGGCGCGGCGCACTCTGCTGGTGCAACTCGAAGCCGAAGGGCTCAAGGTCGCGGGCTGGCGCCAAGTCCCCACGAACCCTGACGCCTGCGGCGCGGAGGCACTGAAGACCCTGCCGCATATCGAGCAGGTCTTCGTCAACTGCGTGACCTCGGATCTCGACGCGGCGGCCTTTAACCGCAAGCTCTTCCTTGCGCGGCGTCGGGCCGAGAAGGCGCTCGAGACCGATGACCCCTACTTCTATGTGCCCAGCCTCTCGGCGACGACCC
This sequence comes from Gammaproteobacteria bacterium, assembly GCA_003140135.1. GTDB lineage: Bacteria > Pseudomonadota > Gammaproteobacteria > Steroidobacterales > Steroidobacteraceae > PALSA-1196. The sequence goes on from PLIX01000185.1 coordinate 2,104, forward strand.
TGGTCTTCAAGGCCATGGTCATGCCGCAGTACCTCACGGCGTTCTTTCCGGATCTGAACGACACGCGGCTCGCGTCGTCGCTTGCTGTTTTTCACCAGCGCTTCTCGACCAATACCCTGCCGCAATGGCGGCTGGCGCATCCCTACCGCTACCTTGCGCACAACGGCGAGATCAACACGATTCAGGGCAACCGCAACTGGGCGGTGGCGCGCGGGCCGCTGTTTCGTTCGCCGCTCTTGCCGGATTTGCAGGACATCCTGCCGCTCGTGTCGCTCGTAGGTTCAGATTCCCAAAGCCTCGACAACATGTTCGAGGTGCTCCTGATGGGTGGACTTGATGCGCTGCACGCGATGCGGCTGCTCATCCCGCCGGCATGGCATGAGCTCGACTCCATCGACCCGGATCTGCGCGCGTTTTACGAGTACTACTCGGTGCACATGGAGCCGTGGGACGGGCCGGCAGGCATCGTATTCACGGACGGGCGCTATGCGGCGTGCACGCTCGATCGCAACGGCCTAAGGCCCGCGCGTTTCGTCATCACCAAGAACCGCATTTTGACCATCGCCTCGGAGACGGGCGTATGGGATTACGCGCCCGAGGATGTGGTGCGCAAGGGGAAACTGGGTCCCGGCGACATGATTGCCGTCGACCTGCACTCGGGGACGCTCCTGGAGTCGCGCGATATCGACGAGCTCCTGAAGACCCGGCACCCGTACAAGGCGTGGCTCAAAAAAGGCGTGCGATATCTCGAGAGCGATCTCGTCGATCCGCGGCTCGCGGCTGAGCCCATGGACCGCGATACCCTGGCTCTCTACCAGAAGATGTTCAATATCACGGGCGAAGAGCGCGACGAGATCATCCGCGTGCTCGCCGAGGATGAAAGCGAGGCGGTGGGTTCCATGGGCGATGACACGCCGATGCCCGTGCTGTCGCACAAGGTGCGCTCGCTGTACGACTATTTCCGCCAGCAGTTCGCGCAGGTCACGAACCCGCCGATCGACCCGCTGCGCGAGTCGATCATGATGTCTCTGCAAACGCAGATCGGCCCCGAATGCAATATCTTCGTGCCGGCTCCCGAGCACGCCCGCCAGATCGTGCTCGGTTCACCCATCCTCTCGCAGAGGAAGCTGCGGCAGATCCTGGGACTTACCGACTTCGGCGTTACGCACGAGTTTCTGGATCTGCAGTACGAGCCGGCCGAGGGGCTCAAGCAGGCGCTCGTGCGTCTATGCGCACAGGCGGAGACTGCCGTGCGCGACGGCAAGCTCGTGCTCCTCATTTCCGACCGCTATCTCGTGCGCGGCCGGCTGCCCGCGCATGCGCTGCTCGTCACCGGCGCGGTGCATCAGCACCTCATCAGGACGGGCTTGCGCTGCAAGTGCAACCTCCTGGTCGAGACCGGCACGGCGCGCGATCCGCATCACTTCGCCTGCCTCATCGGCTACGGCGCGACCGCCGTCTATCCCTACATGGCCTACCAGGTGCTCTTTGAAATGATGCGCCGGGGCACGGTGAAGCTCGATTTCGCGACGCGGCTCGAGCTCGGGCGCAGCTACCGCGCGGGCATTCGCAAGGGTCTCTTCAAGATCATGTCGAAGATGGGTATCTCGACCATCGGCAGCTACAGAAGCTCGCAGCTTTTCGAGATCGTGGGTCTGCATGATGAGGTGGTCACGCCCTGCTTCACCGGCACGGAGAGCCGCGTGCAGGGAGCCGATTTTGCGGACCTCGAAGCCGACGTGCAGCAACTTGCCGCGCGGGCCTGGGACCCGCGCGAGCCGATCGAGCAGGGCGGGCTCCTCAAGTACATGCACGGTGGCGAATACCACATGTACAACCCCGAAGTGATCGCAACGCTGCAGGCAGCTGTGGCAAGCGGCGATTACCCAACCTACCTGCGCTTTGCTGAGCTCGTGAACGGAAGACCCGCCGCCACATTGCGCGACCTTTTGGAGCTTCAGCATCTAGGCGCGAGCATTCCTCTTGATGAGGTCGAGCCGCTGGAGGCGATCCTTGCGCGCTTCGACAGCGCCGGCATGTCCCTGGGCGCACTTTCTCCCGAGGCGCACGAGGCGCTCGCCATTGCCATGAACCGCCTGGGCGCGCGCTCGAACTCAGGAGAGGGCGGGGAAGACCCGGCGCGTTATCGCAGCGAGAAGAACTCCAAGATCAAGCAGGTCGCCTCCGGCCGCTTCGGCGTAACGCCGGAATACCTGATCAACGCTGAAGTGCTGCAGATTAAAATTGCGCAGGGCGCAAAGCCCGGCGAAGGCGGGCAGCTGCCCGGGCACAAGGTCAACGAGATGATCGCGCGGCTGCGCTTTGCGCGTCCGGGCGTGGGGCTCATCTCACCGCCCCCCCATCACGATATCTACTCCATCGAGGATCTTGCGCAGCTCATCTTCGATCTCAAGCAGGTGAACCCCGACGCGCTCGTCTCGGTGAAACTCGTGGCAGAGCCGGGCGTGGGAACGGTCGCGGCCGGAGTCGCCAAGGCGTACGCGGATCTCATCACGATCTCAGGCTATGACGGTGGCACCGGAGCAAGTCCACTCTCCTCGATCAAGTATGCGGGCACGCCCTGGGAGCTCGGCCTTGCCGAGACGCATCAGACGCTGCGGATCAACGGGCTCCGCCACCGCGTGCGCCTGCAAACCGACGGCGGCCTGAAGAGCGGGCTCGACGTGGTGAAAGCGGCCATCATCGGCGCGGAGAGCTTCGGCTTCGGCACCGCGCCCCTGATTGCGCTCGGGTGCAAATACCTGCGCGTCTGCCACCTCAATAATTGTTCGACGGGAGTCGCCACCCAGCACAACGTGCTGCGCACCAAGTACTTCACCGGTCTGCCGGAGATGGTCGTGAACTACTTTGAGTTCGTGGCGCGCGAGGTGCGGGAGATTCTTGCGGCGTTGGGCGTGCGCAGGCTCGCCGATCTCATCGGCCGCACGGAGTATCTCGCTCCGCTTGCCGGCACGACATCGAAACAGCAGAAGCTTGATCTCACGCCGATTCTCTCCACCGCCGGCCTCGGCGCCGACGAGCCACAGTTCTGCACCACCGCGGCGAATGCGCCTTTCGACAAAGGCGAGCTTGCCGAGCGCATGGTGGAGGACATGCGCCAGGCGATCGAGACGCGCTCGGGCGGGCAGTGGCGCTACGAGGTCAAGAACTTCAATCGCGCCATCGGCGCCCGCGTTTCCGGGCAGATCGCCAAACACTGGGGCAACTACGGCATGGAGGACGCGCCCCTCGTCGTCGAGCTCGCCGGCAGTGCTGGCCAGAGTTTTGGCGTGTGGAATGCGGGCGGCCTGCACCTCTACCTCGAGGGCGATGCCAACGACTATGTGGGCAAGGGCATGGCGGGCGGCAAGCTCGTTCTGCGCCACTCGCGCCGCGCCCAGTTCGTCGCCAAGGAGACCACCATCATGGGCAACACCTGCCTGTATGGCGCGACCGGCGGCGCGCTCTTTGCCGCAGGCGTCGCCGGCGAGCGCTTCGCGGTCCGAAATTCCGGCGCCACCGCCGTCGTCGAAGGCACGGGGGATCACTGCTGCGAGTACATGACGGGCGGCGTGGTATGCGTGCTCGGCAGGACCGGAGTCAATTTTGGGGCGGGGCTGACCGGAGGATTTGCCTACGTGCTCGACCTCGAGCGCAATTTTGTCGATCGCTACAATCATGAGCTCATCGACATCAGCCGCATCCACGCCGAATCCATGCAGTCGCATCTGCAGCACCTGCAGGGCCTGATTGAGATGCATGTCGGCGCGACGCAAAGCCCGTGGGGCGAGGAGATCCTCAACGACTTTCGCACCTACATCGGCAAATTCTGGGTGGTGAAGCCTAAGGCCGCATCCATCGATTCGCTCATGGAGAATCTGCGGCGCGCCGCGTAGAGCTTCCATGGCGGACAAGCACCTGCACTTCCTCGATGTGCCGCGCGCCGAACCTGCGAAGATGGCGGTGGAGGCGCGCGTCGGTCATTTTCGCGAGATTTACGCGCCCTACGAGCCGCAGCAGGCGGCGAGCCAGGCGCGGCGCTGCATTGCATGCGGCAATCCATTCTGCGAATGGAAATGCCCGGTCCACAACTACATCCCAAACTGGCTGAAGCTCATCGAGGAGGGCAACCTCTTCGAGGCCGCGGAGCTTTCTCACAAGACGAATTCGCTGCCGGAGATGTGCGGCCGCATCTGTCCGCAGGATCGTCTTTGCGAGGGTGCGTGCACGCTCAACGACGGTTTGGGCGCGGTCACCATCGGCTCGATCGAGAAATACATCACCGATGAAGCCTTCCGGCGCGGCTGGTCGCCCGACATGTCGCACGTGCGCCCTACCGGCAGGCGCGTGGCCATCGTGGGTGCGGGCCCTGCAGGCTTAGGCTGCGCGGATATTCTCGTGCGCAACGGCGTCGAGCCCGTGGTGTTTGACCGTTATCAGCGCATCGGTGGGCTCCTGACGTTTGGTATTCCGCCCTTCAAGCTCGAGAAGGAGGTCGTGGAAAAACGCCGCGAGGTGATGCAGGGCATGGGCGTGGAATTTCAGCTGGCTACGGATGTGGGCGCGGACGTTCCTTTCGAGCGGCTGCTCGATGACTACGATGCCGTGTTCCTCGGCATGGGCACCTACACGTCCGTGCAGGGAGGCTTCCCCGGCGAGGATCTGCCCGGGGTGTACGAGGCGCTGCCGTATCTCATCTCCAACGTCAATCATGAGCTCGCTTTGCCCGGCAGCGCGGACCGGCTCATCAGCCTGCGCGGCCAGCGCGTGATGGTGCTGGGCGGCGGCGACACCGGCATGGATTGCAACCGCACGGCCGTGCGTCAGGGCGCGGCCTTCGTCGGCTGCACGTACCGGCGCGACGAGGCCAACATGCCCGGCTCGCGCCGCGACTATAAGAACAGCAAGGAAGAGGGTGTCGAGTTCCTGTTCAACCGCCAGCCAATCGAAATCGTGGGTTCCGAACGCGTCGAGGGCGTCAAGCTCGTGGCAACGCGTTTGGGAGCGCCTGGTCCGCGCGGCCGGCGCATCCCCGAACCCATTCCAGGATCGGAAGAAGTGGTGGCCGCCGACGCGGTGATCATCGCATTTGGGTTTCTGCCGAGTCCGCCGAACTGGTTTGCAAGCCACGACATCCGGGTGCACGGCAATGGCCGCGTGCGCGTCTCTGCCGGCTGCAATACGCCGTTCCAGACCACGAACCCCAAAGTATTCGCAGGCGGCGACATGGTGCGCGGCTCGGATCTCGTCGTGACCGCGGTATTTGAAGGCCGCGAGGCTGCGATGGGCATTCTCGCCTACCTCAACATCCGCGCCTCCTCGTGAATCGAGCCGCGCGCTTTGCGTTGGCGAGATGTTTGAGATGCCGATGGCACGCAAAAAAAACCCCGCCATGGGCAGGGTTTGCAATCATCAGCACTTCATGACCAGGTCGACCGCTGTCAGCTAACGGCCCGGCGCGGGCAAATCACCCAGAGCTTAATTAAGCCCTTAGCCGGCGTGTTGCGTCGTCACGAGCATTAATGCTTTTCGGCTGAAACGTTGGAGCTCGTGCTCCGGCCGAACCATCAAGGCCTGCGTGTCAGTTCACGCGCGTTTAAGCGTTTCTGGCGGCCTCAAAAAGTTAGTGACCGCTTTATCCGTGCTCGTGTCGATCGCCCGAATTTTCTGTTTTACATTCTCCAATTCGATGTACCCTCCAAGCATCAGGCCGGGAGTGGCACCTTGGGCTCGAGCATGGGCAGATTTGCTGCGGGCGCCGATACTTCGAGGGAAAACCGGCGCTTACAATCCACTACAAGAGATCAAGTCATAAAAATTGTACCGCTTTGACTTGACGAAATCATGTCTTATCTTTACTACAAATCCGTCGCAAAGCAGCGACGGATTGAACATAATTGTTGGTAAGCGTGCTGGCGCATCGACAAATTAAACTTATTGTGGTGATGCGAGGCGCCAAGTCTCTCGACGTTTTGCTCGCAGCTTGTTGCCGCGCGAGACCGCGATCGCCCGGACCGTGCCTCGACCGCATGGCGTTTTTGAGCTGCTGAACGGCGCCGCGCGCTGATCGAAGTGCCACGCCGGGGAGCGAGAGAGGGTGCACCGATGTTTCGTACCCTCGCCACGCCCGGATGGCACGGCGCAGATCGCTCAAGCGCGCCCATTCTTCCTGGGAGCCGAATCTCTTCTAGTATGGCCATGTGGTGCGCGCCACTCGCGCCCAAATCGAGGGTGCCTATCGTGTTGTCCTGCACAAAGGCGCAGCTATGCGCTAATCGCCCGGCGTCGGTGCTCAAATGCTGGGCAGTCGCGCTCGTCGTGCTGGTCCTCGTCGCCGCGCCGCGGCTCGGTCGCGCTGGCGAAACGGCTCGCGCCCAGCCTGCGCCCATCATCGTGTTCATGACCGATTACGGCACATTTGATGACGCGGTCGCGGTATGCAAGGGCGTCATGCTCAGCATCGCGCCGGATGCGCGCATTGTGGATCTTACCCATCACGTCGCGCCGTATTCCATCGCGGATGGCGCGCGCTTCCTCTCCCGCGCGGCGCTGTATTTTCCAGCCGGCACGATCTTCGTCGGTGTTGTCGATCCGGGAGTTGGCACGCAGCGGCGCGCCGTCATCGCAAAATCCAAGCGCGACCAGTATTTCGTCGTTCCCGACAATGGCCTTGTGACCCTCATCGAAGACCGGGACGGCATCGAAGGCGCGCGCGAGATCACCAACCCCGCGTGGCGCTGGCCGGGCCCGGTGTCGGCGACGTTTCATGGGCGCGATATTTTCGCACCGGCAGGCGCGCATCTCGCCCGTGGGGATGACTGGACCGGCGCCGGGCCACCAGTGCCTCACCTCGTGCGCCTGGCGCTGAAGCCGGCCGTGATTGCGGCAGATGGAATCAACGGCCGCGTCGTCGCGCTCGACGGTCCGTTCGGCAACCTCATCACCAATGTCACAGCCGAGGAATTCCTGAAGTTAAGCTATCGGCTGGGTGATCCGGTGCGCATCAAGGTAGGCGCGTTGGCTATGACCGCGCCCTACGTGAGCACCTTCGGCGACGTGCCGATCGGGCAGCCTTTGCTCTTCATCGACTCGAGCGGCCTCATGAGCCTCGCCATCAATCAGGACAGTTTCGCCAAGGTTCATGGCGTCACGCCGCCCGCCGAGCTCTTTGTGGCGCGCAGGAAATAGCGCTGTCCAAAGATGAGCGGGCAACGCTTCGAGGCCGTCGTGCCGCTCGCCGACCTGCCTGCAGGCCGTATGAAATCCTGCGTGCTGGAGGGGCGGGAGATCGTCATCTGCCATACGCCGCACGGACTCTTTGCAGTCGACAATGTGTGCACGCACGCGTACGCACGCCTGAGCGAGGGTCGGCTGCGCGGCACGCGCGTCATCTGTCCGCTGCACGGCGCGTCCTTCGATGTTCGCGATGGCCGCGTGCTCGGCGCACCGGCCGAGCGGGCGCTCGCAGTGCACGCTGTGCGCCTCGTCGGCGGGGTCATTGAAGTCGCGATCGAGCCGTAATCGATAGCACGCTCAATGCGCGCGGCGTGCCTAGAACGCGCTCAGCCCCGTCAGCTCGCGCCCGATCGTGAGCTCGTGGATGGTCTCGGTGCCCTCGTAGGTGATGACGCTTTCGAGATTCAGCATGTGGCGGATGGGCGAGAATTCCGCACTGATCCCGGCGCCCCCCAACAAATCGCGGCAGTCGCGCGCGACGTCGAGGGCCATGCGGCAGTTGTTCCATTTCGCAAGCGACACGTGCGCCGGGGTCATGGCGCCCTGATCCTTGAGCCGCCCCAATTGCAGCGACAGGAGCTGCGCCGTCGTAATGCGGCGCGCCATATCCGCAAGCCGCAGCTGCACGGCCTGCGTCTGCGCGAGCGGCCGGCCGAACAGCACGCGGGTTTTGGTGTAGTCCAGAAGCTCGGCAAGACAGGCCTGCGCCGCGCCGATGACTCCCCAGGTAATGCCGTAGCGGGCCTGGGTGAGGCAGGAGAGCGGGCCCTTCAGTCCGACAACTGCCGGCAACATGTTCTCCTGCGGCACCGTGACGTGGTCAAAGAAGAGGGCGGAGGTGACCGAGGCGCGCAGCGAAAATTTATTTTCGATTTCCGGCGCGGTGAATCCCTTCCTGCCCTTTTCGACGATGAAACCGCGGATGCCGTCCGCGGTCTGCGCCCAGACGATGGCGAGGTCGGCAATGGCGCCATTGGTGATCCACATCTTCGCGCCGTTGATGACCCAGTCACTCCCCACCTGCTTCGCGTGGGTTTTCATGTTGGACGGGTCCGAGCCGCCGTGCGGTTCGGTGAGGCCGAAACAACCGATGAGCTCCCCGCGCGCCATCCGCGGCAGGTATTTTTCCTTCTGCGCCTCACTGCCGAAGGCGTAGATCGGATACATGCACAGCGAAGACTGCACCGAGACGAAGCTCCTGATCCCGGAATCCCCGCGTTCGAGTTCCTGGCAGATGAGCCCGTAGCTCACGGCATTGAGTCCGGCGCAGCCATAGCCCTCAAGCGACGAGCCCAGGAGGCCGAGCGCGGCCAGCTGCGGCACGAGCTCCTTGGGAAAGCGATGCTCTTCGAAGCACCGCCGGATGATGGGCAGCACCTCGGCATCCACCAGACGCGCAACCGAGTCCTGCACCATCTGCTCATCCTCGCTGAGCATCGCGCGCACGCCATACAGATCGAGCGGATTGAGCGTGGATGCAGGTGCTGGCACGGGACGAACTCCTCAAGCGAGTCGGACATCATAATGAAAAAAGGCCCGGCGTTCCCAAGAACGCCGGGCCTTGCATTGCTGCTGCGCGCGCCTTACGCGGCTGCCATCATCCCGCGCAGTTTTGTCAGCGCGTTGGCTTCGATCTGGCGGATGCGTTCGGCCGACACCCGATATTCATCCGCGAGTTCGTGCAGGGTCGCCTTGTCGTCAGTCAAAAAACGGCGCTGCAGAATCTTGCGGCTGCGGTCATCGAGCCTGCCGAGTGCGTTGTGCAGGCGATCCGAAGAGTCGTTGTCCCATTCCTCGGCCTCGATCTCGTCCGCCGGATTCGCATCCGCGGCGGTCAGGAACGCCGACGGCGAGAAGATCTCGTCTTCATCCGACTCGGGCGTTGGATCGAAGGACATGTCGCGCGCGCTCAGGCGCTGCTCCATTTCCGTCACTTCCGCGGCGGTGACCCCCAGGTCGCGCGCGACCGCGGCCGTCTCCTCCGCGGTGAGCCACGCCAGGTTCTTCTTCATGCGCCGCAGGTTGAAGAACAGCTTGCGCTGCGCTTTGGTGGTCGCAACTTTCACCAGCCGCCAGTTGCGCAGCACGTATTCGTGGATCTCGGCGCGAATCCAATGAACGGCGAAAGAGACCAGGCGCACGTTCATCGTCGGGTTGAAGCGCTTCACGGCCTTCATCAGGCCGATGNNTTGCCTTCCTGAATGAGGTCGCCCATGGGCAGGCCATAGCCGCCGTAGCCCCGCGCGATATGCACCACGAAGCGCAGATGAGCGAGCACCAGCTCGCGTGCCGCCGCCAGATCGTTCTCATTGCGAAACCGTTCGGCAAGCGCCCGCTCCTGCTCGCGGGTCAGCACGGCAATGTGGCTGACGCGCTCGAGATAAGCATCCAGGCTTCCAAGCGGGCCGGTCAGGGCGAAGTCGTTGCGGGTAACCAGTGCAGTGGTCATCGGTACGGGAGTCTCCAGGTGAGGCGAGGATTTTAGCACTCGCAGAGTTAGAGTGCTAAATCCGAGCAGAGTTTCATGGTTCTTGGATCATAAATTAGAAGAAATTCAATGATATATGGCGCCCTGCCGCAGCGTGCACAGGGACGGAGAGGATAAATAAACGCGCGGGTCTTTAAAGGCGTTCCTTGCGCACTCCATCGCGGTGAGAATAGAGCCGCCCAGCTCGGATGGCCCCGGGAGTAAGGTCTCAATGAACGCCGTGTTGCTCGCGCGCCTGCAGTTCGCGTTCACCATCAGCGTTCATATCATTTTCCCGGCTTTTACCATCGGGCTCTCGGCCTTCATCGCCACACTTCTCATCTTGTGGCAGCGCACCGGGCGCGAGCACTTCCACCGGCTGGCGCGATTCTGGACGAAGATCTTCGCCGTCTCGTTTGCAATGGGCGTGGTCTCCGGAATCCCGATGTCGTACGAATTCGGCTCGAACTGGAGCCGCTTCTCCGAGGTCGCGGGCAACGTAGTTGGACCCATGATCGGCTATGAAGTTCTGACGGCATTCTTTCTCGAAGCGACGTTCCTGGGCGTGCTGCTCTTCGGCTGGGCGCGCACGCCGCCGTGGCTGCAGGCCACCGCCGCGGTGCTGATCGCCGTCGGCACGGCGATGTCGGCTTTCTGGATCCTCTCTGCCAACAGCTGGATGCAGACTCCGGCAGGCCATGTCATGCGCGGCGGCATCGCCTATCCCGTCGACTGGTTCGCGATCATCTTCAATCCGAGCTTCCCGTACCGCCTGGCCCACATGCTCACCGCGGCGTACCTTACGACCTCGCTCGTGGTGCTGGCGGTCGGTGCGCGCTATCTGCTGGTGCAGGCGTTCAAGGAGGAGGCGCGCACCATGATGCGCATGGGCGTTGGCATGCTCGCCGTGCTTGGGCCGCTGCAGCTCCTGCTCGGCGATCAGCACGGCTTGAACACTCTTGCACATCAGCCGGCCAAGATTGCCGCCATGGAAGCGCATTGGCGCGACACCGGGCCCATGGACCTCGTGCTCTTTGCGCTGCCCGATGAGCATGCCAAGGTGAATCGCGCGGCGATCGCCATCCCGCACCTGGGCAGTCTCATTCTCACGCATGATTGGAATGGCCGTGTGCCGGCGCTCGCGGACTTCGCCGCGAACGCCCAGCCGCGGGTGACGATCATCTTCTTTGCGTTTCGCATCATGGTCGGCATCGGCCTCCTCCTGATTGCGCTGGGATTGACCGGGGCGCTGCTGTGGTGGCGCGGGCGTCTGTTCACGTCGCGCTGGTACCTGCGTGCGGCCGGCTGGGCGTGGCCGCTCGGATTCATCGCGATTCTGGCGGGCTGGCTCACGACCGAGAATGGCCGCCAGCCGTATGTCATCTACGGGATCCTGCGCACGCAGGATGCCACCTCGCCGATCGCAGCCGGCACCGTCGCCGCATCGCTCGCGGCCTTCGTGCTGGTCTACGGTGTGGTGTTTTCGATCGGCATCTACTACATGCGCAAGATGATCCGCCACGGGCCCCGCGGGGCGGCCATCGCAACCTCAGCTGTGCCACATGCGCTGCCCAACCAGCCGCTCGCCAGTGCCCGCGAGTCGACGCGCGAGTCACGCGCGGAGCCGCCGGTCATATGACTGCGCTCACGGGTGCCCCCTACTGGCTGCCGCTCATCTGCGCGGCGGTGGTCGGGTTTGCCGTCGCGATGTACATCGTCCTCGACGGCTTCGATCTCGGCATTGGGATCCTATTTCCATTCTTTCCGCGCGAGATCGATCGCGACCAGATGATGAATTCGGTGGCGCCCTTCTGGGATGGCAATGAGACGTGGCTCATTCTGGGCGGCACGGGTCTCTTAGTGACGTTTCCGCACGCCTACGCGGTGATCATGCCGGCGCTTTACGTGCCTCTCATCACGATGCTTCTGGCGCTCGTCTTTCGCGGTGTCGCGTTCGAGTTCCGCTGGGTTGCAAAGCCCCATCACGCCAAGTGGGACATCGCCTTCTCAGCCGGCTCCATCGTCGCCGCTCTGTGCCAGGGGTTCATGCTCGGCGGCCTCATGGGCGGAACGCGGATCGAACAGGGCCACTTTGCCGGCGGCCCCTTTGACTGGCTGACACCCTTCTCGCTCCTGTGCGGGCTGGGACTCCTAGTGGGCTATGCGCTCCTGGGTGCGACCTGGCTCGTCATGAAGACGGCAGGCACCCTCGAGCGGCGCGCACGCCGCAGCGCACACCTGCTCCTCATCGGCGTGCTCGGGTTCATCGTTCTCGTCAGTGTTTGGACGCCGCTCGAATTCGCGCGCATCGGCGCGCGCTGGTTCTCATGGCCGAACATGCTGTATCTGTCGCCCGTGCCGCTCGCGACGGCGTTCTTCGCGGTGGCCTGCTGGCGCGGCCTTGCCAGTGCGCGCGTCATCTTCTCGCCGTTCTACAGCGCGGTGGCGCTGTTCATTCTCGCCTATATTGGGCTTGTGATCTCGGTGATGCCCTATCTCGTGCCGCCCTCGATCAGCATCTGGGACGCCGCCGCCGCGCCATCCTCGCAGCGCTTTGTGTTGGTCGGCATGGCCATCCTCGTGCCCTTCATTCTCGGCTATACGGTGTTCGTGTATTACACGTTCCGCGGCAAGGTGCGCGCGGACGAGGGTTATCACTGAAAGCCTTCAGGCGCGCGGCTCGATGCTGCGCAAATGCCGCGTCGCCGAGAGCCATGCGCCGAGCCATCCCAAAATGACGCCGCCGGCGATCAATAGGACGAGGTCCTGCGCTGTCGGACCGACCAGCGTGTAGCGGCTGCCATAGGTGCGGGCAAGCGTCGCAACCGGCGCTGCGAGCATCCCGATGGCACTCGCGGCAATCCCCCACGCGAGCAGCGCCCCTCCCAGACCATACAGAATTCCCGCGTAGAGAAACGGCCGGCGCACGAAGCCGTTCGAGCCGCCGACGATCTTGGTCACCTCGATCTCGCCGCGCCGATTGAGGATCTCAAGCCGGATCGTATTGCCGATCACGGCGACCACGCCCGCGCCGAGAATCGCAGCGGCAATCACGAGCAGACGCCGCAACACCTCGAGAATCGCGTTGAAGCGCGTGACCCATTGAGCATCGATCTGCACCACATCGACCTCCGGCCATGCCGCGAAATAACTGCGCAGCGCCTCGAGGGAGGCCGCCGATTCGGCGTCGCTTGCCGGATGCACGTGCAGGACATGCGGCAGCGGATTGGCATTCAGAACTCCAAGCGCCGCGCCGAAGCCTGAATAGGCGCGAAATTCCGCGAGCGCCGCGTCTGCTGAAATCACGTCGATCTGCGCAATCCCCGCCCGCGCACGGGCGCTCTTGGCCAGCTGTTCGGCCTTGGCCAGCGGGACGTCCGTCTTGAAATAGACTGACAGGTCGATCGCATTGGCAAAACCGCCCGTCGCGAGGCGCGCATTGGTGACGAAGAGCTCGAGCCCGAGCGGCAGGACGAGCGCAAGCGCGATGACGATCAGTGTCAAAAACGTACTGAATGGGCTCCGTGCCAGACGCCCGAGCGACGCAAGGAAGGCTTGCACATGACGCGCGCCGTACGATGTAAGGCCGAGGCTCATCGCGTTGCAATCATGCCGGCGAGCGGGTCAATGTCCGCGCCCTGCACATGGCCATGGTCGAGCACGATCTCGCGCAGGCCAAGCTCGCGCACCAAATGCACGTCATGGGTCGCAACGACGATGGTGACACCCACCTCCTGAAATCGTTTGAAGAGCCGCATGACTTCCACCGCCAGATCCGGATCCAGGTTTCCGGTGGGTTCATCAGCGATGAGCAGTGGCGGCTTACTGACGACGGCGCGCGCGATTCCCACGCGCTGCTGTTCACCGACCGACAGCTCAAGGGGCAGCGCGCGCTCTTTGCCGAGAAGTCCCACTTGATCGAGTGCTGCGCGCACGCGCTTGTCGATCTCCTTGAGTGGCGTGCCCGCCACGACGAGCGGCAGCGCGACATTGTCGAAAACCGGCCGCTCCGTCAGCAGTTTGTGGTCCTGGAAAACGATGCCGATGCGGCGCCGGAACGCGGGGATATGCCGCGGCGCAAGCGAGGCGGTGTTCTTGCCGCCGACCACGACGGTGCCGCGAGTCGGACGCTCCAGGAGCGCGATGAGCTTCAGCACCGTGCTCTTGCCGGCGCCCGAGCGGCCGGTGAGAAAGACCATCTCTCCCTCCTCGACGCGCAGGCTTGCGTTGCTTAGGCCTTCACGCCCGTTGGGATAACGCTTGCTCGCTCGATCGAAGACGATCATGAGGCAGCTCCCGTTTTCGGGCCGCTCTCAATGAGCGCGGCCACAAAAGCCTGCGCATCGAACGGCTCGAAATCCTCGGCTTGCTCGCCGATGCCGATGAAACGGATGGGAAAGCCAAGCTTGCGGGCGATGGCGATGACGATGCCGCCCTTGGCGGTCCCGTCGAGCTTCGTGAGCACAAGCCCGGTGACGCCGATCGCCTCATGAAACTGCACGGCCTGGGCGAGCGCGTTCTGGCCCTGGTTGGCGTCCAGCACCAGCAGCACTTCGTGCGGCGCGCTCTGGTCAACGCGCTTGAGGACGCGCCGCACTTTCTTCAGCTCCGCCATCAGATGAGATTGGTTGTGCAATCTGCCTGCAGTGTCCGCCATCAGGACATCGATGCCGCGCGCGCGTGCGGATTGCAGCGCGTCGAACACGACGGCGCCCGGATCGGCACCCGCCTGCTGCGCGGCAAATGCCGCCCCCGATGCCATGGCCCACACCTCAAGCTGCTCGACTGCCGCGGATCGAAAGGTATCCCCGGCCGCCAGCATCACGCTCTTGCCCTCCCGGGTGAGGCGCTTTGCGAGCTTGCCGATGGAGGTGGTTTTGCCTGAGCCGTTGACGCCGACCACCAGAATGACAAATGGGCGATGCGTCGGATCAATCACGAGCGGCCGTGCGCAGGGCGCGAGGATTTCCGTCAGCGTCGCGCGCAATGCCGCGATGAGCGCATCGACATCGGCCAATTCCCGGCGCGCGACGCGCTGGCGCAGTGACTCAAGGATGTGTTGGGTTGCCTCGACGCCCACGTCGGCTGCGAGCAGCCGCGTCTCAAGCTCATCGAGGATATCGGCGTCGATGGCGCGGCCACGCACGAGTTCGGCAATATCCAGGGTGAGCCAGGAATTGCCCCGGTTGAGGCGCGCGCGCAAGCGCTTGAGGAAGCCGCCCGGGGCTTCCGTGCGCTCGCTTTTCGATTCGGATCCGAACATGGATGACCTCGCTGTCAGCGCGTATTGTAGCGGCGAACCGTCCGGGGCTGATCGATCCGTGGCTCGGCAGAGCCTGCGCAGCCGGCGGTTGAGGGCGCAACTTGATCCGTAAACAACTGGGACACCAAATGCCGGGTATTCCAAAGGCGCAATCGCGTCCGACGCGCAGGAATTAGCGCTTGCGTGCGCCTAAATCAAACGCGCCGCGAAGCGCCGCGCCCGGCCGCGGCGCAAGCTCGCGCGTGCTGCGGATCATCGCCGGTGCCTGGCGCGGCCGGCGGTTTCGCTTTCCTGCCGAAGCCAACATCCGGCCGACTCCCGATCGAGTACGTGAGACGCTCTTTAACTGGCTGCGCGAACGGGTGACGGGCGCGCGCTGCCTCGATCTGTGCGCCGGCAGCGGCGCTTTGGGCCTCGAGGCGCTCTCGCGTGGCGCTGCGCGCGTGCACTTCGTCGAAAGCGACGCGACGGCCGTGCGCGAGCTGCGCGCACGGCTCGAAGAGTGGGGCGCGAGCGGCGGCAGCGTCGAGCGCATGGATGCGCTGCGCTATCTGCGCACGAAGCCTGAAGCCTTCGACATCGTGTTCCTGGATCCGCCGTTCACCGCGGGCCTGCTGCGCTCCGCCGCGCAGCTTCTGGAGGATCGCGAGTGGCTCGCGCCCGCGGCGCTGATCTACGTTGAGAGCGCGGCGCGCATCGAGCTTCCGGAGCTGCCGCCGACTTGGCAACCCACCAAAGCGAAGCGCGCCGGAGAGGTCAGGTATCATCTCTTTCAGAAGAGCACCCCGGGAGGCAGCCCCGAATGAAGCGCAATGCCGTGTACCCCGGCACTTTCGATCCCATCACGACCGGGCACCAGGATCTCGTGCGGCGCGCGGCCAGCATCTTCGATCGCGTGGTGGTGGCGATCGCCGCGAATCCGAACAAGACCCCGATGTTTTCGCTTGAGAAGCGGGTCGAGCTTGCGGCACGAGTGCTCGTTGATGAGCCCAATGTCCAGGTCCTGGGCTATTCGGGCCTCACCGTGGAATTTGCCCGCGCGCACGACCTGACGGTAGTCATCCGCGGCCTGCGCGCGGTGTCGGATTTTGAGTTTGAGTTCCAGCTTGCGAACATGAGCCGCCATCTCTCACGGGAGATTGAAACGGTATTTTTGACGCCGCAGGAGCAATACACGTTCATATCCTCCACCCTCGTGCGCGAAATCGCGGTCCTGGGCGGTGACGTGAGCGAATTTGTGCACCCGATCGTCGCCGCGGAGCTCAAAAAGCACAGCCGCGTGTAGCCTACCGGGTGAGCTTACGCCGCGCCTTGCGGCGCTTGACTCGCGGCAGCCGGATGCGTTCGGCCGGCGCCGGCAGATCGCCCGCGCGCGAAAGTTCCACCGCGCGCCACAGGTACCATGCTGCCGCGCTGCGATGCGGCCGCCAGCGCTCACCAAATGCCAAAAGCGCACGCGGCGGTGGCATCTTGCGCAGGCCGTACGCCAGGCGAAAGCCGTTGCGCACGCCGAAGTCATCGGCCGGCAGAACATCGGGCCGGCCGAGCTGGAACATGAGCATCATCTCCACCGTCCACCGGCCGATGCCACGTACCTGGGTGATGCGCTCGATGATCTCCTCGTCAGCGCTCTTTTCTAAGCTTGCGCGCTCGGGTACGGCACCGGCCAGAGTCTTTTCCGCAAGATCCTTGAGCGCTGCGATTTTCGCGAGCGAGAAACCGGCGGCGCGCAGCTTGCGTTTAGGCGCGGCGAGCACTTCCGCAGGCGTCGGGAAATCCCCCTGGCCGCAGGAGCTGACGAAGCGCTTCAGAATGGCGTTCGCGGCATTGGCGTGCAGCTGCTGATGCGAGATGGCGCGCACGAGCGCGCGAAACAGCGTGCATTCCAGTTCCGGCTCCAGGCGATAGGGACCTGCCGCTGCAACGAGCCCGGCCATCACGGGGTCGGTGCGTGCAAGATGTGTCGTGATGCGCTTCGACAAACAGGTGCTACTTCTGGCAGTTTGGGCAGTAGTAGCTCGAACGCTGCCCTTGATTGAGGTGGCGCACCTTCGCGCGGCAGATCCGGCAGGCTTGGGTGGCGCGCTCGTAGACGAAAAGCTTCTGCCGAAAATAACCCGCTGCGCCATCGGCGCCGACATAGTCGCGCAAGGTGGTTCCGCCGAGACGAATTGCCGCTCGCAGCACCGTGCGCACCGCGCGCACGAGATGCGCCACTTCGATGCGTGACAGGCTCCGCGCCTGGCGCTGTGGACGGATGCGCGCACGAAACAGTGCTTCGTTGGCGTAGATGTTGCCGCAACCCACGACCAGGTGACTGTTCATCAGGAGTTGTTTGATGGCGACGCGGCGCCGGCGCGTGACGGACCAAAGATAGTCCGCGTTGAAGCGCCGGTCAAAAGGCTCCGGCGCAAGAGACGCGAGCAATGGGTGCTCGTGCGCGGGGCCGCTCGTGTAATGCAGGCTGCCGAAGCGCCGCGGATCATTGAAGCGCAGGGATTGGCCCGAGTCGAGCACGAGATCAACATGATCGTGCATCTTGCGGGCGGTGGACGTGGGCAACACACGCAGGCTGCCGGACATGCCGAGGTGCAAGAGCAGCGTTCCGGACTCAAGCTCAAAGAGAAGGTACTTGGCGCGCCGCGCGGTTGCGAGAATGCGCTGGCCTGCGACCTGCCGCGGCATCCCTTTCGCTACGGGCCATCGCAAGCGCGGCTCATGCAGCGCGAGCCGCACGATCCTGCGGCCGACCGCATGAGGTTCAATACCGCGGCGGGTAGTCTCGACTTCCGG
Organism: Gammaproteobacteria bacterium; assembly: GCA_003140135.1. Lineage (GTDB taxonomy): Bacteria > Pseudomonadota > Gammaproteobacteria > Steroidobacterales > Steroidobacteraceae > PALSA-1196. The sequence goes on from PLIX01000185.1 coordinate 19,863, forward strand.
AAGCTCGGGCAAGGCCGCCTATTTGATCTTCGTTTCCTTGTAGGAGACGTGCTTGCGCGCGACCGGATCGAATTTGCGCACTTCCATCTTGTCCGGGTGCAGGCGCTTGTTCTTCGTCGTCACGTAAAAGTGGCCGGTGCCGGCGGAGGACAGGAGTTTGACCTTTTCACGCATGATGACGCCTCAAACCTTGACGCCGTCCGCGCGCAGCTCCGCAAGCACCACGTCGATGCCACGCTTCTCGATCGTGCGCATGGCCTGGGTGGACACCCGCAGCGACACCCAGCGCTTTTCAGTTTCGATCCAGAAGCGCTGCGTATGCAGATTGGGCAGGAAACGCCTGCGCTTTCTGTTGTTGGCGTGAGAAACGCGATTCCCAACCGCCGGGCGCTTGCCGGTGACTTCGCAGACTCGGGACATAATAAAAACCTTGAAAAGTCAGGAACTTACACTGGGTGCCGAGGAATGCGGGCCTCGCAAGAGCGCGGCTTTATACCAGCCCGGCGCGCCGCCCGCAACCTTCACGCTTCCGAGGTCCCGTGCTACGTGCGATCGGCAGAACCCGCCACTGGATATCGACGAGCGCGTTTTACTTAATGCGCGCGATTGCGGCGCAGGCTCTGCTGCAGTCAATTTGGAGAGCCGCTCGGACGTGTACGTTCGAATGCGAACGGGGCTAGTATCAACTCATGGCCCGATCAACAGGGCCCTCTTATAAGCCAAACCAATCCAGTGGGGACTCGACATGCAAACCATGAGGTCACGCTTCTTCATTCTTTTCTTATCAACTGTGAGTGCAGCGCTCGCATGCGCAGCGCCGAGCGGTGCCGAACTGTCGGCCCAAAATAATGGCCCGCCGAATTGGGTCGCCTCCGCGCTCAAGGTATCGAGTGCGGAGGAGAGCCAGCGCGTCACGATCGCGGCCTATCTGAGTTTCAGGAACCAGGCGGCGCTCGATGATCTCATCACCGCGGTGTCGACCCCGGGCAGCAAGCTCTACGGAAAGTATCTCACGCCCGCGCAATTCCGGGCGCAGTTCGCGCCGAATGCGGCGGATGTCGCGCGCGTGCAGAGCACGCTGCAGAAGCTTGGCTTTCATGTCGACTACACACCGGCAAGCGGACTCTTCGTCGAGGCGAGTGGCACGGTAGCGCAGGTCAAAGCGAGCTTTGGCGTCAGTCAGAATCTTTATTCCTACAAGGGCAAACTACTGCGCGCAAACGCCGAGGCACCGACGATCCCGGCTGCGATCGCCGATATCGTTACGGTCGTCGCGGGCCTGGATGACTCGGCCATGCTGCGCCAGCCGGATCACCTGCGTCTCACCGAGCAGACTGTGGCGGTGGCAGCGGTAGCGGCGGCGAGCGGCAAGACCCCGAATGCGCCACCGCCGGTGCAGGACGCCATCACGTCGGTGGCCTGCAGCACCTATTGGGCTGATCACCAAGCCACTCTCTCCACAGTCGTGCCTCCCTATGCGCAGACCCTGCCGTGGCTCATGTGCGGTTACACGCCGCAACAGCTGCGCACCGCCTACGGCGCGGACCAGGTGAAAGAAACCGGCAAGGGCGTGACGGTAGGGATCGTCGATATCTACGGCTCGCCGACGATCGTCGCTGACGCCAATCGCTATTCGGCAAATCACGGGCTGCCATCACTGACCGCGAAAAATTTCACACAGATCCTGCCGGCTGGCATCTACAACGTACCGGCGAGCGACCCCTGCGGTCCGCAGGGATGGTACGAAGAGGAGAGCCTGGACATCGAATCGGTGCATTCGATGGCGCCCGGGGCGAACATCGTATTTGCCGGTGACGTCTGCGATGATCCTGCCAACGCCCCGCTGTACTCGCTGATCGACGAACATACCGCGGACATCGTCACCAACAGCTACGGTTATGACGGTGAAGACCTCCCTGCATGGTTCATCACCGTCGAGAACCAGTATTTCCAGCAGGCGGCATCGGAGGGCATGAGCATCGTATTCTCCAGCGGCGATGACGGTGATCTGGCTGCAATCAACGGCGAGGCCTCCGGCAGCTGGGAAGCGACCAGCCCCTATGTCACCGGGGTGGGTGGAACGAGTCTTGCGCTCAATGCGAATGGCACGAAGCAGGAATGGGGATGGGGAACTGAACGCGTGTTTCTGAACGGAGTGACGGTCCCTGCAAACGGTGCAGGCACCATAAAGGACAGCGGCGCTGCACTGCCCTTCGCATTCTATGCGGGCGCAGGCGGCGGCCCGAGCTTGATTGAGCTTGCTCCTGCCTATCAGGCGTATGTCCCGACAGCCTTGTCGGAATTTACTTACGATGCGACGAGCGGCACCGAGGTCTATCTGGGCAAACCCCATCGCGTTACACCGGATGTCGCGATGGTCGCTGATCCGTACACCGGCTTTCTGTACGGTGAGACCTTCATCATGGCCAACCCGCCGACTCCCGACCCCGGTTGTGTGGCACTCACGATCCCGAGGGAGTACTGCGAGGGCAGCATCGGCGGCACGAGTCTCGCGTCGCCTCTGTTCGCAGGCGTCCTGGCACTGGTGAATCAGGCGCGAGCCGAGATCGGCAGCAGCGCGGTCGGATTCGTGAATCCGGCGCTGTATGCACTCGACCGCTCCGACTCGTCGGGGCCCTATGCGGCCATCACCGATGTGAACAAGCCGACTTCGCCCACCGCAGTCCTCCGAGGCTACGTCACTAATCTGCACGAGTTGCGCGTCGTGACCATGAACTCCACGCCGCATCCGCTCGTTGAAGGCACTGATACGTCGCTGCGTACGACCGCCGGCTATGACAACGTCACCGGGGTTGGCACGCCAAATGTCCCTGCCTTTATTGAGGCGTTGTTGCTCTACTGAGGATGGTTCTTTGCACCGGTCCGGACCCGAGGGGGTCCGGGCCGGCGTCTCCTGCCGATGCACCCGGTGGTTTGGCGACCCGTGCTATGACTGAAGAAGAAAAATTGCCGCCTGAGACGAAACGCGCCATCGTCGGGCTGATTCTTTGGGTGCTTGGGGGCCTCTGCGGCGTCGCAGGTTTATTTTATTTGCTGTATCTGCTCTTCATGGCAGTCCACCACCACCACCACCACCATTTCTAATGGTCACTCGCGGTTGGTAGCACAAGAGAGCCTTATAGAAGCCCCCGTTCCGCGAAAAATGTTGAGCTCTCCATTTTTTGCCGAATCGGGACTTCTCTGAAATGTGGAGCGATCTCGCCCCTGCTGCAGCGGGAGCGAGATTCGACCCAAAATAGCTCCACATAACCGCTGCCTCGCAGGCGGGACGCCGGAGAATTCTTGCACTTGACCTGGACCTTGGGTCATACCTTAGGCTGATGCCACGGATGGCCAGGGAAAAGAAATCCGCCTCAATGGGGGCTGCCGAATGCGCGCGTCGTACCGGACTCACGGTGCGCGCGTTGCGCGTTTACGAACGGCACCGACTGATTGAACCACGGCGGACGGGCAAAGGGTGGCGGTGCTACGGCCCCCACGAGCTGCGCCGATTGAACCTGATCGTCACGCTGAAGGCGTTCGGAATGACCTTGGCGCAGATCAAGACGCTGCTCGCGACGAAACCCCCGCCCCTCGCACGCGTGCTTCAACTGCAGCTACAGGTCTGCAGCGCGAGAAGAGATGCGGCGGACAAAGCAGTTGCGCTGGTCAAAACCGCGCTGGCAACGATCGAGTCCGGAGGGCGGTTGTCTTTGGACAATCTATGCAGTCTTACGAGGACCATCGAGATGGAAAATCCACAAGCACTCTTTCCAATCGTTCGCCAGCTGATCAACGAGAACCTCACACCGGAGGAGGAAAGGGTCGTCATGACGTGGGTGGCGGCACGTCCGCAGGATGAATTGAAGGCGATGCAGGAGTGCGCTCCTGCGATGCTCGACGTGCATCGCTCTTTTCAGGACCTGCGGGAGAAAAATGCCGATCCCGCGGCCCCCGAGGCTCAGGCGCTGGTCGCCCGGTTGAACGAACTGGTTGTTCGCTCCGGGGCGCGCAACCACAGGGCGACGCTGTTCGAATGGAATACCCCCGTCGCACTAAAGTGGATGCAGTTTAGCGACCGCTTGATGTCGAAACGGATTATATCTTCCCAGTCGGCAGCACCGGACGAGGGCCTGGCGGCTTACGTCCACGCTGCGCAAGTCGCTTCCCCATGGCATCGGGCTCTCGATCCGATTGTGGATGAGGCCGCGGTCCTCGTGGACAAAAGAGCGCAACCGTCCGCGGCGCCCGCGCAAGCGCTTATCGGTCACCTGCAGCAGATCTGCGCGGATCATTCCGTCGGAGACCCCCTGGTCTACGTGCGCTGGGCTCGTGCGATTCTGTTCCGCTGGCCAGCCGAGGACAACGCGCGAAAGCAGGCAGCCTGGGCGTTTCTGGCTCATGCAATCGAGGCCGCCCCGAGGGCCGCTTGAGACAAAGAGTCAACCGGGCCGACGGCCCGACTCTGATCGCCGCGAGCACAGCAACGGCAGCGCGGGCGGACCGCTGGTTCACGAATATTGAGCACAGCCGGCGCCCAAATATGTGGAGTTCTCCCGCGCCAAAGCGCGGCAGAACTAGACGCAATAGCTGCCTACTCACCATTTCAGAGGAGTCCCGATTCTGCGAACGACATGCAGATGCCGTCGCCGACGATGAAATGATCGAGCACGCGAATGTCGACGAGCGCGAGCGCATCCTTGAGCCGGCGCGTGATGAGCTCGTCGGCGTGGCTCGGCTCCGCGACTCCGCTTGGATGTTGTGCGCGAAGATGACTGCCGCGGCGTTATGCGAGAGCGCCTGTTTCACCACTTCCCGCGGATGCACGCTCGCGCCGTCAATCGTGCCGCGGAATAATTCCTCGAAGGAAATCAGCCGGTGCCGGTTGTCGAGGTGCAGGCAGCAGAATACTTCGTAGGCGCGGTCGCGCAGTTGGGTCATGAGAAAGGCGCGGGTGGCGTCCGGTGCGGTCAATACGGAGCCGATGCACATGGCCTCGCGGTAATGGCGCCTGCCGAGCTCGAGTGCAGCCTGCATGACACAGTAGCGTGTCGGCCCGAGCCCGCGCTGGCTCATGAAGCGCGCCCGCTCCAAGCTCAAAAGCGCGCGCAGTGAGCCGAATTCCATGAGGAGATGTCGCGCAAGCTCCACCGCCGAGCGACCGCGCACTCCCGACCCGAGGAGCACGGCCAGAAGCTCAGCCTCGGACCGCCCCTGAGCGCCGCGCTCGATCAACTTTTCCCGTGGCCGCTCGTTCTTCGGCCAGTCACGAATGCTCATTGCTCACTCCTTAATTGGCCAGCAGCATGGGGCCGACGCCGGCGCAGACGCGATGCGCAAATCATGCGTAGATCGCCGGAAAGGGCGGATTCCTGTACGCCGCTTGCGTTCACGGGCCTTAAGCCTGCGACCCGTGCAGGCAATTCGCCGTAAAATGCGGCCCTCGTTCTTAACGGACCCAGCTAGGAAATGCGCGCGGCGTTCTACTCGCAGCAGGGGCCTGCGCACGAGGTGCTGCGGGTCGGAGAACAACCCACACCTGCGCCCGCCCCCGGCGAAGTGCGCGTCAGACTGCGCGCCTCCGGAGTCAATCCATCGGACTGGAAAGTCCGGCGTGGCGGCTTCGGCCGGCAGCTCGGCGCGCCGCTCATCATTCCCCACAGTGACGGCGCCGGCGATATCGACGCGGTCGGCGCGGGCGTAGCCGATCGCCGCGGCGAGCGCGTGTGGGTGTGGAACGGGCAATGGAAGCGGCCGCATGGCACGGCGGCACAGTTCATCGTGCTGCCGCAGGCGCAGGCCGTTCACCTGCCCGACAACGTCGACTACGCCCAGGGCGCCTGTCTCGGCATTCCCGCGCTTACTGCAATTCAGGCCGTGCGCCTGGCTTGCACGGCGCCGGGAGAGAGGTTGCTCATTGCCGGCGGCGCGGGCGCCGTCGCCCACTACGCCATTCAACTTGCAAAGCTTAAGGGCGCACGCGTGATCACGACCGTCAGCAATGACGCGAAGGCAGCACATGCCAAAAACGCCGGCGCCGATGACATCATCAACTATCGCAGCGAAAACGTTGCCGAGTGCGTGCAGATGCTTACCGGCGGCCGCGGCGTCGATGCGGTGATCGAGATGGATCTGAGCGCCAATGCGAAGCTCTACTCTTCCATTCTGCGTCCGCACGCGAGGGTCGTCATTTACGGGACCTCGGCGAATGAGGCGACGCTCCCGGCTCTTTGGTTGATGCAGAACTCCGTCACCCTATTATTTTTTCTGGTCTATGAACTTGGCGTAGCTCACCGGGCAGCCGGGCTCGCGGAGCTTACTGCCCTCCTGGAAGAGGGCCGCCTCACGCACAGCATCGTGCGGCGCCTGCCGCTTGATGACATCGCCGCAGCCCATGAGATCCTCGAGCGCGGCGAGGCCATCGGCAATGTCGTTCTCGACATTGCATAAGGAAATAACCAAACCGACCGGCCCACCCAAGCTGCGCGACAGCCTCGGCAGCGGCGCCTGCCTGCCGGCGCTGCCTAAAGCGGGCGCCCGTCACGGGAAATGCAGCGCGCTTGCGGAAGCGTTTGCCTGTTTGCGGATGGGCACCGGATAATCGCAAGACTGTGAAGGCGCAGCCATGAACGACAATAGAATTCTGCTCGGCGTGAGCGGCGGCATCGCGGCCTACAAGAGCCCTGAGCTCGTGCGCCGATTGCGCGAGCGCGGGGCGCAGGTGCAGGTCGTCATGACGGCGGCGGCGCAGGAGTTCATCACGGCGCTCACGTTACAGGCGGTGTCGGGCCGCCCGGTGCGCACGGACCTCTGGGATCCCGCCGCCGAGGCCGCGATGGGCCACATTGAACTTGCGCGCTGGGCGGAGCTCGTGCTGATCGCTCCGGCAAGTGCGGGCTTCATTGCGCGCCTTGCGACGGGACAAGCGGATGATCTCTTGACGACCCTGTGCCTGGCGACCGAGGCGCCCGTTGCCATCGCCCCGGCCATGAACCGCGTCATGTGGGCCCATGCGGCCACCCGCGCCAACGTCGCGCTACTTAAGGAGCGCGGCGTCAGCGTGATTGGTCCGGCTGAAGGCGAGCAGGCCTGCGGCGAAATCGGCGCCGGCCGCATGGACGAGCCGCCCGAGATCATCGATCGGATCGCCTCGCTGCTGCGGCCCGGCGGCCCGCTCGTTGGCCGGCGCGTGCTGATTACCGCGGGCCCGACGCGCGAATGCATCGATCCGGTGCGCTTCATCAGCAATCGCAGCTCGGGCAAGATGGGTTTTGCCGTTGCGCATGCCGCGCGCGAGGCGGGCGCCGACGTGATCCTGGTGAGCGGCCCGGTGTCTTTGCCCACGCCCCCCGGCGTGCGCAGGATCGACGTCGAGAGCGCCGCGGACATGCTCGATGCCGTCCTGCACGAGGTCGATCGAACGGACATCTTCATCTCGACAGCTGCGGTTGCCGACTACCGCCCCACGCACACCTACGAGCAGAAGATCAAGAAGACCTCCGACCACATGGACCTGACGATGGAGCGCACCACGGACATCGTCGGCACGGTGGCGGCCCGGGCGCAACGGCCATTTGTCGTAGGTTTCGCGGCCGAGACCGAAACGGTGGAGCAGAATGCGCGCAGCAAGCTTTTGAAGAAAAATCTCGACATGATNNTCGTGCTGTGGCGCACGGGCCGCAGAGAGCTCGGGCGCGCTTCCAAGTCCACCTTGGCCGAATGGCTCGTGGCGCTGATTGCGGAAGTCCTGGCGGAGCGGGCGAGCGGCGCTGAGCGCGGCACGGCGCACGCGTGACCCGCAGGCTTGCACCCCTGCGGGTGCGGATCATCGATCCGCGGCTTGGGGCGGAATATCCTCTCCCCCAGTATGCGACCGTAGGCTCAGCCGGACTTGACCTGAGAGCCTGCCTGGAAAAGCCGCTCGAGCTTGCGCCGGGCCGGGCTGAGCTCATCCCGACGGGTCTTGCGATCTATCTGGAGGATCCGGGACTCGCCGCAATGGTTCTGCCACGCTCAGGGCTTGGCCATCGCCACGGCATCGTGCTCGGCAATCTCGTCGGCCTCATTGATTCGGACTATCAGGGCGAGCTCATGGTTTCGTGCTGGAACCGGGGGCAGGAGCCCTTCACGCTCAAGCCGGGCGAGCGTATCGCGCAACTCGTGGTCGTCCCGGTGGTGCAAGTGGAGCTTGAGATCGTGGCGAACTTCGAAGCCACGGCGCGCGGCGCCGGAGGGTTCGGGCATTCAGGCCGGCATTAGCGCTCAGCGTGGCTGCAGGCGCGCCGCGCGCAGCGTTTTGTAGCGCTGGATGTCGCTATCGAATTCCGCGCGCACCGCCGACTCTTCCTTGTCTTTGGAAGCGAGCGTATTGCGCAAGGTGCGCAGCTCGCTCAGCGTCCTGACCAGGTTCTCGGCGAGGTCGTCCGGCATTTTGCGGGCTCCCGCGCGGGTGCTGTACGGCTTGTACGTCAGGGCCTGCGCCTGCAATGCGACCAGGCGCGAGTTGAGAGTGACAACATACTGATCCGCAGCGGCGTGTTGACCGTTCAGTTCCGCAAGCCTTGCGTCGCGCAGATCCTCGATATCCTTCGCGGAGGTGTAGGTCGTCAAGAGGAAACTGTCATGCTGCTCCAGGTGTGCCTGGTCCTGGTCGCGGCGGGCCTGTTCGGCAATTTCCGCGCCGGTCCTTTGCGCATCAAGCCGCCCGACCTCGACTCCTTCACGGTTGAGGATCGTGCGTTCTTTCTGGGCGTCCTGCGCCGGGATGCGATCGCCATAGTGAACCACGCCCTTATCGTCGACCCAGCGATAAGCCACGGGTTTCTTGTCCGTCGAGTCGGCGGCGCAGGCAAGCCCGATGCCCGCAGACACCAGACTCAAGGCCCATAGCCACTTCCGAACCGGCATTCCCATCACCATAGGACAATACTAAGGAATCATCTTCTGGCCAATCGGGGCTGCGTCGCAAGTCTTAGAGCACCCCATAGCGGGCCTGATAGGCACGCAGCGCCGTGAGCTGTTCCTCAGAAACGGCAAAATGGTCGCTCTTTTCGTGCGCTAGGGCCTCGACCAGGTTCGCCAGCGTCATGATGCTCACGCATCGAATGCCGTGCTCCGCCTCAAGCTCCTGGGCCGCCGACTGCGCGCCGCGCCCACGCTCCTGGCGGTCGAGCGCCAGCAGCACGGCGACGGGAGTTGCACCGGCGGCGCGGATGAGGTCGATAGCCTCGCGTTTGGCCGTGCCGGCGGCGATGACGTCATCGACAATCACGACACGCCCGGCAAGTTCTGAGCCCACAATATTGCCGCCTTCGCCGTGCTCTTTGGCCTCCTTGCGATTGAAGGCATAGGGAACGCTGCGGTGGTGCAGATCGGAGAGTGCGATGGCGGTCGCCGTGACGAGCGGGATGCCCTTGTAGGCGGGGCCGAACAGCATGTCGAACGCGATCCCCGACTGGATGAGGGCGGCGGCGTAACAGCGCCCGAGAATGGCGGCTGCCTCACCGTCGCTGAAAAGCCCGGCATTGAAGAAGTAGGGGCTCTCACGCCCGGATTTCAGCGTGAATTGGCCAAACCGCAGGGCCTTGCGCGCGAGCGCGAGATCGATGAATGCGAGTTGATCATCCGGCATGATGCATCTCCTGCGGCGCGCGACGGTGCCATCGGGCTAGTGTGCTGTCAATCACGGCGCCGGCAAGCGGATCCTGAAGTTTACGGCGCCGCTCGGCTGCCGCCGCTATCATGCGCACCGTGGCTAGTCTCACTTGGGTCGTTAATGAAGTGCGCGTAGCGGCGCAGCAGCGGCACGACCAGCGCGGACAGCACGCCGCTGGCGTGGCGCGGCAGGGCGTCAAAATCCGAGAACGGCGGTGGTCGCGAGGGTGGTTCCGGCCGCTTAGCAGGGACGACGCTTTTTGAGCGTGGCGAGCGCGATGCCCGCGCGGCCCGAGCAGCCCTCACTGCGGGCAGTCCTCGCGAGTCCCAAGATGCTTGCGATCATGGCGCTCGCCGCTGCCTCGGGATTTCCGAATCAGATCACCGAAAGCGCGCTGCAGGCGTGGCTTAAGGATTCGGGCGCGACCAATACGACGATCGGCGTGATGTCCTATGTAGCGCTGCCCTATCTTTTGAAATTCCTGTGGGCGCCGTTCATTGATCGTTATCCGCTGCCGTTGCTCGGCCGGCGCCGCGGCTGGATCCTCGCGATGCAGGCAGCAATCGCCGTCGCGATCGCCTTATTTGCGCTGCAAAACCCGGCTCTATCGCTGTTTCCGGTGACGGTCTGCGCTGTTGCGATCGTGTTCTTCTCGGCAACGCAGGACATCGCGTTCGATGCCTATCGCACCGACGTCTCAACTCCAAGCGAACGCGGACCCGCTGCAGCCGCCACTAATCTCGGTTACCGCACCTCCGCCTGGCTCGCTTCAGCTTTCGCGCTCATCGTCGCCCAGTACTTCGGCTGGCGTCCGGCGTTCCTGATCCTCGCCGGCGTGATGCTGCTCTTCTGCCTGGTGACGATTTTCGCTCCCGAGCCTGAGCATCACACCCAGCCACCGCGCTCGCTCAGCGATTCCGTCGCGACGCCTCTCAAGGAATTGCTCGCCGGTCCGGGCGCGGCTGCGCTCCTGGTCGTCGTGGTGCTTTTCAAAGTCGGCGACGCCTTTGCGATGAAGCTCTTCACGCCTTTCATGATGGACACGGGCTTCTCCAAGGCGGAGATCGCGCTCATCGTGAAGACCCTGTTTACCGCCGGCGCTCTTGTAGGCTCGATTCTTGGCGGCATCCTCATGGTGCGGCTCGGCCTGCTGCGCTCAATGCTGATCTTCGGCGTATCGCAGGCGGTCAGCAATCTGCTCTACTGCGTTCTCGCGGCGACCGGCAAGAGCTATGGCATCATGGTCGCCGCGGTTGCGATCGAGCATGTGGCGGGCGCGATGGGCAATATTGCCCTCGTTGCGCTCATCATGGCGCTTTGCGATGTGCGCTACAGCGCCTTTCAATACGCGCTCCTGTCCTCGATCGCGCTGTTACCGCGCTACAGCCTCGGCTATCCGGCGGGCTGGGTCGCCGACCATGGCGGCTGGTTCGTTTACTACATCGTGAGTTTCATCATCGCGCTCCCGGGGCTCGCGGTCGTCTGGCTGATGCGCAGCAGAATCCACGCGCTCGATCATGAGCGCGCATGATTGAGATATGCCGCCCTCGACGATGAGCGCCGCGCATCAGATCGACGTCGAACGCGTGATCTGCCGCTTCGCCGATATTTCCGATCCGGGCGCGCGCGGCTTCACCATCGGAACGGGCGACTGGCCGCTGCGGGGATTTGTCGTGCGCGTGCGCGAGCAGGTGCGCGGCTATGTCAATCATTGTCCGCACGCCGGCCACTCGCTCGACCTCGAGCCGCACAGTTTCCTGACCCACGACGGGGCGCTCATTCTGTGCCGCTCGCACGGCGCGCTGTTCGACAAGCTTTCCGGCTACTGTATTGCAGGCCCGTGCACGGGCCGCTCCCTGCTGCCGATTGCAGTCGAGCTCGAGGCTGGTTTCGTGATGCTCGCCGACGCGGTGGATGTGAGCGCGCTGGCGCGCTCGGTCGGCGCCCTTATCTGAAGCGGTCTAAGCCCTCGAGCGGACTTGCGCGCAGATCACGCTCCTGGGAGGTCGTGTCCGAACCCCCCCAATCCTCCTCCGGCGGGTCGACGTCGACCGATCCGCTCCAGTCCTCCGGCGCTTCGCCCGCTTCGATCGTGCCGTCCTTCCACTGGGCGTCCCAATCCTCGCGCTCCAATTCCTCGATGGTGCCGTCGAAATACTGAATCTCGATAGTGCCGTCATCTTCGTCGTAGGCGACGACTTCGAAGAGCACGCCGCCGGGGTTGCGATACCAATCGCCGATCGTCGGTTGCGAAATCGTCATGGCATCTCCTTAGATTGCCCGCGCATTGCTGACATGCTTTCTTCATGAATGCATGGCGCGGCGTCGCGGATCCCAATGAGCACTGCTATGCTCGATCACGCACCAGCTGGGCGCGAAATCATGTTGCTCCTCGCGTGTGATGGATTCAAGATTTTATTTTTCGTGCACAGGCCATGGTCGAGCAGCTCATCAAGTTCTTCGTCGTATTCCTCTTCGTGGTCGAGCCCGTATCCCTGATCCCGCTCTTCAACGGCCTCACCGACGGCGCAAGCCCTGCGTATAAGCACCGGATGGCTGTGAAGGCCGTCACGATTTCCGGACTGATCATGCTGCCCTTCGCCTTCGGGGGCGCCGAGTTACTGCGTCTCCTCGGGATCAGCCTCGCCGCCTTTCGGATCTTCGGGGGTCTGCTGCTCTTTTTGATCGCGCTTGAGATGGTCTACGCGCGCGAGTCGGGCACGCGCACCTCGAGCACCGAGCGCGCCGAGAACCAGCGGCGGGCGGACGTGTCGGTATTTCCGCTCGCGTTTCCGTTCATATCCGGGCCCGGTGCGCTCGCCACGATCCTGCTCTGGTTTGGACCGGTAAGTATGGGCAGCCAGCCTGTCATGTTCCTGGGCCTGATCCTGGCTGCTACGCTTGTGCTTGCGATTACCCTGGCCATGATGTGGCTCGCCGATCCCTTGCAGCGGGTGCTCGGCGTCACGGGCGCTAACGTCGCAAACCGTCTTGCGGGTGTGATTCTGGGTGCCTTGGGCGTGCAGTTCGTCATCGACGGCCTGCACAGCAGCTTCTGAAGAGCGCCGGGAAACTTCGCGCCGCCCGCTCAGCTTGCGCGGTAGGCCAAGTCCCACACCGCATGTCCGAGGCGCTCCCCGCGCAGCTCGAATCGGGTCGGAGCGCGCTCTGCCGGGCGCGGCATGAAGCGCTCGTGTGCGGCCAGACTCGTAAGCCCGGAAGCCGCCTCCAGCACTTCGAGCATCTGCTCGGCATAGGCCTGCCAGTCCGTCGCCAGCCGCAACACGCCGCCTATCTTTAGCCGCCCGGCCAAGAGCGCGACGAACGGCGCTTGGATCAAACGGCGTTTGTGATGGCGCTTCTTGGGCCAGGGATCCGGGAAGAGTATGAGCACCTCATCGAGCGAGCCCAAAGGAATCTGCTCGAGCACCTCGACCGCGTCGTGGCACATGATGCGCACATTGGTCAGACCCTGCGCCTCGATCGCAAGCAGCAGCCGTCCCACGCCCGGGCGATGAACTTCGACCCCGAGGTAGTCGCACTGCGGGTGTGCTTTGGCGAGCGACGCCAGGTGATCCCCATTGCCGAAGCCGATTTCCATGACGCGCGGTACGCGTCGTCCAAAGAGCGCATCAAAATCCAAAGGCTGCGAATCGAAAGCGACGCCGAACTTTGGCCACACCTCGACGAGCGCGCGCTGCTGCGCCGTCGTCAAGCGGCCGGCGCGCGTGACGTATGAACGCACGGCGCGAGCGTGTGCGGATTGAGTCGGCTCATCCATCAGCAAGAAAACCAATGATTTCGAGATTCGCGCGCCGCCGAAATGCTGTAACTCGATGCAAGCTACGCTATGGTAGCACCGCCCCATCATGCACCCGGCGCGCGCATGCACAGACATTGGCTGATCTGGAACCTGATCCCGGCGATGTGGATCGCGTGGTGTCTCTATTGGATCATCTCCGCGCGCAACGCCAAGCGCACGGTGCGCCGCGAGTCGCTTGCTTCGCGGGCTTCGCACGTGCTGCCGCTCGTCGTTGGCATCTTGCTGGTGGCGCTGCCGCATGTGCCGTCGCCGTTATTTGCCACGCGCATCCTGCCCAGGACGCTCGCAACCTACGGGATTGGCGTCGCCCTGGTCTTTCTGGGTTTGGCATTTGCCGTGTGGGCGCGGCGCCATATCGGCAGCAACTGGAGCGGCACGGTCACCGTCAAGGAAAACCACGTGCTCATCTGCACCGGTCCGTATGCCTGGGTGCGGCATCCGATCTACACGGGCCTCCTGGGCGCCATCCTCGGCAGCGCGGTCGCGCGCGGCGAGCTGCGCGGCGTGTGGGCCCTGGCGCTCTGTACGGCCGCATTCGTGAGCAAGCTGCGTACCGAGGAGCGCTGGATGCGGCAGGTGTTTGGCGAGGCATACGAGCGCTACAGTGCCGCGGTGCCCGCGCTTATACCGTTAGCCCCGCGCTAGGAGCCGCGCGTACGCATTCCTTTCAACGCCGCTGAGTACTAGAATTCATCGCATGGCGGGTGTCGTCTAGTGGCAAGACATGAGCCTCCCATGCTCAGAACGAGGGTTCGATTCCCTTCACCCGCTCCAGCCTCCTCAATTTTGTCTCCCGCCGTCTCGCAGGCGCTGGGGCGAAAGCCAGCGGCCATTAGGCCGAGTTGCCGCGCGGACTCTTTCCCGGCGTGATCAGCGGCCCTAAGAAGAGGTACCTTGCCGTTTTCATTGACGACTGTGAAAGCCGCCGGGTCGTCAGGCACGAGAACAGTGTCTGGCGTCTCATTCATCTGCTCGCACCTTGGTTAAATTGGTAACCGGCAGCGATCATTGGCCGCTTCAATTCCGGCATCAGAAATGCATACTTCGTCCCACCCCATCACGGAGTCGCAATGAGGGTTTTGTCCGGCAGACACGTCACCACCTATCGTTACAAGCAGCCGGTTGGCTTTGGCGAGCACAGGATGATGCTGTGCCCGCGCGAGGATCATGACCAGAGACTGCTCGAATTAGAACTTGAGATCACACCGAAGCCGAGCCTCATTCGGCGCAGCCGCGATGTCTTTGGCAATCAAATAGCCGTCGCGCACTTTTCCGGCCGCGCCGAAATGCTGCGTTTCGAAAGCCGTTTTCGCGTGCAACACTCGCCGGCTGAATTTCTCGAGGCCGATATTGAAGGCTCCGCCCGCTACTGCCCGTTCGTCTACAACGCCGAGGACCTGCCTCATCTGCTGCCATTCATCGAGCGCTGCACTGCGGACCCCGCACTTGAGATTGACGAGTGGGCGCGGAAGTTCTTGCGCAGCAGTGCACTCACCGATACGCATGCAGTACTCGAGGGCTTGACGCGCAGCATTCACCAGAGCTTCGCCTACAAGGCGCGCCACGAGAAGGGTATTCAAGAGCCGCTCGCGACGCTCAAGATCGGCAGCGGCAGTTGTCGAGATCTTGCGATTTTCATGATTGAAGCCGTCCGCTCGCTCGGCATGGCTGCACGCTTTGTTTCGGGCTATCTGCATGTGAGAAGCCCTAGCGAAAATGACAGCCGCGGCGGCAACACGCATGCCTGGGCCCAGGTGTACGTGCCCGGCAGCGGTTGGGTCGATTTTGATCCGTCGCGCGGCGCCGTCGGCAATCGCGATCTTGTGCGGGTCGCAGTCGCTCGCGCTCCATCTCAGGCAATACCTCTCTCAGGTGTTTGGATCGGCTCAGCGTCCGACAATTTGGGGATGACAGTGGAGGTTCGCGTTACCACGGCGGATTCGCAGGACAGCGAGCGCATCCTGGCGCAAGCCTGAAGTTTGCGACCGATCCTGCACTTGCGTGGTGCAGGTGGCGTCGGCGGACCAGCGCCTTTGGCGGCTTAGCCCGCGCTCGGGCCATTTTGCGCGGGGAACTTACGCGAGTGTGCTACGTTTCAGCATGCCAAGGCGCGGCGTTCGATAAAAAGGAAGACCCATTGTGAAAATAAAAGTGGGCTACGAGCTGATCTACGAATGCCCGCGGCCGACGCCCATGATGCTGGTGCTCAACGTGCATTACACGCGCGCTTCCGATCTAGTCGTTCCGGATCACATCACCACTGACCCGAGCGTTCCGATGGCCCACTATCGCGACAGTTTCGGCAACTGGTGCACCCGGCTGGTCGCCCCCGTGGGCTCGATCAAGATTGCGAGCACTGCCATCGTCAAGGACAGCGGCGAGCCCGACCCGGTCGTCCCGTCCGCGCAGCAGCATTCGATACAGGATCTTCCGGAAGAAGCCCTCGTGTTCCTGCTGGCGAGCCGCTATTGCGACACCGAAAAATTTCTGCAGATTGCCTGGAACATGTTCGGTCATACCCAGCCCGGCTGGGCGCGCGTGCATGCAATCTGCGATTTCGTCCACAACCACGTCTCATTCGGCTACGAGCATGCGAGCTCCATGAGAACAGCCTGGGATACCTATCATGAGCGGCGCGGCGTCTGCCGCGACTTCGCCCACCTTGCGATCGCTCTATGCCGGTGCATGAATATTCCGGCGCGCTACTGTACCGGTTACCTGGGAGACATCGGCACACCGCCGCCCTATGGGCCGATGGACTTCGCCGCCTGGTTCGAGGCGTATCTCGGCGGTCGCTGGCATACCTTCGATCCGCGCAATTACGTACCGCGGATCGGGCGCGTGCTCATGGCACGGGGGCGCGATGCGATCGACGTCGCGATCAGCACAACCTTCGGCCCGAATGCGCTCGTGGGCTTCCAGGTGTGGTGCGATGAGATCCAGTGAGTCCGCGTCGAAGCCGACCGCAACGTCGCCTTGTCAGGAGACTCACGCGGTAGGGGCGTCCGAGAATAACGGCATCGTCTGTCGCTCGTCGCTCAAGAACTGCACCTGACTTTGAGTGCTCGCCGCGGCGCGCGGCGGAAAATAAGTTTGTGCGACGCCCTGATGGACAGCGTTGATGTGCAGCTGCAAGCGATCGATGAACTCGTGCAAACCGGGCTGATCGAGCGTCACAAGCTGCGCATCGGCGAGAAATCCGCAGGTGCCTTCGAGAACACCCAAGACACCTGCGCTGCGCGGCAGAGCGAGGAGCGAATGCTCGGCCTCCCGCAGACAGAAGAGGCAGGCACGCGGAAAGTGACGATCGCGCAGCACGAATTCGAGAACGGCGGAGCGGCTGACCCGAGTACGCTCGCTCAAGCGGTACATCTGATCGCCGGACAGCGATTTCAGGAGGTTCAGCCACTGGATCGTGTCGAAGGGTCCAAAGCCGGGAGCGTCCGCACTCAAGTGCTGCGCGGAGCGCACATCAATAATACGGCTCGTCATGTCAGCCCGCTCCAGGTTACGGCCGAGCGTCATGATCGTGAACGCATCGTTGCGGCTCATCGTGCCTTCGAACTCGCCGGTCAGGGTCTGCATGGCGCGAATGATGCGCCGCAGGAAAGGGAAGCGGGTGCGCTTGCCCAGCGCCGCCGGCAGTTCCTCTTTGATCTCCATGAAGAGCTCATTCAGGTGCTCCCAAACCTCATTGGGAAGAACGTCACGCAGGGTGCGCGCGTTTTCGCGCGCGGAACGGATCGATGCGAGGATCGATCCGGGGTTATCGAGGTCGGCAATCAGAAAGTTGGCGATGTCACGCTCTTCGACGCGTTTCTCGCGCTGGTCGAAGAGTTCGCGGCTGCCGGTGATGTCGATGAGCGCCAACCAGCCGGGCCGGTATTCGGGCGGCAGGTCCAGGAGCAAATTCGAATTGACGTTGATGAGGCGCGCGCTGTTCTCCGCGCGTTCGAGATAGCGCGCGAGCCAGTAGACATTCTCGGCGACCCGCGAGAGCACGCTTAGGCCTCCATGTCCACGATCCAGGTGTCCTTGCTGCCGCCGCCCTGTGAGGAATTGACCACGAGCGAGCCTTCGCGCAGGGCGACGCGGGTGAGTCCTCCGGTCGTGACGTAGGTCTTGGGGCCACTGAGAATGAAGGGACGCAGATCCACATGCCGCGGCGCGATGCGGTCATCGACAAAGGTCGGCACCGTCGACAGCGCTATCACCGGTTGCGCAATGAAATTGCGCGGCGCGGCTTTGAGCTGCGCCGCGAATTGATTCCTTTCGCGCAGGCTCGACGTCGGGCCCATGAGCATTCCATATCCTCCCGAGCCGTCGACGGGCTTGACGACCAGCGAATCCAGGTGCTGCAGGACATGCGCAAGCTGATCAGGCTCCGCACAGCGGTACGAGGGNNTCGAGGAAATCATCGTCGATGCGCCGGTAGATGACGTCCACCCGTCGCCAGCCGTGGATCGTCTGCATATAGACGCAGTCATCATTGTGTACGGCGAGGTCTTTGCCCTCGACGAGCTCGCAGCCCATCTGCCGTGCGAGAAAAGAATGCTCAAAGTAAGCCGAGTTGTAGATGCCGGGAGTCAGCACCACGACCTCCGGCAGTCGCTCGCGTCGCGGCGACAGCGCAACCAGCATCTCATGCAGTTGCGAGGGATAGTCGTCGACGGGAAGGATGGCACTGTCCTCGAAGAGCTCCGGCAGCACGCGCTTCACGACCTGCCGGTTCTCGATCATGTAGGACACCCCGGATGGTACCCGCAGGTTGTCCTCGAGCACGTACACCGTGCCATCTTTGTCGCGCACCAGATCCGAGCCGCAGATGTGGGCCCAACAGCCCTGCGGCGGATTGATGCCGACGCAGCTGGCGCGAAAGTTTTTCGACGATGCGATGACGTGCCGCGGAAACACGCCGTCCTTGACGATGGTCTGCGCGTGATAGACATCGTTGATGAAGTGATTGAGTGCGGCGACACGCTGTTTGAGTCCCGCCGCGATGCGCTTCCACTCCTTCGCTGCAATGATGCGCGGGATGATGTCGAGCGGCCAGGCGCGATCGATCGAACCGTCTTCCTGGTGATAGACGGTGAAGGTGACGCCCATGACTTTGATGGCCAGTTCCGCGGCCTGCTGGCGCACGCCGATCTCCGCGCTGCCAAGCTCCGAGAGGTGACGAATGAGCGCGCGGCCTGCGATACGCGCGCCGCCGCCCGGGCCAATCAGCTCGTCATGCAGGCCGGATGCACAGTAGTGGGTCCAATCGATGCTCATCAGAGCTCTTATAGGCGTGGGCCGCAACGTCTGGCACTCTGCCGAACATACTACCCCGGTTGCGCCCCGAGTCGAGCCTCGCCCCTGCATGATCTCGTCGGGAGCAGGGGGCCCCGAAATGGTGCATTGACACAGCACGCCCGGGGCTCGGCCCCGAGCCGCCAAGGCATCCGTATAATCGGTCCGTGTCGATCCATGTTGCGCTGAATCATGTAACGCATTACCGGTATGACCGGCGCGTGTCCTTAAGTGCGCACGTGGTGCGCCTGCGGCCGGCTCCGCACACGCGCACGCGCATCCTGTCCTATTCGATGCGCATCGAGCCGGCCAAGCACTTCACCAACTGGCAGCAGGATCCGCAGTCCAATTACCTTGCGCGCGTGGTCTTCCCGGACAAGACCAACGTGCTGCGCATCGAGGTCGATCTCATCGCCGAGATGGCGGTGTTGAATCCCTTCGACTTCTTTCTCGAGCCGCACGCGGAGCAGTTCCCGTTCGCCTACACGGCAGAGGAGCAAAACGACCTCGCCCCATATCTTAAAAAGACGCCCGCAACGGCGCGTTTTGCCGAGTACCTCGCCGCGATTTCCCGTGCGCCCGCCGGCACCGCAAACTTTCTCGTCGACCTGAATGGGCGCCTGGCTCGGGATGTGCGCTATCTGATTCGCCTGGAGCCTGGCGTGCAGACGTCCGAAGAGACGCTCTTGAACGCATCCGGTTCGTGCCGGGATTCGGCATGGCTCCTGGTGCAATTGCTGCGCAATCTGGGGCTTGCCGCTCGTTTCGCTTCGGGCTACCTCGTCCAGCTGGCGGCCGACGTGAAGTCACTGGATGGGCCTTCAGGCCCGAGCGCCGACTTTGCCGACCTGCACGCCTGGTGCGAGGTGTATCTGCCGGGCGCCGGCTGGATTGGCCTGGATCCAACCTCCGGGCTCCTGGCGGGCGAGGGCCATATTCCACTCGCCTGCACGCCCGAGCCGCAGTCAGCGGCGCCGGTCAGCGGGTTGGTCGAACCCTGCGAGGTTACGTTCGAGCACTCGCTGCGTATCGATCGCGTCTGGGAGTCGCCCCGTGTCACGAAGCCCTATAGCGAAGCGCAATGGACCCAGATCGAGCTTCTGGGGCACGCGATCGATATGGACTTAAGGCAGCTTGATGTGCGCCTGACGATGGGCGGGGAGCCGACGTTCGTGTCAGTCGATGATCCGGATGCGCCGGAGTGGAATACCACGGCGCTCGGCGAGCACAAGCGCATCCTCGCCATGGATCTCTACCAGCGCCTGCGCGAGCGCCATGCCCCGACGGGCCTGCAGCACTTTGGTCAGGGCAAGTGGTATCCGGGCGAGCAGCTGCCGCGCTGGTCGCTGAACTGCTTTTGGCGTCGCGATGGCGAGCCCGTCTGGCGCAGTCAGGCGTTGCTTGCCAGCGAGAGCGTCGACTACAGCTCGACGGCGGATGACGCGCGCCGGTTTCTGGCCGCTTTCGCTGCGAAGCTGGATTTGCCGCCCGATTTCGTGACGGCCGCCTACGAGGACCCGTTTTATTACGAGTGGCGTGAGGCTCGCCTGCCTGCGAACGTCGAGGGTCACGATGCAAGACTCGATGATGCGGCCGAAGGCGCGCGTCTTGCGCGCCTCGCCGAGAAAGGATGCGATACCGTCACCGGTTACGTTCTACCGCTCGCCCGCGATAAGACCGGCACACATTGGCAGAGCGGCGCCTGGTTCCTGCGCCGCAAGCGTTGCTATCTTACGCCGGGCGATTCGCCCATGGGCATGCGGCTGCCGCTGGACTCGCTGCCCTGGTGCGCGCCGGAGGAGCGTCCGCAGCTGCATGCGCCGGATCCCAACCAACCGTTCGCGAAGCTGCCGGCGTATGCGCAGATTCGCGCGCGCCTTGGCAGGTCAAAGAATGATCTGGCGGACGCCAAAGCGTCACGCGCGCCCGGCGCGCACGAGTCGGCATACTGGATCGCACGGACTGCGATCTGCGCCGAACCTCGTCACGGCGTGCTCTACATCTTCATGCCGCCAACCGGTGGACTCGAGGATTATCTTGAGCTCATCGCGGCAGTCGAAGCCACCGCCGAGGAGCTGTCGCAACCGGTCATCCTAGAGGGCTACGAGCCGCCGCGCGATCCGCGACTCAATAACTTCAGGGTGACGCCGGATCCAGGTGTCATCGAGGTCAATATTCACCCCTCAGCCTCGTGGGACGAACTCGTCGATCGAACCACTCATCTTTACGCTGCGGCGCGCGCCTCGCGGCTCACCTCCGAGAAATTCATGCTCGACGGCCACCACACGGGCACCGGTGGCGGCAATCATTTTGTCCTGGGCGGTGCAACCCCTGAGGATTCGCCGTTCCTGCGCCGTCCCGACCTATTGGCAAGCCTCCTTGCTTATTGGCACAATCACCCTTCGCTTTCTTATTTGTTCTCCGGGCTTTTCATTGGCCCGACATCGCAGGCGCCACGTGTTGATGAAGCACGCAATGACTCGCTGAATGAGCTTGAGATCGCCTTTCGCCAGCTGCCGCCGCCGGGCGAGAAGTGTCCGCCGTGGCTCGTCGATCGGCTGTTCCGCAATCTCCTGATCGACGTGACCGGCAATACGCATCGCGCCGAGTTCTGCATCGACAAGCTGTACTCGCCCGACGGGCCGACCGGACGGCTGGGGCTTCTGGAGCTGCGCGCCTTTGAGATGCCACCCCACGAGCGCATGAGCCTGTCGCAGCAGCTGCTCCTGCGCTCGCTCGTGGCGCGCTTCTGGAAAACACCGTACTCGCCCACGCGGCTCGCGCGCTGGGGTACCGAATTGCACGATCGCTTCATGCTGCCGCACTTCATCGCCGAGGACTTCTCCGATGTCATTGCGGAGCAGGCTGCTGCCAGCTTTGCACTCGCGCTCGAGTGGTTCGCGCCGCATTTGGAATTTCGCTTCCCCAAGTACGGTGACTTCGCGGCGCGCGGTGTGGAGGTTGAGCTGCGTCAGGCGCTCGAGCCCTGGCATGTCATGGGCGAGGAGGGCGCGGCCGGCGCAACCACCCGCTATGTCGACTCCTCGCTCGAGCGCGTGCAGGTGAAGGCGCAGGGTTTTCTTGCGGAGCGCTACGTATTGGCGTGCAACGGACGGCGCATTCCGATGCAGCCTACGGGCACGGCTGCAGAGTTTGTCGGCGCCGTGCGCTATCGCGCCTGGCAGCC
>PLIX01000066.1 GCA_003140135.1 Gammaproteobacteria bacterium
AGAACACGCGGCGTGTGCCGAACCGATTGGCCATCCAGCCACTGATCGGAATAAAGACCGCGAGGCTCAATGTGTAGCTTGCCAGCACGGCCTTCATACTGAGAGGCGCTACCTTGAGGGCGTGCGCGATGGTGGGCACGGCGGTGTTCAGAATGGTCGTGTCCAGCGACTCCATGAAAAACGCCACAGCGACGAGCCAGGGCAGCAGCCGCTTGCGCGAATCATTCGGGGAGAGCGGCGCGGGCGCGGGCATTGGGCGTTTGACCTTGACGTTCATGAAGTAAATTGAAGCCGACGGCCCAGCGGAACTGCGCGCCGCCCAGGTGTCCTGCGCTTTATGTAATGACCGTGCCCAGCTCGACGAGCGCAACGTAGAGGCTTCCGGCCCGAATTGACTCGTGCGACAATGAGCGCGCACGCTCGTGCGCAAACGCAATCGATTTTACGACAACGTAGGGGCGCTGATCGGTTGGGAGGCCAGTAATCATGAATCCGAAAGCCTTCTTAGGCGCCACTCTAATCGCCACGGCACTCGCCGTGGGCACCGCGGCGGCGCAAGCACCGCCGATGTGCCACAGACATCTTTCGGTTGAGCTCACCCCGGATGTCCCCAATCCGCGCGACCTCGCTTTCTTAAGTTCGCTTCTGACACAGCCCGGATTCCAGCTGTCATGGACGGGTCAGAACGGGTCCGTCGTCGAACTGGACCTTGTCGGCCCCGGGCCGGACGATCAGTGCAGGGCGGTGATCGCGGCCATGCGCAAAGACGGACGCGTTCAATCCGTCACCGTGACGCACAATTGACGTCGCTCTACGCGCATCCGGTGTCGCGCTTAGGCGCAGGCAAAGACCGCAAGCGGGCGCACGCGCCCTCCTACTGCGCGGCCAGCGCCTTAATGTAGCGGTAGTAGAATTCATTGCCGCGATAGAACGCTTCGATGCCGATACGCTCATCCCGGCCGTGCGCGCGCTCGTCGCCGTGTTCTACTGCAATGCCTGTCAAATTATAAGTCGGCAGGCCGGCGCCGCTCGTGAAGATGCCGTCGGACGCACCGGCCGACATGGTCGGCACGATCGGAATGCCGGGCCAAAAGCTTGCGACCAAACTTTCCAGCGGGCGCATCACCTCTGCACGCAGCGGCGGAGGCGGATAGCCGCGTTTGTCGGGTGCGGTGTCTTGAATGGTCTTGCCGTCATCGGCGATGTACTGCACCGTAAGCTGCGGGTCCGCAAGCACCTGGATGAGTACCTTGCGGACCTCTTCCGGAGAATTGCCGGGCAGGATCCGGCAGTTCACCGTCGCTTGTGCACGCTGCGGCAGCGCGTTGTTGGCGTGTCCTGCAGCGAGCCGCGTTGCGACGCAGGTGGTATGCATGATCGAGCGGTCGTTGGCATCCTGCGATAGGCGCGCGATCGCCGCCGGATCCGGGGGCACCTTGAGCATCAACTGGATGTCGCGCGCATGCGCGCCGTTTCCGATCTTGGCGAGCTGCTCGTAATAGGCGCGCGTCACGCTATTGAGCTCAAACGGAAAGTCATACTTGGCGAGGCGCGCCAGGCTATTCATGAGCTCGTATATCGCATTGTCCGGGCGCGGCAGGGAGCTGTGGCCGCCGCGATTGGTGGCGGTGACGAGGTAGTCGGCGTACACCTTTTCGCTCGCATCGAGCTCGTAGAACACAGGTTTGCCGTGCACCGTGTCGATCGAGTAGCCGTCGTGATTCAAGACAAATTCCGCATCGACGAGTTCGCGGTGATTCTTCAGCAGCCATTCGACGCCGTTCGCAGTGCCGCCTTCTTCATCGGCGGTGAGTGCGAGAATGAGGTCGCGGCTCGGTCGAAAGCCCTCTTTTTTCAGGCGCAACAGGGTTGTGACCATGATGGCATCGCCATCCTTCATGTCTTCCGTGCCGCGGCCGTAGAAGTAGCCGTCTTTCTCGACGAACTTGAAAGGATCGGTGCTCCAGTCCTCGCGGTTCGCCTCCACGACGTCGAGATGTCCGATCATGAGTACCGGCTTGTGCGCTCCGGTGCCACGCAGCCGCACGACGAGATTATGCTTGCGCGCATTCGGCCCCAGCAGCTGCATGTCAGATGCTGCGAAGCCGCCCGCACGCAGCCGCTTTGCCATCGCCTCGGCGGCAGTCGTGACGTTGCCGACCGAATCGGTCGTATTGATTTCAATGAGTTCCTTGAGAATATCGTGTGCGAGAACTTTCGCGGCTGCGTCGGTCTCGGGCGGCGCGGGCGTGGCGGCAGCCGCAAGCAAAGGAGCGAACGCGAATGCGAAGACGAGCGAGCGAATACGCATGGGTTGGTGTCTCCGAAAGAGGCGATGAGAGCGCGGCAGGCTACACACCGCAGGCATTGGCCACAAGGTCGCGAGCCCGAGCGCTGCGCTGCACCAGCGCCGCCGGCGCATGGAACTTCGCAGCTGAGCGCTCCTCAGGCCTCAATGAGCGCCTCGCGGATCGCGATCAGCGTGAGTTCGGATTGATTGCTGACGCGCAGCTTCTGTTTGATGTTGTAGAGGTGCGTGCCGACGGTTGACGGGGAGAGCTTGAGATCCTCGGCGATCCGCTGCACGCTCTCGCCACGCGCCAGGCGGATGAACACCTCGAATTCGCGCTCCGACAGGCGCTCGACCACGGATTTGCCGGCGCCGTCGATTTCATCGAGGGCGAGTCTTTGCGCGAGGCTCGTGTCGATGTAGCGCTGGCCTGCGGCGACCGTCGTGACCGCTTCGATCAGCGCTTCAGGTGCGCTGCGCTTGGAGAGAAATCCAAGCGCGCCCTCGCGCAGTGCGCGCCGCGCATGCATGGGGTCATCCTGCGCCGACAGCGTGAGCACGCGCGCCTGCGGGTGGTGCGCGCGAATGCGGCGCAGAGCCTCGAGACCCCCCATGCCCGGCATGGCAAGGTCCATCACCACGATATCGGGGTGCAGCTCAAGATAGCGCTGGCAGGCGGCTTCACCCGATTCCGCCTCCGCAATCACCGCCATTTCCGGCTGCGATTGCAGCAACAGGCGAAATCCCGTGCGTACCACGGCGTGATCGTCGACCAGGAGGACGCGAATCATGCGCTCGGCGTCAATGGAATCTGCGCGATCAGGCGCACCCCGTGCGGCTCGCACGGGCTCACGCTGAAGACCCCACCCAAGTGCGCGACGCGTTCCGACAAGCCGCGCAGCCCGAAATGTCCCGGCTGCGAGCCCTGCGATGGCATGCCGATGCCGTCGTCGGAAACCGTCACGACAATGCGCTGCGCGTCGGATTGCACATCGATGGCCACGTGTGAAGCCTGGGCGTGCCGCAGCGCGTTGATCAAGCCTTCTTGCACCACGCGGTAGATGGCAAGGGTCACGCTGGGGCCCAGGGGCGCCGACAGATCGTGCTCGAGGGACATCGTGATTGCGGGATTGCGGCGCTGCCAATCTCTCAGGAGGTTCTCCAAAGTGTCGGCGAGTCCCAAAGTGTCGAGCGAGAGCGGCATCAGGCGCGGAATGAGTCCGTGCATCGCATCGTACAGGCGCGCGGCTTCCTCCGAGATGAGCCGCGCCGCCTCGCCCGTGGGCGGATCGCGCACCCCGCCTTGCGCGGCAATGGCCATCGCGAGACTGCGGATCGCCGTAACCGATTGGCCAAATTCGTCGTGCAACTCATGTGCGATGAGGCGCCGCTCCTCTTCCACGCGTTGCTCAACCAGCAACGCCATTTCGCGGCGCTCATCGAGCCGCGTCTCCGCCTCGTGCGCTTTCTTCTCGGCCTGCACTTTGTCCTGCACCGCCTGCGCCATGCGATTGAAAGCGGCGCCGATGGCGCACGCTTCGAAGCCCCGCAACGGCGGCAGGCGAAATGCGAGGTCGCCTTGTTGCACGCGCTGCAGACCGTCGGTGATGACGGGAAATGGGGCGAGCGCCCGCTCCACGGACCAGAAGGCGAGAGCGTTGAAGATGACGAGCATGGCCGCAGCGAGGCTTAGAAGATGTGTAAGGTCGTCCCAGGCATCGAGCACGGCGCGCGAAGAATTGGCCGCGACGGTAAGTTCCACACCTCCAGGAAGCGTAAACGTGTACTTGGCAGGAGCGGGCGACATCAGCCGTACGAACCAGGCAGGCGCCTCGCGGCCCGCCTTGTAGGTCGGCGGCGGCGAGCGGAACAGAAGATGGCCATCCATGCTGCGCAGGAGCAGATCATTGGCCCGCACATGGCCCAACTGCTGCAAAAACGGCAAAACCAGCTGCGGGCCGCCCTCACTCGAATAAATAAGGGCCAGGCGCCCGAGGAGCTGTGAGGCGACGCGGTTCGCCGCCTCAATTTCCTCACGAATGGAGGAGCGAGTGGCTTGGATCTCAGCCGATATCAGCACAATCACGAAGGCGGCGGTCAGGCCGGCCACCACGAGATTAAGTCGAGTGCGCAGCTTCATCGGTGGCTTCGATGTTAGCAGCGCCCAGGGCCTTTTAGTGCTGCGCCGCCGGACTCATGAAAATCACGAGGCGAGTTTCATGATGATCCCCTTTGCCTCTGCCGTGCCGCAGCACAGGATGGGCCGTGGCAGCACACCTTGGGCCGCCGTTGTTTACTGACCTTGAAGGACATTGTTATGAAATGGGAAACCCCGCAAGCCGTTGATTTCCGGTTCGGCATGGAAATCACGATGTACATTGCCAATCGTTGATCGTTCGCAGGGCGTCGGCCCGCGCAGGCGGGCTGCGCCCGATTCCATGTAAAGAGTCGACCGCGCGCCTGCGCCCCTGCAGATCGAGCGCGCCGTAGACATGAACACCATTGCCGCCACTGCCAAGCCTGCCATCGGCCGGGGCATGCGGTTGCAGTGGGAGCCGGCGCAAAAAGCGCACGTGCTCCTCTATCCCGAAGGCATGATCAAGCTCAACGGCAGTGCCGGTGAGATCATGAAGCGCTGCGACGGCGTGCGTACGCTGAGCGAAATCACCGCGGATCTCGAGCGCTCATTTGCCACGACCGGGCTTGGCGATGACGTCGCCGCCTTCGTCGCCATGGCGCTGCAAAAGAAGTGGCTCGAGATGCGCTCGTGAGCGATGCGCATGCGCGGCCGGGGCCACCGCTTTGGCTTCTGTGCGAACTCACCTATCGGTGCCCGCTGCACTGCGTGTTCTGCTACAACCCAGTCGACTTCTCACGCACGGGTGCGGAACTCACAACCGCTGAGTGGCTGCGCGTGCTCACGGAGGCGCGCGCGCTCGGGGCGGTCCAGCTGGGGCTCTCGGGCGGCGAGCCGCTGGTGCGCGACGATGTGGAGACCATCGTCGCGGCCGCGCATGACCTCGGTTTCTACATCAATCTCATCACCTCCGGAGTCGGGCTCAACGAGGAGCGACTTCAGGCCCTGAAGCGCGCCGGCCTTGACAACATTCAGCTCTCCTTCCAGGACAGCACGCGGCAGATGAACGATTTCCTGAGCAGCACGCGCACCTTTGAGCTCAAATCGAAGGTCGCGGCGCTCATCAAGAAGTACGAGTATCCGATGGTGCTCAACGTGGTCCTGCATCGCCTCAACATCGACCACGTCGAAGAAATCCTCGCGATGGCGAAGACGATGGAAGCCGACTACGTCGAACTCGCCAATACGCAGTATTACGGCTGGGCGTTCAAGAATCGCGAGCAGCTCTTGCCGAGCCGCGCGCAACTGGCGCGCGCGGAAGCCGTCACCCAGCGCTTTCGCGCCGAGAACGGCGAGCGCATGCGCATTTTCTTCGTGGTGCCCGACTACTTCGAGCGCCGTCCCAAGGCGTGCATGAACGGCTTGGGCTCGATCTTTCTCACCATAACGCCCGACGGCACGGCGCTGCCCTGTCACGCGGCGCGCATGCTGCCCGGTCTCAGCTTTCCCAACGTGAAGAAGGCGAGCGTCGAGCATATCTGGGTGGAGTCCTCGGGCTTCAAACACTTCCGCGGCGATGCGTGGATGAAGGAGCCGTGCCGAAGCTGCCCTGAAAAAGCCAAGGACTTCGGCGGCTGCCGCTGCCAGGCCTACTTGCTGACCGGCGATGCCGCTAACGCGGATCCGGTGTGCGATCTATCGCCGCATCACCATTTGGTCACCGAGACGGTGGCGCGCGCCGAGCGTGCCGCCGCGCAGTCCGCCGCCGCGGAGGTCATCATTCTGGACCCGCTTTATTCCACTCACGATCAGGACGAAAACGATACTCGCGCCATGGCGGCTCTGTGCCAGTCGCTGCTGCGTTTGCGCGATGCTTCACGAGCCGCTCTTATCGTGGTGCATCATGTCCGCAAATCCATTACCCGTTACGAGATCGGCAGCGCCTTTCGTGGCTCCAGCGCGCTGCACGCTGTGGGTGACAGTTATATGCTGCTCACCAGACCTTCTCCTCAGCTATCCACGGTGGAGCTGCGCTTTCAGTTCCGCTATGCCGCCGCGCAACCGCCGCGGTTGCTCCAACTCGATCCACAAACTCTCTGGTTTTCTTCCACTGGCCAACTGCCGGCCGCTGAGACTCCGCGCCGCAAGGTTGAAAAGGCAGACGTGACACAAGCTCTCGCGGGCCTGGGGCCGCAGGCTCGTTATAGCCAACTGCGCGAGCAAATCATGGATCGCGCCGAGTGCTCCAAACGCACTGCTCAAATGGCCATCAGCGTGGCCTGCCAGCAAGGCTGGATCGTTCAAGACAACGGCCAATACCACTTGCCGTTATAAAGCTCATGCCAGCGCCACAAGCGGACTTCAAGAGTCTCAAACAGCGCATCCCCATCGACCATGTGCTGGCGCGTTATGGTGTGAGACTACGGTCTGTTGGACCGCATACTCTGTACGGTGCCTGTCCACTCCCCACCCATACCTCGCGGCACAGTCCACAGAGTTTCTCCGTGAACCTTTCGCTCCAGGTGTGGTCCTGTCATTCCGCCTCTTGTATCGCGGCGCGGGGCGGCTGCATTGGCGGTCACGTGATCGACCTGGTGGCGATCCTGGAACGTTGTAGTTTGCGGGAAGCCGGTCTTCGGCTGCAGGACTGGTTTAACGTCGGCGCATCGAATCCCGTGCCAGTGCGTGCGCCGGCGATGGCGTCTTCTTCTGCCGAACCAAATCGCCCGTTGGGTTTTGTCCTGCAGCGGATCGACACGCGGCATCCCTATCTGGCACAGCGCGGCATCTCCCCGGCTACGGCGCAGATGTTTGGCGTGGGGATGTATCACGGCAACGGTTTCCTTGCCGGCCGCTGCGTGATTCCGATTCGCGACGAGAAGAGCCAACTAGTTGCCTACGCCGGACGCGCGGTCAACGGGGAAGAACCCAAGTACCGTTTTCCTGCCGGCTTCAGAAAATCTCAAGTGCTGTTCAACCTCGATCGCGCGATGCAGACGGGCAGCCGCAACGTGATTGTCGTGGAAGGTTTTTTCGATGTGATGAAAGTTCATCAAGCCGGACATCCGGTCGTGGTTGCGCTGATGGGAGCTTCTTTCTCTCAACGCCAGTCAGAACTTCTGCTGAGCCACTTCGCCAGCGTCACGTTAATGCTCGATGGGGACAACACTGGCCGCCGTGCCGCAGAAGTCATTGCACAGTTACTGAAGCCGAAGGTGTCTGTCAGCAAAGTCGAACTGCCAAATACTGTGCAACCGGACCACCTGTCGTCAGCGGAAATCAATGCTCTTGTTGGTCCGGCCAACTGTACCTTCTGATTGAGCTCACTTCCAGCCTTGATGGGATACCC
>PLIX01000136.1 GCA_003140135.1 Gammaproteobacteria bacterium
GCGGTGGCGTTCCTGACGCTCATTACGCGCGCCACCGTGTATGCGATGGTGGGGCTTGCTGTCGGAGTCGTCCTGCCGTTTCCCGCGTGGCTCGCGTTAGTGCCGGCCTACACGCTTTCGGGCCTCATTCCTTACTCGGTCAGCGGCTACGGCGGTGACCAGGCGGCAATCGTCTATATGTTGACGGGCTTCGGCGCGAGCGCGAGCGGTGCGCTAGTATTTGCACTGATTGTGCCCATCATGGCCATGACATATAACATGATTGGCGGACTTCCAATTCTCTTTGGCAGGATTGATACGCGTGCCCGGCTGCCCGCGAGTTACTAGCGTGATAATATGCACACACGCGCGAGCCGAAATTTGCGCGCTTTAACGGGCGTGCGCAGTCGCATGATGCTCGGGAGTTGAACGATAACCTATGGCAACAAGACCCCTCAACGTCCTCTGGCTGATAGATCACGTGTGTTTTGACGGTAGTCTGCACGCAGGCGGCCGCCTGTACATGAACGTCTTTCCGCGCGTTGACCCCGCGCGAGTGACGATCCATCCGTATTTTCTGAACGCGTCCGAGGCTGTGATACGCACCTTCGACGCCATCAACCATCCGGTCAAGACCCTGGCGTGGAGCAAGTACGACGTGCTGGCGCCGGTGCGGGTGGGGAAGTTGGTGCAGCGTCACAAGGTCGATGTTATGCATCTATTCTGCTTTGGAGCGTCGGCGTTCGGGCGCGTGGCGTCGATCTGGAACCGCGTGCCGACGGTGATCCATGAGTTCGATACGCCGACCTACGGCCCTTATCCGAAAATGTTTAAGCTCGCGGATCGATTGCTCGCTGGGCGCACCGACTTCGCGCTCGCAGCTTCGACCCACTGCCGCGATTTCGTGCACGAGCAGCGCAGCGTGCCGCGAGAGAAAATAGACGTGCTGTATCACGCGGTGCCCCGCGAGAAATTCGAAATCGCTCGGGGTCTGGATCGCGCGACAGCGCGTCGCGAACTCGGCTGGGGCGCCGATGACTTCGTATTCCTCACGGTCACCAAATTAGGGCCCGATCGCGGTAACGAGACGCTGCTCGAGGCATTCGCCAAGGTGCACCAACAGATGCCCAATGCGCGGCTGTGCATTGTCTACCGGCCGACCCTTTACCATCGCGTGCCGACCAAGTATCAGCACATTCCCTGGGTGACGGATCCGGTCGCCATGCGCGCGCGCATCGATGAGCTCATAAGCAAGCTCGGACTGAACGATTGTGTGTCGCTCATCGAGATGGAGGCGCCTGAGAGGCACGAGCCTTATTTCGCCGGCAGCGATCTGCTCGTCGCGCCGTTTGAGAGCGAGATGTTCAGTTCGGTGAATCTCATCGAGGCGATGGTCTTCGGCCGAGCTCATGTCGTGACCGATTTGGGCGAACCCGCCGACATCGTCAATCGCTGGGGCACGGGTGTGAAGGTGCCCCCTAAGGATCCCGCGGCGCTCGCTGACGCGATGATTAGGATTGCGGGTAATCCCGCTCTGCGGGAGGCGTTGTCGCAGAAGGCGCGCGCCGCCGCGGTCGACTTCGGTGTGGATGCGGTCGCGGAGCACCTAACGGGGCTTTACACGCGGCTTGCGGATCGTAAGCAGGCTCATGCTCAGCAGGTCGCGTGATAGCGGTAGATCGCCCAAGGTGGCCGGCACCCGGTAATCCAATGGCCGCGTACCCATTCCGCGATCTGTGACCGAGTCGACGGTCTGGGGATACCGACCTGCGCAGCGCGCCATATGGGCGCTAAGCTTAGATTGGCACGCGGCGTAACTTGCTGCTTCCGACAATATCAAACAGAACGCGTGAACCGGGGATACACTGCACCCGAGAACCCTCCGGCAGCACCAGTGCGAGCGGGCTGAAGGATCACTCGGCAGTGGCAGTCGCATTGTAAGCGTCGTTACAGGGAACAGCGGGCAGAGCGCGGATCGTGAATCCAATAAAAGAGTCAGCAGCTGATGAGAGTGCCCGAGTGCTGTTCGTCGACACTCATGTGCACATCTATCCAGTTTTCTCCCTTGACGCGCTGCTCGATGCTGCGGTTGAGAACTTTGCCCATGCCGCGCGCGCGCTCGGACTTTCCTCCGCACGCCGCGACGGGATGCTGCTCCTTACCGAGACAGTCAACGATCACGCGTTCGAGGCGCTGGCGAGCGGCGAGCTGCGTCCTAGGCGCTGGCAGGTGGCTGCGACCGCGGAGCCGGCCGTCCTGCGCCTCACACACGATAAGCAGCCGCCGCTGTGGCTGGTCGCGGGGCGACAGATCGCGACTCGAGAAGATCTGGAAGTGCTGGCGCTCGGCGCCGCCGCTCGGTTCCCGGACGGTGAGCCATTCGAGTCGAGTATTGCCGCGGTGGATCAGGCAGCTGCTCTGACGGCATTGCCCTGGGGTTTTGGCAAGTGGTGGGGCGCGCGCGGCGCAATCATCGACCGCGTCATGCGCACCCCGCGCGCGCGGCCGCTCTATCTCGGCGACAACGGCGGACGACTGGCGCTGTCGACCCGGCCGCAGCTGCTAAATCGCGGCGAGAGCCTCGGCTTGAAAGTACTGCCGGGAACGGATCCCTTGCCGTTTTCGGGCCAGGAATCTCGCGTCGGCACCTTTGGAATGTTGCTTCGCGAGTGGGATCCGGACGCCCCGCCACTCGCACAGTTCGCGCGGCGGCTGGCCGAGTTGCCACAATCACCAACGCAGTACGGCCGGCTGACGGGAATCGCGTCGTTTGTGCGCCTGCAGATTGGCATGCAAATGCGCAAGCGCGCGCGCCGAGGCGCTCCTTCGTGAAGGTTTTGGTCGTCGCCCCGCAGCCGTTCCTGACGCCGCGCGGCACCCCACTTAGCGTGTACTACCGGACGATGGTCATGGCCGAGCATGGCGCCACGATCGACCTGTTGTCCTATGGGGAAGGCGAGGACGTCGAAATTCCGGGTGTCAATCTGATCCGCATTCCGCGGATGTCTTGGGTCGGACCCGTAGCGGTCGGGCCGTCGTGGAAGAAGCTGTTCCTCGATGTCGTGATGTTCATGTGGACGGTGGGGCTCTTGGTGCGGCATCGCTACGATGCCGTTCATGCCCACGAGGAGTCGGTCTTCTGGTGCCGCTTCCTCAAGCCGTTTTTCCGCTTTCGCCTCATCTACGATATGCACTCGAGCCTGCCTCAGCAGCTCAGTAACTTTCAATTCTCCAAATCACGCATCCTGCTTGCGACCTTTCGGGCGCTCGAGCACACCTGTCTGCGCAGGGCTGACGCCGTCATCACCATATGCCCCGACCTTCGAGACTATGCCTTGCGGACCGGCGTTGCCCCCGAGAAGCATTTGCTGATCGAGAACTCGATCTTTGAGGACGTGCATCTGAGAGGTGTGGACGCCGCGGCCCGCGATGCTGCGGCACCGGCGGTGGCGCAGAATCCGCCGCTCGATACGGCGCGACCCATCATCCTGTATGCCGGCACCTTTGAGCACTATCAAGGCATCGACATACTGATCCGCGCATTCGCGGTGGTTGTCGCGCAGCGCACTGACGCGCAGCTGCTGCTCGTCGGCGGTACGCCGCAGCAGGTCGCACACGCCGCAACTATCGTCGCCGAGCTCGGTCTCGGCGAATCCGTGCATCTCACCGGCAGATTGAGCAAAAACGCTGCCATGCGCTACACGCGTCTTGCTAACGTGCTCGTCTCGCCGCGCCTGGATGGCACGAACACGCCATTGAAGATCTATGAGCAGATGGCGAGCGGCAAGCCTCTGGTCGCGACCCGCATCTGGTCTCATACCCAGGTGCTGGATGAGACGGTATGCATTCTGGTGGAGCCGGGTCCGGAATCGCTCGCCCAGGGCCTCCTGCAGGCAATCAATGATCCCGACTGCGCACGCCAGGTGGCTGCGCGCGCCCGTGCGCTGTACGAGCAGCAGTACGCGCGTCCCGTTTATGAGCAGAAGATCCGCCGTCTGCTCGAGATCGTATCCTGATGTGCGGCATAGCAGGTCTGGCCTCGAGCGGCGCACTGCCGGTGTCGCTGCAGCAGTTGCAGCGCATGTGCAATGCAATGGTGCATCGTGGTCCGGATGACGCCGGCTACCTCGTCGATCCCGGCGTTGCCATCGGCATGCGCCGGCTGTCCATCATCGACCTTGCGGGCGGCCATCAGCCGATCTTCAACGAAGACGACAGCATCGCCGTGGTATTCAACGGCGAGATTTACAACTACCAGGAACTGCGCGCCCAACTGAGCGCGCGTGGGCACCACTTCAAGACCGCCTCGGACACCGAGGTGATCGTACATCTGTGGGAGGACTTCGGCGCGGAGTTTGCCGTGCACCTAAACGGCATGTTTGCGATCGCGCTGCTCGATCGGCGCCAGCGCAAACTCGTGCTGGCGCGCGATCACGTCGGCATCAAGCCTCTTTACTACGCCCGCGTCGAGCAGGGGTTGGTATTCGGCTCCGAGATCAAGGTATTGCTGGAGTCCGAGTGGGTGCCGCGCCGGCTCGATCTTGATGCGGTAGGGCAGTACCTGTCTTGGGAATACGTGCCCGGTGCCGCGACACTTTTTAAGGACATACGGCGCCTGCCGCCCGCGTCGCTGCTCGAGTTCGATCTGACTTCCGGGCACCACTCGGTGCTGCGCTTCTGGAATCCGCTGCAGGCGGTGGCTAAGGCGCACCAGTCACCGCGCAGCGCGGGCGATTGGGAAGCGGAACTCGATTCGACGATCGCGCGCCGTGTGCGGGCGCAGCTCATCAGCGACGTGCCGCTCGGTGCCTTTCTCTCCGGGGGCGTTGATAGCTCCATCGTGGTTGCGGCAATGGGCGAGGCTCACACTTTCAGCATCGGATTCGACGATCCCACCTACAATGAGCTCGAGTGGTCGCAGCAGGTGGCACAGCATCTGGGAGTGTCCCACCGCACCGAGATCATCAGACCCGACGTGCGCGGGCTCTTCGATCGGCTGATGCGGTACATGGACGACCCCATAGCCGACGTCTCGATCTTTCCGACCTACCTCGTCTCGCAGCTCGCCGCGAAGTACGTGAAGGTAGTGCTGTCCGGGGATGGCGGCGATGAGCTCTTTGGTGGCTACGAGACGTTCATGGCGCAGGAAAAGGCCCGTGTCTGGGGTGCGGTACCGGGCTGGATCCGCCGTGGCCTGGTCGCGCCGGTCGTCGAGGCGCTGCCGCCGACGGCTGCTAAGAAGGGACTCGTCAACAAGGCCAAGCGCTTCGTCGCCGGGGCGAGCATGGACCCGGCGCTCGGACACGCGCGCTGGCGGCTGTTTCTTGAGGATTCCGAGCGTCAGCGGCTGTTCACGCCGTCGGCCTATGCGCAGCTGTCAACTCCGGTCGGCGCGCACATCGAGCGGCTCAATGACGAGGCCGCCGACGTCAACGCGCGCGATCGCGCGCTGTATGTCGATTTTAGCAGCTACCTGGTCGACAACTGCCTTGCCAAAGTCGATCGCATGTCGATGGCCTGCTCGATCGAGGCACGCGTGCCGCTGCTCGACAAAGAGGTGGTTGAGCTTGCGTTTCAATTGCCTGCGGAACTTAAGTACACCGGCAGCGAGACCAAGATCCTGCTCAAGCGAGTCGCAGCACGCCACGTGCCGCGGCAATGCGTGTACCGGCCCAAGCAGGGATTCAGCATCCCGATCAAAAACTGGCTGAAGACCGAGTTTCGCGATTTGCTCGAGGACAGTTTGAGCCCACAGCGAATTGCCGCCGACGGCTTGTTCGAGCCGGCCGAGGTTTCGCGCCTGAAGCACGAGCACCTCGAAAATCGCGCCAATCACAGCCACGTGCTATGGGGCATGCTCGTGTTTCAGGACTGGCTCACTCGCTGGCGGGTGACGGCATGATTACGCGTGCGCCGGCTGCCGCAGCCGCACAGCGGTTCGACCTGGCCGTTGTCGGCGGCGGTATTCATGGGGTGTGCCTCGCATTGCAGGCGGCCGAGCGCGGCCTGCGGGTCTTGTTGCTCGAGCGTGCGGACTTTGGCAGTGGAGCGAGCGGCAATTCGCTGCGCGTCATTCACGGTGGCCTGCGCTATCTGCAAAGCCTCGACGTCACTCGTTTTCGCGAATCGGTCGCGGAACGTCGCTGGTTCGCGCGCACCTTTCCGGGGCTCATCGAGCCGCTGCCTTGTTTGATGCCGCTGTATGGTGAGGGATTAAGGCGACGCGTGGTGATGCGTGCGGCGCTTACCGTGAACGATGCGCTCTCGAGCCATCGCAACGATGGCGTCGCCAAGGATGTGCGGTTACCAGGCAGCGCGACGTTCGGGCCGGCGGCGATGCGCCGCCGGTTTCGCCAGGTGCGCGCGGATGGCCTTGAGGGTGGGGCGCTTTGGTACGACTACCACATGCGCAGCAGCGAGCGGATTCTCACCGAGCTGCTGCATGCCGCGTGTACCTTGGGTGTGCAGGCGCTGAACTACACCGAGATCAAGCGAATTCGCGTCCAAGACGGACGCATCCAGGGCCTCGAAGCGCTCGACCGGATCGATGGCGCGGAATACCGCTTCGACGCTGAGCGCATCTGCAACTGCACCGGAGCGCAGGCACGCGTATTCGCCGCCGAGCAGGATCGGGATTACCGCGAGCTCTTCATCCCGTCACTTGCTTTCAATGTGCTGCTCGACTGCGAACCGCTCAGCCGCGACGCTCTTGCAGTCGCCGCACCGGAACGCGGCGCACCGGTCTACTTTCTGTGCCCGGCGCCGTTCGGCGTATGGGCGGGGACCGAGCATGTCGGGCGGCCCGAATCATGCCGCGACGCGGTAGTCAGCGAAGCCGAGATTGACGCGTTCCTCGGCCGCATTAACCGCGCGGTCCCGGGAATCAACCTGTCACAGCGCAATGTGCGCGCGGTGTATTGCGGACTGCTGCCGGTTCGCACGCCGGGCAGCACGGATCTGACGGCGCGGGAGTGCTGCATCGAGCACGCCGAGCATGGCGGTCCCGCCGGTCTCTACAGCCTCACGGGCATGAAGTTCACGACCGCGCGACGCGTCGCCGAGCGCGCCCTTGCGAAGCTATTTCCGGGATTGCGTCCGAGTGCGGCGCCATGCGGCGCAGCCGTCCGGCCGCTGTCGGCGGCAACCGCGCTGCTTCTTGACGGTGCGCGGGTTTCCGCGATGGATCCGCTCGACGCAATGACCTTCATCCGCGACACCGCGGCTGCTGAATCCGTGATGCACCCGGAAGATTTTTTTCTGCGGCGGACGAACTGGATGTTTACCGCGCCGCAACCCGCGATGCTCGAGCGGCTGATCGCGACCGCCCTGGTTGCAACGCCGGTCGAATCCGCACCGCGCAAATCCTCCGCCCATCCAGTTCACAGCTGGCAGAGGTCCTGACCGTCCCATGCAAGTGCTAGTAACAGGAGCAAGCGGCTTTACCGGAGGGCACCTCGCTCGCACCTTGAAGGGGCGTGGCTATCAGGTGCGTGCTTTGGTGCGCAATCCAGCGAAGGCCGAAGCGCTGAGCCGCGATGGTATCGAGCCAGTCATCGGCGATCTTGTGAATGCCGCGGATGTCCGCCGTGCCGTGCACGGTTGTGAAGTCGTGTACCACATCGGCGCCATCTATCGTGAAGCGCGCTTCGGGGACGAAGTCTACCGCCAGATCAATGTCGGCGGGACGGAGCACGTCCTCGACGCCAGCCGACGCGAAGGGGTCGGCCGCGTCGTCCATTGCAGTACCGTCGGTGTCCACGGGGATGTCAAGGCGCCTGCCGATGAAACGGCGGCCTTCGGCCCGCTCGATGTCTACCAAGAGAGCAAGCTTGAGGGCGAGCAGCTCGCGCGCAAGTACTTCGACGCCGGCCTGCCGGGCACGATCTTCCGGCCGGTCGGCATCCACGGACCCGGCGACATGCGCTTTCATAAGCTGTTCCGCACGATCGCCAACGGGTCTTTTCGCATGATCGGCCGCGGTGAAGTGCTCTACCACATGACCTATATCGATGATCTCGTCGATGGGATCATCCGCTGCGGTGAGCATCCGGCGGCGCTTGGCCAGACTTATATTCTATGCGGCCCCCGCTACACGACGATCACCGAGCTTGCTGCGGCGGTCGCGCAGGCCGTGGGGCGTCCCCCACCGCGGGGCCATATTCCGGCAGGCCCGGTGCTCGCCGCAGCGAAGCTGTGCGAGGCCCTGTGCCGGCCGCTGCGCATCGAGCCGCCCCTGCACAAGCGGCGACTAGATTTCTTCCTCATCGACCGCGGATTCTCGTGCGCGAAAGCGACGCGCGAGATCGGCTATGCACCGCAGATCCCCCTGCAGGAAGGTCTCGCGCGCACCGCGGCTTGGTACAAATCGAAGGGTTTGCTGTGATGGTTGGGCGGTTGAACATTTCTGATCGGGAGGCCGTGCCATGATTCTCGGAGCCATTGGCGGCCGCGACCGCATCGCAGCGACGCCACCGGGCTTCACGCTGCATGCAGCGGATGTGAGTGCGACGCGTTTCTTAAGCGAAGTCTACCGGCATGAATCCGCTGGTGGCGCGCTTGCGCCGGCGCAGTGTTTGGCAAGCGATGCGGCGACGGGATCGTGGCTTGCCTTTTCGGGCAATCCGATAATGGTCGGACCCGCCGGTGACCTTGCGCGCGGAGATTCCGTGTCGGCAAATCGGCTGCTCGCGATGCTCGCCAGTGACGGCCGGCGTGCGCTCGAAAGACTGGACGGGCAATTCGCGATCGCTTGGTGGAATGCGCGCGATGGGCGGCTCACGCTGATTCGTGATCGCTTCGGCATGGAACCGCTGTGTTTCTCGCAAGCTGAAGGACGGCTCGTGTTCGGATCGCGCGCGCGCGACGTCGCCGTGATGCTTGGATCAGCGCCCGCCATCTCGATGCAGGGCCTGGTCGAGTTTCTGACCTACTGCTACCTGCCGGGAGAGGCCACGTTGTTCGCGGGAATCGAACGCGTGCCGCCCGGATCGATCGTGGAGTTCTCCGCGGCAACCGGCACGGCGCGCACGAGCACCTGGTATCGGCTGTCATTCGCAGAGCCGCTCAATGCAGACGAGGCAGAGATTGCGACGCGCTATAGGGCGCTCCTCGAAGCGAGCGTGGTCCGGCGTCTCAGCGATACCCGCACGGGCGTGTTCCTTTCCGGTGGGATGGACTCCAGTTCCGTCGCGACCTTCGCCCGCAAGCACCTCTCCGGAGACATCAGTTCCTTTAGTTTTCGCTGCATCGGAGCCTCATTCGATGAATCTCCGTACGCACGTGAGCTTGCAAGACAACTCGGCACGCGGCATACCGAAGTCGACTTCGGCGAGCAGCAGTCGCTCGAGGTGGCTGCCGCAGTGGCAGCCATGGACATGCCGTTCTGCGATGTCGGGATTGAGATCGGCACTTGGCTCCTTGCCAAGGCGGCCAGATCCAACGTCGACTATCTGCTCACGGGCGATGGCGGCGATGAACTCTGGGCGAGCCATCCGGTGTATGCCGCGCAGAAAATCATGCGCTGGTACGACCGCATGCCGATCCCGCGTGCGCTGCGTGGTGCGCTCGTGCGGAGCCTGGCGCTTGTCAAGGATTCGGACAAGAAGCGCAATCTGCCGGTT
>PLIX01000116.1 GCA_003140135.1 Gammaproteobacteria bacterium
GGCATATCCAGGACATGACGGATCTGGCCAAGGATTTTCGCAGGCTGCTCAATGCGCGCGCCGAAGTGCGCGCGCCCGAAATCGTAAGCGTGCACGTCTCCGCAGATGGCACGCGCAAGTGGCTCTTGAAGGCCGATGCAGCGCAGGCCTTTGAGATGGTATTCATCCCGGAGGATGACCGGGGGACGCTGTGCATTTCCTCGCAGGTGGGGTGCGCGCTTGACTGCTCGTTCTGCTCCACGGGCCAGGAGGGCTTCAATCGCAACCTCTCCACCGCGGAGATCGTGGGCCAGGTGTGGCTTGCCAAGCGCGAGTTGGGAGAAGGTCCGCAAACGGGCCTGCCGGGCGAGCGCATCGTGAGCAACGTCGTGCTCATGGGGATGGGCGAGCCGCTCGCAAATTTCCGCGCCGTGGTGCCCGCGCTGCGCATCTTTCTTGATGACTGCGGCTTTGATCTCTCGCGGCGCCGCGTGACGCTGTCAACCTCGGGGCTTGCGCCGCAGATCAGGAAGCTTGCGCAGGAGGTCAACTGCGCGCTCGCCGTGTCGCTGCATGCCCCGGATGATGAGCTCAGGAACGAGCTCGTACCCATCAACAAGAAGCATCCGATCGCCGAATTATTGGAGGCCTGCTGGCACTATATCGATGAGCAGAACGGGCGCAGCGTCACCTTCGAATACGTCATGCTCGCGGGCGTCAATGATTCGGTGAGCCAGGCGCGCGCGGTTGCCGCACTCTTGAAGGGACATCCGGCCAAGGTCAATCTCATTCCCTTCAACCCCTTTCCCGGCACGCACTATCGGCGCTCGGCGCCTGAGGTGATCGAGCGCTTTCGGGATGAGCTCGTCGGGCGCGGCGTGCTCGCCACCATTCGGCGCACGCGCGGCGATGACATTGACGCCGCCTGCGGGCAGCTTGCCGGCCGCGTGATTGACCGCACGACCGCGCGCCTGGGAAACAAACACATGAATGCCGCGGTGCCCCCATGAATGCTGACCCGCTGCGCGCCTGGATCGGCACGGTCTCTCTCATTGCCCTGCTCGGCGCGTGCAGCTCGATCCCGCGCGCGGAGAGCACCAATGAACAGGCCGCCAACTACAACAGACAGCTCGGGGAGGGATACCTGCAGAAGGGTGATCTCGCCATTGCCAAGGAAAAGCTCGAGCGCGCCCTGAGGGAAGGTCCGCGCGACCCCAAAGTGCACTCAGCGCTGGGACAGCTCTACGAGCGCTTAGGCGACCCCAAGCGGGCGGATGACGAGTACCGCACCGCGTTGCGCTATGCCCCGAAGGATCCGGACATCGACAACAAGTACGGGGTGTTCCTGTGCCAGACCGGGCGCACCGACGAGGGGGTCAAGTACTTCCTCGAGGCGGGGAAGAATCCGCTCTACCGCACGCCCGAGGCGGCGTACACGAACATGGGCGTGTGCCTGCGCGCGGCGCACCGCGACGACGAGGCAAAGCAGGCCCTGCAGCGGGCGCTCGCCATCAGGCCCAATTTCGGCGAGGCCGCCTATCAGCTGGCGGACCTTGAATTTGAGCGCGGGCACTTGAACGATGCGCGCACGGCGATCACTCATTACACCGACAACTATGAGGCGACGCCCGATCTGCTGCTCCTCGGTGTGCGTATTGCGCGCGCCATGGGCGACCGCGTCGCCGCCGAGCGCTATGCACGCTCGCTGCGCATGGATTTCCCGACCTCCGATCAGGCGCGCGCGCTCGCCGATCTCAACCGCAACGCCGGCTCCTAGCGCATGACACCTGATGTCCCCGGCGCTCGCCAGAGTGGCATCGGCGCGCGGTTGCGCGCCGCGCGCGAGCGCGTCGGTCTAACCCTCGCGCAGGCCTCTGAGAAACTGCACGTCGATCCGAAGAGCGTGGTCGCGCTCGAGGCCGAAGAGTACGACATCTTCGGCGCGCCGGTCTTCACGCGCGGCCACATTCGCCGCTACAGCGATCTCGTCGGGGAGAAGAGCGATGAGCTCGTCGCCTTGTACAACGAGACGGCGCGCGCGGTGTTGCCGGATCTTCCGCGGCCGCCGACCATCGATCCGCTCTCGGATGTGCGCCGCTTTGCCGTGCCCGCGCTCTTTGCGTTGATCGGGCTTGTGCTGCTCGGGGTCGTGTGGTGGGTTTTGAAAAGAGGTTGAGGCGTGGCGCAGCAGATCCAGGCCATTCGTGGAATGAACGACGTGCTGCCCGCGGATATCTCTGCGTGGCAGCACCTCGAGGCGTGCGCGCGCGAGGTGGCGAACTCCTATGGCTATGAGGAGATCCGCGTGCCCCTCATCGAGCACACGGAGCTCTTCAAGCGCGCGATCGGCGAGTTCACGGACGTCGTCGAGAAGGAGATGTATACCTTCACCGATCAGGGCGGCGAGAGCCTCACCCTGCGGCCCGAGGCGACGGCGGGCATCGTGCGCGCCGCGATTTCGAATGGCCTCCTGCGCGGCGCGCGTCACAAGCTGTGGTGCATCGGCCCCATGTTTCGCCATGAACGCCCGCAGAAGGGGCGCTATCGGCAGTTCTATCAGCTTGACGTCGAGGCCATCGGATTTGCCGGTCCCGACATCGACGCCGAGCTTATCGCGCTCACCGCGCGGCTGTGGCGCAGACTTGAACTCTCCGGCGTGCGCCTGGAGATCAACTCGCTCGGCACACCCGAGGCGCGCCGCGCATACCGTGAGCTCCTGGTCGCCTATTTCCGGCGCTACGAGAGCGCGCTCGATGCGGACAGCCGCCGTCGCCTGCAGGGCAACCCGCTGCGCATCCTTGACAGCAAGAATCCGCAAATGGCCGAGGTCATCGCCGGCGCGCCGCTCTTAAGCGATCACCTCGATGAACCCTCGCGCGCGCACTTCCAGGAGTTGCGCGCCACGCTCGAGCGCATCGGCATCGCCTATCGCGTGAATCCGCGCCTGGTGCGCGGGCTCGATTACTATTCGCGCACTGTCTTTGAGTGGCTTACCGATGCGCTCGGGGCGCAGGATGCGGTGTGCTCGGGCGGACGC
The DNA here is from genome assembly GCA_003140135.1 of Gammaproteobacteria bacterium. Classification (GTDB taxonomy): domain Bacteria; phylum Pseudomonadota; class Gammaproteobacteria; order Steroidobacterales; family Steroidobacteraceae; genus PALSA-1196. Next base: position 3,017 of record PLIX01000116.1, read on the forward strand.
TATGACGGGCTCATTGCGCAGCTGGGCGGGGAGGCGACTCCTGCCGTGGGTTTTGCGCTGGGCATCGAAAGGGTGGTCGATCTTCTGGTGCAGGCAGCGCGCGTGCCGGGCGCCGTGCCGGCGGATGTGTACCTCATCGTGAATGGCGCGGCGCAGGCGGGCGCGGCCATTCAAATGGCCGAAGAGCTGCGCGATGCGCTGCCGCATCGAAGATTCGAGTTCAATTTAGGCGGCGGCAATTTCAAGGCGCAGTTTCGCCGCGCGGACAAGAGCGGCGCTGCGCTGGCGCTCATTTGCGGCGACGAGGAGATGGCGCGCAGCGTCGTTGCCATGAAACCTTTGCGCCAGGAGAGCGGTCAGACGGAGTGCCCGCGATCTGAGGTGGCATCGAGAGTGGAAGAGCTCTTGCTGCGGCTCACGAGCCGCCCGAGCGGCTAGAGTGTCTTGAGGAGGCTGAGTGGACGATTATCTGTCAGAAAAAGAACAGTGGGAATGGCTGAAAACGCAGCTCAAAGTGAACGGCCCGTGGATCGTTGCCGGGGTCGCCGGGGGCGCCTTGCTGCTTTCCGGCTGGCACTGGTGGCAGGGACACGCCGATGAGCTCGCAAGCCAGGCGAGCGCGCAGTCCCTGCAGATCGCGGAGGCGTTCGGACGTCGCGATCGTGCGCGGGCGCTCGCGATGATCGACACGCTCAAACGCGAGCAGCCGAAGTCGCCGTATCTGGATGAGGTGAATCTCGTTGCGGCGCGCGCGTTTGTGGACGCAGGCGAGCTCGACAAGGCTGCTGCCAGCTTGAAGAGCGTCATGGAGATAACTCCGGATCACGCGCTCGCGCTCATTGCGCGCGAGCGCCTCGCACGCATTCAAATCGCACAGAATACGCCTGACGCGGCCCTCGCAACGCTCGCCGCGGTCGACCCGGGCAGTTTCGCGCCGCGCTATCACGAGGCGCGCGGGGATGCCTTCGAGGCAAAGAAGGATTTTGCTTCCGCGCTCAAGGAGTACCGCGCCGCACGTGCGGCGGATGGCACCGGAACCGTGGATCCGGAGAGGCTTGATTTGAAGATCGGCGATCTCGTCGCCGACGAGCCCGCGCCGCACGCTGCCGCCGGAGCCAAATAGGCGATGCGCCGCCTTATTGTCGTCGCCTGCCTGCTCGCGCTCGCCGCCTGTAAGAACGAGAAGGATCCGGACCGGCCGGCGAAGCTTGCCAACCTGCAGGCGACCTTGCACGTCGATCACGTTTGGAGCGCGGATGTCGGCGGCGCCAAAGTGCCACTGCGGCTTGGGCTTGCGCTCGCGGTTGACGGCGAGCGGGTGTACGCGGCGGGGCGCAAGGGCGACGTTGCGGCCTTCCAGCTTGCCTCCGGTCATCAAATATGGCGCACGAAAACCAAGGCGCCGCTGGGCGGGGCGACGGAAGTCGGGGAAGGCCTCGTCGTCGTGGGTTCGAGTGACGGCGACGTGATTGCGCTCGATGCCGCCACCGGCAAGGTGCTCTGGCGGGTGCTCGTGAATGGCGAGATTCTCTCATCGCCCGCCATTGGCCCGCGTGCTGTCGTCGTGCGAACGGCCGATGGCAAGCTCCGGGGCCTTGGCCTCAAGGACGGCAAGGAGCTGTGGCAGCAGGAGCAGACGGTGCCGCGGCTGTCCCTGCGCGGCGTCGCGCGGCCGACGATCGCAGGCGATATGGCCATTTGCGGCTTCGACAACGGCAAAGTGGTCGCGGTCAACACCCTCGACGGCACGGTCGCGTGGGAGACGCCGGTTGCGCCCCCGCACGGGCGCACGGAGCTTGAACGTCTCGTCGATATCGATACCGCGGTCAGGGTGTCCAACCAGGACGTCTTCGTCGTCGGCTTCCAGGGCAAGGTCGCGATGCTCGCGCTCGACACGGGGCAGGTGTGGTGGTCGCACGACGCCTCGAGCTATCGAAGCTTAGGCATCGACGACGACAATATTTACATGTCGAGCGCCGATGGGGAGATCACCGCCCTCACCCGGCGCACGGGTGCGGAGGTTTGGCAGCAAAAGGCGCTCCTGCATCGCGGGCTGTCGGCGCCTGCGGTGTCGGACGACGCGGTGGTGGTGGCGGACTACCAGGGCTATGTGCATTGGCTCAACAAGTCAACCGGCGCGCTCGCGGCGCGCGTCTCCACCGGCAAGGCTCGCATCAGCAATGCGCCGGTGGTCGCGGGC
>PLIX01000124.1 GCA_003140135.1 Gammaproteobacteria bacterium
GGGATGAAGGCGCTGCGACCGAGTCGTTAGAAGCGCTAAAAACAGCAATCGGTGATGTTCGGGCGGATCTTACATAGATCCGTGCCGAACTGGTTTGGTTTCACACCTGGTTCGGACGGTGGCGCGTGCTTGGGCTGCGCTGCTCGATGGCACCTGTTGTGCGGCCTGGGAAGGCTATGCGATCAAAGAAAGCCATCGTGCCGGCGGCGGATCTTGCGTGCCGCGCAACAGCTGACGCAGCGGCGCCCTCGCTTCGCGTCTGGCTGTGTGGCGTGTTGGTTCTCGTCGCGCTGTCAGCCTGCGGGAGCGTACAAACAACGACCTCGGGCGACCCAAGTTCCCTGCCGCAGTCCGTCTCCGATCCGCAGCGACCCGTCATCACGGGGATCCCGCCCACCTCAGCGCAGGTTGGGATTCCGTATGACTACACGCCCACAGTGTCCGATACCCTCAGCACTGCGCTCACGTTTAGCATCACGAACATGCCTGGTTGGGCCACGTTCAACACGGCAACGGGCGAACTCAAGGGGACACCGAGCGCAGACGATGTCGGTACGACGAACGAGATCGAGATCAGCGTCTCCGACGGCGTCGGAGTAGCAACGGTCGGGCCCTTTCGGATCACAGTCACGCAGAGCGCTCCTCCACCGGCTCCTCCACCGACGATCACAGGCACTCCTTCAGCCAGCGCCGTCGCCGGACAAGCGTATTCTTTTGCGCCGTCCGCCAGTGGCAACGCACTGACCTTCCTGATCGTCAATCGGCCCTCATGGGCGAGCTTCAGTACGAGCACGGGGCAACTCACGGGAACGCCCACTGCGGCAAACGTCGGCAGCTATCCAAACATCCTCATCAGCGTCAGCGACGGGGCCCTCAGCGCCTCTTTGGCCGCTTTCGGCATCACCGTGAATCAGCCATCAACGGCCGCGGTGACAGTGAACTGGAGCATCCCTACCCAGAACACCAATGGAACGCCGCTTGTGAACCTCGCGGGTTATCGCATCTACTACGGCACTAGCGCGAACAATTTGAGCCAGAGCGCGCAAGTCACTAATCCGGGCGCCACTTCCTACGCACTTACGAACCTTGCTGCGGGGACTTGGTATTTCGAGGTGGCGGACTACACGACGAGTGGCGTCGAAAGCAGTCTTTCGAAAATCGTGAGCGCGACCGTAGAGTAATTCCCCGCCGCCGCGGGAGTGCTCGATTCTCCTCGCGGCAACTCAAGCTGCACCTGGCAATGAAGCGACAGGGTGTTGCGACCCGCGAGCGAATTGCGCAATTCCCCCGGTGCCGCTAACGCGCGCAATGCGTCTGCATGGCGCTAACCAATTTCGAGTCCCGACGCAAGCTCCAAAGTAAGCGTCCGAGTTAGGCAGGGGTACGGTTCGACCGGATCGAGGAGGTCATCCTCCTGACGCTGACGGCGATCGTCGGAAAGCTGACGCTCGGCGGCGGCCGTGCGATTGTTTTGTAGGGCGCCGTGCACATGGCGCTCTTTGCCGCCCTCCTGTTTCTCGCCGTCGTACCCTAAGACTCGCCGCTCCCGCTGCTTTCGCTAGCGTTGTACGCCGTCGAAGAAGTCCGGCGCATATGCATACCCCGCAGCTTGCGCCTCGAACGGCTCGGACACCTCCTGTAGCCGAATCGACGCGGCCGCGTGCTCCGAGATCGGCAGGAAAGCGCCCTCGGGTTCGCAGTACAACTCGAAATCTTCTTGCTGCGCGCCACAGAAAGAGCAGTGATTCATCCAATATATTTGTCCCGCCCGCTCATCATGGTCGAGACGGTAGTGCTGCGAATGCTGCCGCAGGCGATTCCGCACCGCCTCCGAGAGATACTCGATAAAGAACAGGAATGCGCCGGCTTCTGCAGCATCCCACACGTCTGCCGCGGCGGTCTGCGCGTCCGAGTCAATTTCCAGTGTCTCGTGGCCGGGAGGCAGAATCAGGCCGATGACCGCAGTGCGCCGAGCGCAGCCAGCACAGCGTTGCACCGCGTGCGCAATACTGTACGTTTGCGAACGATTATTGACGTGATTTGGCATGTCATGACCCGTTTGCACAGTTACTCGCAATGCCCCATTAAGCCGCGGTAAGTTCCGCCACTACAAGGCAAGGTCATCATCCGGCTCCTTAGGGCCAACATCGAATGCGTTTTGCGAATCGCGCGCTTTGCTGCGCGCGGACTCCGCAGTTGCGGGGGCTGCGCGCGGCGTATCTCGTAACTGCAGCCAGCTTTGACGGGCGAGCTGCCGGATTTCGTCGAGTTTACCCGCACTGCCCAAGCTGGACGCACGCGCCATCGCCCGTTCCAGACGCGCCTGCACGCGCACGCGATACGCCGCACGGATCCTCTCGGCAATCTCACTCTTCTGCCCCTGCGTTTCGGCGCGCCACGCCCCCATCGGGATTCTCGGCCGGGGCTCGCGATCGATGCCCTGCGCCTTATAACTGCGATGGTCAACGCGGACTTCAAGATTGGCCTGCTGCAGTGCCTCGTTAGTGAATGTCGCCCACCGTTCGCGCACCGCGTAGAGCTCCTTGAGGGCGGAACAGAGTCCACGCTCCTGTCGCTTCACCGAGCCTATGTCCCGATTTGTCTTGGCACCAAGCCCCGTTGGCAATACCTCCCGGGTGGTCGTCAGCAAGTGAGCGTGAAAATTGCGTGGATCGTTAATGGGCCGTGGGGCATGAATTACAAAATCGACGGCAAAGCCGTGACGATCAGCCAAGTCCTGCGAGAACTTCTGCACCAAACCCAGCCGTTGCCCGTGCGTCAGCTCATGGGGCAGTGCGACGACGTATTCACGGGCGACCGCTGCATTCTTGCGCGACTCGATGAGCTCGGCTGCATTCCACAGGGCAGCCCGATCTTGCGCCCAGCTCATGCCGGCGCCGGAAAGATTCGAGGGTAGAACGATTTCCTTGTGCATGACGTCGGTGCGGTGTGAATGATCGAAGACTTGACCGGTGCGTTCATCGCGGATGCGCTCGCCGGAGCGGTAGGCGGCGGCAGCAGTGGCGCGGCCGCCCGTACTGCGTCCGAACGTTTTGACGTTCAAGTAATAGATGGCCACGGCGTTTGACTGCGAACTTCGCGGGCTACCGCACGATCAACACCTGCATCCATGCGCGCGCCGAGGCGGTTTTCAGGTAACCGGTCAGATCGGGCAGCTGCTCGAGCTCAGAGGGCATCAAAGCCACCTCGGTGACGTGCTGCTCGCTCACTTGCGTGGAGCGCCGCGCACCACGGCCCGCAAAGAGTCCTTCGCGATCTCGTCCGCGAGTGATCTGGCGCCGCACGATCTCGCGTTCACCGATGAGACGCGAGGCGAAGTGCGACGTGCCTCCGCCCTCGCTCCCGGAGCAGCGCAGGATGAGCGTGTTCCCGCAATTCTCGACAATGGTTTGCGCCTCGCCCGCGCCGTAGGTGCTTGAGACCTGCGCGATCGACTGAAAGCCCAGCACGCAACGCCCGCCGAACTTGCGCAGTCGGGCGAGCGCATCCTTAAGCCCATCGATCGCCCCCAGGGCGTCGAGCTCGTCGACCACGAACCACAGATGCTGATCGCCCTCTGGAGCGCTCATGGCCTCAAAAATGGCCAGCCGCGTCCAGGTGGCAATGATTGATCGCAAGGCGGCAAGCTGCCGGGCCTGATACGGAATGAAGAGTACGCCGCGGCCTGTATTGATCCATTCCCGCACTGAAAACGCTGCGGCACGCTGCGCCTGAATGTACTCGAGTGCGGCGACCGCAGAGGCTGTCACGGATCGGATCGAGCCGAACATACGTGCGTTATCGGGCTCGAGAAACGGTTGTGCGGGCGTGCCGGCAACCATCGGACGCAGCTCCTCGCTACTGGCAATGGCGATGAGTCTCCATAGCTCGGCCGAGTCGCGCCGGGCCGTCTCGCCGCAACGCCGCGCGATCGCGCTCAGGAACGTGCGCGCATAACCGCGCCACTCCCGGCCCGATGAGTCTTCGGTCGATGGAATGAGGCCACTCACGAGCTGTTCGACATCATAGGGGTGGCGAATCTCCGCAAATGGATCCCACTTCACCGAATGCGGCTCGAAGGGATTGAGGATGACATCGCCACGGTAGCGGTCATAGAAGCGATTCAGATATCCCCCGTCGGGATCGGTGACGATCGCCCGATCGCCGCGCGCGAGCGCTGCGCCGAGGAGCTCACGAATCGCGGTGGATTTTCCGGTTCCAGTCGTGCCGATCAGCTTGAAGTGCTTGGTCTCATCCAACGCGTCGATGGCGACGCCTGCGAGCGTGAGCGGCCTGGCATCGCGACGGTCTGGCACGCGCAGCGACCTGCGCGCTGCGCGCCTGTGCGGCACAACCTGCGTTCCTCGCCGGTGCGTCTCGCCGGTCATCGCGCGAGACGCGAACACTCGCCCGCCAACGATGAGCACAAGGCCGAGGAGCAGCAGGAAAGCTGGCGCTTCCATGGGCTCAATATCCCGCTACTATTAGATAGTCCGCCTGTTGTCCGAATGCCGGTGCTTTGCGGTCCACGCGCACGCAGTACCGGCCGGGATCACCGCAATGCCGCAGATCAATGCGTCCGCCGCGCGCCTCAAGGCGCGCGACGGCCACGGCAAGCTCATCGCGCTGTGCACTGAGTGCTGCAATTTCGGCATGCGACGGCAGGAGCCAACGAGCCGTGGCCACGATCATCGCGATGCCGATCGCACTGCACAGCGTTACGGTGCCGATACTCCACAAGGCCACACGTGCGTTTGCCGATTGCGCCAAGGAGCGCAGAGCGCGCGCAGCGTCCTTGCTTTCGCTGGCGAGCAATTGCAGTTCTTCGAGCAATGTACGGCGGATCTCGTCGCGCACCACGACGTCAAGGTCCTGTGTGTGCGCCCGCAATTTCTGCAGAGCGCCGTCCGCGAGGCTCTGATGCGTCTGCGCAGTCTCCATTAGAAGTCCACACTTCATGGTTTCGTCATTCACTTGGCTTCCTCCGGCGCATTAATTGCTACGCGGGGCATCGCAGCCGGGCCCAGGTGCGCGGCGCGCCTGCGCTCGCCCCGGTTCCTGCGCTGCTGCGCAGGCCGAATACTCCCGCCGCGCCGCGCGCCAGCGCATCCAGTCTTGTTTGGCCTCGGCCTGCGCCTGCGCAGCGCCTGCCGTGCTGGAGTGATGGGCGCTGTGCTCCAGCGCGACACGCAGCCATTCAGGCCGCGAGGCGACTTTGAGCAGCCCAACGAGGTCCGGAAGCTGTTCGATTTCGGAGGGCAGCAGGGCGAGCTCCGTGCTGAAGTGGTCACTGTGCGAAGACGAGGCCAACCACTCCGAAGGCCGACGGCTCCTCGATTCCGTCGTCCGCAGCACCTCACGCTCACCGATCAGACGGGATGCAAATCGTGAGGTGCCGCCGCCCTCGCTCGCGGAACAACGCAGGATGAGCGTGTTGCCGCAGTTTTCGACAAGCGTATGCGCGTCGCCCTGGCCGTATGTGCTCGACACCTGCGCGATCGACTGAAAACCCAGGATGCAGCGGCCGCCGAACTTGCGCAATCGGGCAAGTGCGTCCTTCAATCCATCGATCTGGCCGAGGGCATCGAGCTCATCGACAATGAACCACAGCCGCTGGTCCCCTTCGCCCCGGCTCATCGCTTCGAATACCGCAAGCCTCATCCATGCGGAAATGGGCGCCCGCAGGGCCGCGATCTGACCCGCCTCATAGGGGATAAACAGCACGCCGCCAGCTGCCAAATCTGTTCGCCCCGCACTTCCCTCCCGAACCCATTCGCGCACCGAGAATCCCTTGGCGTGCCGATCCTGCGCAGCGATGTACTCAAGCGCGCCCACCGCGGAACTCGTCACGGAACGGATGGAGTCGAACATGCGTCCGTTGTGCTCCTCTAAGAAGGGCTGCGCGGGCGTGCCTGCCACCAGTGTGCGCAGCTCGCTGGTCGTGGCTATGACCAGCAGCCGATACAGCTCGGCGACATCAGTCACTTCGGCTGCGCGCGCCTGACGCGTCACTGCACTGAAGAATGTGCGCGCGTAGCCGCGCCATGCGCGATCGGGACTTCCATCATCCGGTATGAGCGCGCGCGCGAGTTGCTCGACGTCGTATGCGTTCGTAATCTCGCGAAACAGATCCCACTTCACGGAGCGCTTGTCGAACGGATTCAGAATCACATCGCCACGGCGCGGGTCGTAGAAACGCGCGAGATATCCCCCGTCCGGATCCGCAATGACCGCGCGGTCGCCTCTCTTAAGCGCACCGCTGAGCACCTCATGGATGGCCGTGCTCTTGCCGGTGCCGGTCGTGCCGATGAATTTGAAGTGTTTGGTTTCGTCTTCGGCGGCAAGCTCGATGCCGGCGAGCGTAAGTGCGCCTTCCCGGGCAAGTGGGCAGCCTCTTGAAACCGCCGCCTGCTTGGGGTTTACGACAAGTGCGCCGCGTTGGTGCGACGGCGCGACTGCGAATCCACCTGCGAGACGTACTCCGCTGAAATAACCGATTCCCGCCGCGAGCGCGCCGCCGAATGCGAGATGCAGCAAGCCGTCGCTTGAGATCCCGAGGGCGTGGGCGAACGGATTCGCGAGCGCCACGCCCGCCGCGGCGACCGTCGTCACCGGAAGCGCCATGACGGGCGACAGCAGAAGTTTTGCCAGCGGCGCGCCGCCGCGAACCAAGCCTGCGACCATCGGCGCTGCCACCGTCGCGTAAGCCGCCGCAAGACCCCACCAACCTTGAATCAGCATGGCGGTCGCTGTGGGCAGGCGCACGATTGCACCGCTCCGATGTAGAAGGTCATCCTCATGCAGATGCAGATGCCGGCAGAGCACGACGCTTTCGTGCTGGCTCATACCAAATTTCCTTGATGTAGCGCTCGTGCCGCTCGACGCCGAACTGGATCACAATGTCGACCAGCAGATACAAGAGGCTCTTGATGTCCTGCCGGGCGAGCTCGCGACCGCCGGGGCTCTGCTTGACGAGCAGGACCAGCTGTTCGAAGGCGAGCTCCGCGCTCGTGGCATGCACGCTCGTGATGGAGCCGGGATGTCCAGAGTTGACGTTGCGCAAATAATCAAAGGCCTCCTCGGACCTCAGCTCGGCCAGCAAAATCCGATCGGGCTTCATGCGCAGGCAGCACTCGAGCAACTGTTTGGGGGATGCCCGCGCAAGGCCCTGGTCATCCTTCGAATAAAAGAGACGCACATGATTAGGGTGACGATCGAGCACCAGCTCCTTCGCGTCTTCGATGGTGATGAGTCGTTCGTCAGCGGGTATCTCGCGAATCAGCGCCTTGGTCCATGTCGTCTTGCCCGAGCCGGTCGGCCCCGACACGAGGATGTTCTTGCGGCATCGCACCGCGAACTGCATGAAGGCCGTGTAATCGTGAGCGCCGAGCAGGCGCAAGAGCTCGCTTTCGGTCTCATCGAGAGCATCGCCGGCGCGCTGCGTCGTGCGGAAGATTCCACGTTGCGCCAGATCCTCGACCGACCAGACCGCATCGGAGGGCCGACGGATGGTGATGGCGACCGTCCCGGCCGTCGTCGCGGGCGGCAGCACGATTTGCACGCGCTCGCCGCTCGGCAGCGACGCCGACAGTAGCGGTGAGGCTTCGTCGATTCGCTGGCGCGTCGAATTCGCGACCAGCTTCGCCAGTCGACGGCACCAGTCGAAGTCGGCGAATCGCAGCTGCTCGCAGCGCCAGCCGGAACGGGTCTCGACAAACGCCTCTCCCGGGCGGTTAATGCACACTTCGGTGACGTTGGGATTTCCGAGGAGCGGCCGCAGCGCGCGCAAGGTGAGATCAAGCGCCGACGCGTCGATGGGTACGGCACTAGTGAGTGTGCAGCTCATAAACCGCAGCGAAGTCTAGGTCGCGGGCGACGAGCACCTGAATGCGGTCGCCCTGGTTCTTAATGACGGTGGGCGAAATGTTGACCGTGCTTTTCAAGACCTCGGTCATGACGTCGACCGCGGGAGACGGACCATAGATCACAGTCCCGCCGCTTCCCGAACGCTGGGCCGATTCGAGCGCCACATCGACCATGGAGATCAGAATCGCAGCGCCAAACCGGTCCCAAAAGTGCCGATTGACATCGCCAGGCAAGCCCGATCGGCCGAGCGCATCCGTTCCCGGGGAGGCAAGTGGAACGACTACGCCCGTGGGCGTACGCGCTTCCGTCCAAAGTACAAACACTCGCGAGGAGCCCTGCTGTACCTCGCTCTGCGTTTCCCCGACGAGTTTGGTACCGCGCTCGAGTAAGACGACTTTTCCGTCAACACTGAATGTGTCCGTTGCCGTAATACAGGTGGTCATGCCGGGCAACGTTGTGTCGATCGCCGTCTCAAGCGTGCAATCGATGAAAGCCCCCTTCGATAGCAGTAAGCGCTGGGTGGGCAATACATGCGCCTGCGCAGCGGGTGTGACGAGCGGCGTGAGAAGCGCCGGCAGTGCGCCTGGGCGCGCGGCGGGTGCGGCTGCAGAAACCAGGCTGGTCACGCCCGGACTGCCCGATTCACTCACCGGCTCCGACCCGGCGCGGCCGGTGGCTGGCTCCGGCGCAGCAGAAGCCAATTCCAGCTGCCGCGAAAACGCTGGACCGGACAGTCGGCGTTCGAAGGCGAGCTGCGCCGGTGTCTTCGGCGCCGCGGCGCCTCCCGCGGCACCATACGCGGGCAGATAGCCGGACATGGGAGATGTCGTCGGCGCAGCCGGCGCTTCTCGCAACGGCTCGAGCGCCGCTGTCCCCGCAGGCGGTTGCGTCGCGCTCCCCCCTGCCACCATTCGCGGCGGGTCGATTCGTCCAAGCGATGGCAATGGAGCGTCGCCTTGCGCGCGACTCTTGGATGCGGCTTGCGCGCTTTGCTGCGCGTGTGTTTGACGAACAATCGCTCGGGAGTAGTACCAAGCGAGCATGCCCAGCCCAAGAACCGACATGAGTCCAACCGCCATGAGGCTACTCGCGCGCGACTGCAGCGACCCTGCGCCGCTGACTGAGGGGAGCCCTCTCTCACCCTCGACGCTGGCGAAACTCACGGTGTCGCCCCTCGGCGCTCGCGCTGCACATTGGGCGCAACTGTGCCTGATTCCAATCGTTCCCCGGAACCCACATAGCCTTTGTTGACGATGCAGCCCGTGAGCGCGCCGCGCCGCAGGATCAATCGCGGCGCCACGCGATGCACGACGACCTCGCCGTCCTCCATGCTGAAGTTGAGCAGGGACTCGGCGCCGTCTTCATTGCGAACAAAGATCGCCGGTAGCTCCGCATGCGCACCGAAGCGCAAGCGTGTATGCACGCCGTCATCGAATGCTGCGACCGGGCGCAGTGCCTCGTGGCCGCAGTACCAATAGTCGGCATTGCGCACTCGGCCGGCGGATCCGCGCTCGAGTTCCTCCTCCATGCGCGCCGCACTCGCGCGGCCCGCTGGATCTGCGGGCGGATACTGAAAGCGCAGCGCATAGATCGCATCGGGCTCACTGGCGGCTGCTGGCCGTCGCGTCTGGGCGGTATAGTCAAAATGGTAGTGCCGCCGTGTGGTGAGCACCGTCAGATTCGTACCCACAGCTGCGGCTTTCGGCTTCAAGAAAAGATGATTGTCCTGTGCGACGAAGGACAGCGCCTCGATGTCGCCTGCAGCCAATCCGACGAAAGCTTCACCAGGTTCAAATTCAAGATCGATCTGGTACCCGACCAAACCGCGCAACCGATACACCTCATCGACCTTGTATGCCGCGACGCGGATGCGCGGATCGCCACCGCCGCTTGCGGGATAAACCTCGGCGCGCAGCGCAGGCGCGCGCACCACCAGCAGGCCAATAACAAGTAGCGCAACGATGCCAGCGCGCAGGTAACGCTCCTTTCCAGTGGTCACGGCTGTGGTCCTTTGTCCGCAATAGCAGCAGGCGGCCTCGTCGCGCCGGCGGCGGCGGACGCTTCCCCGGTTACCTCCGGCTCGGGGCGGAAGTCGATAACTTTGAATCCGAGCGGATTCCAGCTGCGCGTCTGCGGGCTCTTTGAAGGCTCCGAGTAGCTGTATTGAACGGTGGCAATCCAATGCGTCAACTGCTCATCCGCCGCACCGGCTGCGTGTCTGCCTTTGACGTAACGAACCTGCGCAAGATCTGCGACTCCGTTCGCCCTCTTGAAGAAGCTGACGGAGACCACCTGCGCACGCACGATCGAGCCATCCTTGTAGAGGTTCAAGGGCGAGGACGGGTTCGCAGGATTCCACAAGGCGTACCACGCCTGATTACGCAACCCCGAATGAAACGCTCCACACTCCTGATAGTCGCTCTCGGCGGTGGCGAAGTTGAAGCGCTCGCACACGGTCACGTAGTGCGTCAACAGATAGCGGGTGACCGCTTCGGCGACTTCACCATGTCCGGAATATTCGGGGACGACGTCGACGACACCGGTGGTATTGTCCACACGCACGATAAAGGGGTCGACCTGCTTGAGCGGCATCAGGAACATGAGCGCCGCTGCACTCATGAGCGCACACAGCCATCCGCCGCCGGCAGTCCACCAGGCCACGCGCTCACTTCTGCGGGTTTGAGCCATACGGTCCGCTTCCCAGGAAGCTCCCTCGCGCCAATACGCTTCGAGCTCTCCTTCGGACTTCACGGCGCACCGTCCAGGGCTTTCGTAACCACTGCGTCGGCGAGCGGTGCGCCCGCCGCCGGCGCGGGCGCATTGATCGGGCGAAGTTTGCTGTCGCAGCTGACCCGCGCGGCGTGGGGAGCGGCACAAGCTGCCAAGAGCCCCGCCCAACACAAATACCAGATCGTCCTCATACTTCCTCCGCCTGTTCGTACATGTTTGCTCGCATCAATCGTGGCTACGGTCGCGGCACCCGCAGAGCCGATTCTGGCGGCGCCGTACGCGGCCGATACGTCGCTGCGTACGCCATGCCGCTTCTTGCCAAGACCAAACCATGGCGCGCGCCCCAGCTCACCGCCCGGCTGACTGCGCCGTAACTCTGAAGTGCCACACCGTGCGACAGCGCCGCCGCGATCGGCATTACTTGACGCATGATGAGAAAGGTCAGCCCCGCTGCCATGCACACTCTGACAGCGTCGGCGATCTGTATTCCGCCACCTTGATTGGCGGCGGCCTGTGCCGCTGTGGCGACGAGGGTCATCATTAACGCCGCGGCAAGGACGGCGAGCAACGTGATCAAGGCGTAGTTCGCCAGCTGTCCCAACCACGACATGAAATATTGCTTTGTGGACTCAAAGAGCAGCATTACGAAGAATAACGGCCCCAAGGCCAGCAGCACCGACAAGGCAATTCGTGAGAGCGCCAGCAGAAAAATCGTGTAGATGGCTGTGAGGCCGACAAGCAGATAAACAGCAAAGCCGGCGAGATCGTAGGAAAAGCTGCCCTCAAGGATGCCGCCTTTTTGAATGAGCAGCGACCCCGCGTCGCCGCCAAGGAATATGATCCGGTCGACGATCGTCACCGCATCGTACGCACCGACCATGACTGCGGCGAGCTGCCCTGGCGCATTAAAGAACGTGTCGACGACCACTGTGTTGTAAAGCCAGAGCTGCAGGGCCACGGCGAGAACGACAGCGAGAGTGATGATCCGTTTCAAACCGGTGGCGAACGGCTCGTCGATCCTGCCCGTCAGCTGCAGATAGCCCCACGCCATGAGGTAGATTGTCGCGAGCGCGACAATCGCGGGCTCAAGCGCCGCCGCCACCCGCGCCGTCTGATCGCCGATGTAGGTCGTGAGCAGCGAATTGAGCCAAACGCTGAATTCCGCGAAGAAGCCCATAGCCGTGTGCCGGAATTGGCGGTTGCGAGCGCGCGCGTGTCACAGGCCCATCGCGGGCAAGCTGCGCAGCGATCCGATGCCTGCTACAGCGCGCTCGCGCGCTCGCTGCTGGCGGGCCCACTCGCCGCCCTGTGCGGCTTGACCGAGTACATTGAGTTTGGTCTGCTCGTTTTGCAGCATCCCCTCCTCTGCGTCGATACGGGCCGCAAGTTCGAGAATCCCCTTCTGATCCGTGGCTTGGGGAATCGCGTCGATCAGCAGTTGAATTGCGGAGAAGCGGTTGCTCGAGTTCACTAGCGCCTCCTGCGCGACAGCCTGCTGCAATGCTGCGTAGCTGCGCGCCTCCTGCAAAGCCCCCTGCTCGTCGGGCGACAACGCCGCGACCTGCTGCGCGCTCAACACGGCATTGCTGCTGACAGCCCCGTGCACGTCGGCGCCCAGAGCGTAGCCACCCCCCGACCCCTGCAGGGCCGCCTGCAGCTGCGGTCCGTTGGTCGGCAGGTAGTTACGCACGGTGCCGGCAAGCAGCTGCTGCATCCCGCGATCACCGGTCATCGACTGGTACTGCTGTTGCGCCTGTGCAAGATCCTGGCGCGCAGTGTTGAGGTCCTGCGCGAGCGTGTTGACTTCTGCTACTAGCTGCGCGATCGCTCCGACGTCAGTCACGGGTATCTGCGCGTGCGCCGAAAGGGAAACCGCGCTCAGCAGCAAGAGGGCAAGCAGTGCAGGATAAAATTTCATGGCGGCCATGGCGCACCTCCGGTTGTGGGGGTAGTTAAGGGATTGCAAAAGATGGGTAACCACGCGGCAGCATTGGCGCCGTGCTCATCCATCAAGCGGTGCATGCGCTCGACGGCATTGGCTCGGCCTGAAATAACCGCAAGCTCGGCATCGAAGCCCTTAAGATCGAGCTGGCAAACGATGCTGTAATGACCCTGTTTTACGAGGAACATCCGCGAGCCGGGCTCAAGTTGCTCCTTTATCAGCTTGAACTCACGCTCCGTCAGCCCGAAGCCCGCCATGTACTCCTCGGCGACAGCATCGACGTTGGGGAAAAAAATCTTCGTCGGCGTCTGTTCGATGATCGTGCGGCTGATTGCGCTTTGCAGGACATCGCTTGCGCCCTGAGTTGCAAGGCACATTACACCGTTCAATTTGCGCCAGGTCTTTGGCCCTTCTTTCGCAAAGCTCGCGAACGCCGGATCGGCGAGGAGTCTCCAGAACTCATCCATCCAGCAGACCAGGCGGCGCCCGTCGAGGAGCTGCCGCACCAGGTGAAAGAGATACAGTGTTACTGGCGACCGAATCACCTCATGCTCAAGAAAGTCCGTGACATCAAAGCCGATGACAGTCCGTCCGGCGAGGCGCGCCACAATGGAATCGTCGGCATTGTCGAACACCCAGGCGTAGTCACCGGCGGTACTGGCGCACCAGCGCGCAAGCCGCGCATAGATTCCCTCCGGGTCCGTCGGATCAAGAAATTCAGTGAGCCGCGACAACCGTCGCGCTGCTGGGTCGAGCGCAAGGGTTCCGCGCAGCGCCTGATCAAGATCGGACTCCTCTCGTACGCTCAAGCCGCGCGTATTGCCCGGGCGCACCAAGCTGCGCAACCACGCCTTCAGGAATTCCTCATTGTCCGCAGTGCGCGGCAACTGCAGCGGATTGAACCCCGTCGCCACGCCGTTCCTCAATGGCAAGTATTCGCCATCAAGAGCGCGCACCAGAATCTCAAGGCCGCGGTCCTTGTCAAATATCACCTGCGTCGCGCCTTGCCGCGCAAGCATTGCGATCAGGAATCCGATGAACACGGTCTTCCCTGATCCGGTAGGACCGCAGATGAAGGTATGGCCCGTATCCTTGCGGCTACCCCCGTCGGCATCCGCGGGATTGCTGGCGTGCAGCGAAAAGTGATACGGCGACCGGGCACTGGTGACCAGGAGCGCGAGCGCCTCGCCCCAGTGATTCCCAGTGGCGCGTCCCGCGGGATAGTTGTGAAACGCGGTCATTGCACAAAAGTTTCGCGACGTGATGGGCGCCTTGCGGGGACGCATCGGAAAGTTTCCCGGCAGTTGCGCCCAGAACGCCGCCTCGACAGCGAGATCCTCGCGCGCCACTGTCATCCCCGTATCAGCCAGCAGGCTGCGCGCGAGTGCGACGCGATCGTCGAGCTCCTTCAAACGGCGCACCTGCGCGCGATCCGTACGGCCATCGGGAACTTCAGCAAGTACTTGCAACGAAAAGTGGTGGTCGCCCATCACAAACTGGTTGCTGGTGAGCGCATCGAGGGCATCCTTCAACTCCTCCGCCTGGGAGATTGCGAAGTCCCCGGCATTGGCCATGCGATTGAACTGCCGCTGCAGGAGCCCCTGCCCGGCCGCCTTAGTGAGGAATGCAAAGGATTGCGTGAGCACAAACGGAAACGGCGCCGACAGGAGCGCGTCATACATGCCTACGACGCTCGGCGTCGGATATTCCTTGATCCCCAGGATGGCGCCGACCCGTGTCGCGGTCGCCAAACGATACTCAATCGCCTCAGTGCCGAACGACAGTCGCGTCGTCGCGAGAACGTCGTAGAGCGGCGCCCGGGACAAGGGCATGGGCTGCCATTCGCCGTTGACAAGGTAGGCAAGAAACTCCAGCAGGCTTGAGTAGACGCGTGCACCTCTTTTGTAGACGCCCAACGGCTCCGGCTCGTACCGCGTGAGCGATGCCTCAAGGGTCTGCCCGAGCTTCTCACAGGCGGTAAATGCATCCCGCAGGTCAAGGTCGGTACCGTCGCGCTGCGTTTTTGCGAGCAGCTTGGACACGAGCCCCGTCGCGGCCCCGGACGTCGGGCGATAGACCACTGCGAGGTACCATTCATTGACCATCAATGTCTGCCCGACAAGACGCCCCGTGTATTTGTCATTGAGGGCGTCCGCAAATCCCGTCCCGCCCGTGCCGGCTGGGGCCGCAACTTCACGGCGACGAATCACGTGCGCCCATAGCGCAACCTGCGCGCTGGCTATGTTTCGCCACAGCACATTCAGCCGCTCGTGCCAGGTGTTGAGCTGGTCGTCATCGGCGCTCTCGAAACTCGCTCCGCCCAGACGAAATACCTGGACATAATCGCCGAACACTGTCTTGACGAGATTGCCGGCAACGTGCGCAGCGTATGGAATCCGCTCTGCGGCTATGAGCTCGCGCTTCACGATCGTGTTACGTTTTAGGGTGAACACGGCTACGCCAGCTTCTCAGCGGCGCCGACGCGCACATGCACGCCGGTGCGTCGCCGCGCGCGGGAGTTGGGCAGTTCAAGGGGCAGTGGGCTGTAGCTGCTCGCCTTCCAAAAGCGCAGGTTCCCCAAGAGGCCCGCGAGCCGCGTACGGCCCCACAACAGAACCAGATCGAAAAAGCGCGCGTCGCGTGCGCACAGCAGCAGGCTCACGCCGTGAATCGGCGCAGCAAGCAACAAGCTGAAGAGATTTTTCGTAAGGAGAAAAATCTCCATGGTAAAGACCAAATTGAAGAGCAGCGCGGAATACGTCACCCCCCAGCGCATGGGAGGGCGCGTGGCCCCTACAAAGAGCAGGTCGGCAGTCACTCCGGCGTTGCGTGCGGTCACGTCTTGCTCCCACCCGCGCTCAGACGCCAAACATCCCGCGCACCCATGTGACGATCTGGGGCGCGCCGAATGCGATGGCGATTCCCAGGATCGCCCCAATGCACCAGCCCCAGGACATTCGGTTGGCCATTGCCATGCCGCCAAGAACCATGATCAGGATCACCGCGATCGGCGTGAGCCATGAAATGATGTTGCTCTGAAGCGCCGTGGCGCCCGTGAGGAATGGGGAGCTTTGCGCCATCGCGACGGTCGGCGTGCCGACACTCGCTGCAACGCTGACGATCGCAGGGGCGGCTCGGCCGAGTACGGCGAAGTTGAATCTGCTCATGATCATGGCCCTGGGTGGTATCGGCTGGGGGCGCCATCCCAACAGGATGTCAGGCGCGTGGCTAGCCAAGTATTGAGGTCATTTGCAGCGGGTTTTGAGGTTGCGCCTGGGACTTGAATCGGCTAGCGGATTTGGATCCGCGGATGCACCGGATTTGCGTGCCGATGTTATTCTGCGTTTCCGGCTGTAATGCAGCTTGCCCCATGGACAGCCGCGGGAGACCGCCATGCGTCGACGATCTTTTGTAGCCGCCCTGCCCCTTGCCGCCGTCGGAACCGCCGCGTTTTCGCAAACAGCGTCCGCGCCTAAGCGCACTGACGCGGCTCTCCCCGACTCAGCACCGCCGCCGGGATTTCAGGCCCCTGATGCAGTTCGGTTTGATCGTCCGGATGTGCACGCGGGAGATCGGCCCGTGGGCGCAAGCTTCGCATCTCGCTCTGCGGCGCTTGGGCTTTCCGGCGCAGCCGGAACGGCCCACCCGCTCGCGACGCTTACCGCCATCGAGATCCTGAAGCGCGGTGGCTCGGCAGTGGATGGCGCCGTAGCCGCCAATGCCTGCCTCGGATTTCTTGAGCCGACGAGTGCGGGCGTAGGCGGCGACTGCTACGCCATGCTGTGGGATCCCAAGGTTGCAAAGGTTGTTGGATTAAGCGGATCAGGCCGCTCGCCCAAGTCGCTGAGTCTCGAAACCGTGCGCGCCCGTTCGCCCAAAGGCACCATTTCTGGACTCGGAGCGATTTCCGTTTCGGTACCGGGTGCACTCGATGCGTGGTGGACGCTGCATCAGCGCTACGGCAAATTGCCGTGGAAGGATCTGTTCGAGCCTGCCATCGGTTTTTGCGAATCCGGCGTTCCGCTGCCGCAGATCATCGGCTACTACATCAGGCGCAACCTGGACATCTTTAACCACCCCGGGGCAGGCATTGAAGAAACCACCAATACGAATCTCACCTACGCGCCCGGCGGGCAACTGCCCGCAGAGGGCGTCGTCTTTCGCAATCCCAATCTCGCGCACACCTATCGGCTGATAGCCGCGGGCGGCCGCGACGCTTTTTATGAAGGGCCGATCGCGCATACCATCGACGCCTACTTCAAACGCATCGGCGGCTGGCTGTCTTACGATGATCTGCGCAATCACCACTCGGACTGGACGCAACCCCTGGTCACGACCTATCGCGGCGTAGAGGTCTACGCAATCGCCGAAAATACTCAGGGGCTCGCGACGCTCCAGATGCTCAACATTCTGGAGAACTTCGATCTACGCTCCATGGGTTTCCAGTCGGCGGCCGCGATTCATACTCAGGTCGAGGCCAAACGCCTCGCCTACGAGGATCGCGCGCGCTACTACGCCGATCCAAAGTTCTCGGCCGTGCCAACCGAGTGGCTGAACTCGAAGGCCTATGCAAA
The DNA here is from genome assembly GCA_003140135.1 of Gammaproteobacteria bacterium. Lineage (GTDB taxonomy): Bacteria > Pseudomonadota > Gammaproteobacteria > Steroidobacterales > Steroidobacteraceae > PALSA-1196. The sequence continues at coordinate 17,113 of PLIX01000124.1, forward strand.
GGCTCGCGCACAACTGATCCGGCCCGGGCGCATCCTGACGCCCATTTACCCAGGCACAGCTCCGAGCCACGGTGATACCACGTATTTTACCGTGGCCGATCGCGACGGAATGATGATCTCCATGATCCAGTCCAACTTCCGCGGTATGGGATCGGGCTTGGTTGCCGACGGACTTGGCTTCATGTTTCAGGACCGGGGCGAGCTATTCTCGCTGGCGGACGGCCATCCCAATGTTTACGCCCCCGGCAAGCGGCCCTTTCAGACCATCATCCCCGGCTTCGCCACGCGCAACGGTGCGCCGTGGATGTCATTCGGCGTCATGGGCGGGGACATGCAGCCGCAGGGCCAGACGCAGATCATTCTCGACCGCGTGGATTACGGTCTCGATGTTCAGGCGGCCGGCGATAGCCCACGCTGGCATCACGAAGGGTCATCCCAATCGATGGGCGAAGATCCGCCCGGACTTGATGCCCGAGGATTACTGCGGCTCGAGTCGGGTGTCCCGGAAGCGACCCGGCGTGCGCTGGCGGCGCTTGGCTGGCCGCTCGGAGCGTCCGACGGCGGCTTCGGCCGCTATGAATGCATCGAACGGCGCGCGAATGGCACGCAGCGCATCTACGGCGCCGCAAGCGAGATGCGCGCGGATGGCGTCGCACTCGCGTACTAAGCGCCGACGCGATTGCGAGCGACGACGAAATCAACCTGCGATGCAGGCAGGTCAGCCTGGGACCGCCGTGCTACACCGTGACGCTGGAAAGCCCGAGCGGCGAACGAGATCCTGAAAGTCGGGACTGCACGCCGGATTACCGCCCATTTCCGCGCTGTGGGCCGCACCATTGAGCTTTTTTGGCATCGACGTGCCGGTGCGCGATACCACGGGTCTGGTGCAATATCTGATCGCAAGTTCGCAGATCTCAGCGTCAAGCTTGATCATAACGACGTAAGCGTGCGCGATCATTTTGCTCGCACCCTCGTAACGCCAACGCTGCCGCTCGCACAGTGGCAGGCGCAGCCCTAGCTAGATCCGCGCGTCAATAGAGCTTAAGAGTGTGGTCTCGCGGGACCTCGCCCGCGGGGCCTGACGGGCCCCCTTATTATTATTTGCGCAGGACAACACCCGGACCACGCCGCAGGGCATGGTCCGGATGCGGTCGTGCCTATCCGTCGACTATTACTTCATCGCGAGGCTGATGCGCTCGCTCCATGCTTTGAAGCGCACAGCCGATTCGCTGCGCTTCAGGTCGCGCCCTATTGCTTTTGCGCTTTTCTTTCCAGCCATCTTGCGCAACATCTTCACGTGGGCAGCGGTCCAATAATTCGTCTTTTTACGGCGAGCCATATTCTAAGTTCCAATAGGTTGGGGAAAACACCCCCATTGTAACCCCTTTGGATCCCAAATGCCCAAAAAAAAGAGCAAATATCGCCGTCTATCAGCTATAGGCCTACAAATAGGCGTCAATTTTAGGGGTGCATGCCAATTATTCGCCGACAAATCCGGGTTTATCTCAAGTCCAATGCGGCTCGAGGTTCATAAGATCGGCGATCAGCGCGGTCCACCCGGTCTGGTGACTGGCACCGCAGCCGCGACCCGTATCCGCGTGAAAGTACTCGTTAAATAGCAGCAGGTCCTTCCAATGCGGATCCTCGGCATAGCGGTTCTCGGTGCCGTTGCAGGGCCGGCGACCCGCAGCATCGGGGAGAAAAAGACTTTGCAGACGATGGGCAAGATTGCGCGCCGCTTCGCCGAGCGTCATCCAATGGCCTGAACGCGTGGGAAATTCCACGCGCAAAGCCTCTCCATAGAACAAATGATAGACGCGCAGTGATTCCAGGATCAGATAGTTGATGGGAAACCACACCGGTCCGCGCCAATTGGAATTGCCGCCGAAGTCGCCGCTGGTACCCTCGCCGGGCTCATAGTCAACCGTATAGGTGGCGCCAGCGCTCGTATACACAAGCGGCTGCTGCTCATGAAAGCGCGACATCGAACGGATCCCGAATGGCGAGAGGAATTCGTCTTCATCGAAGAGCTTCTGCAATAACCTCTCCAGCTGTCCTCGAGTCAGGACGCTCAGTAGGTGCGCCGTGCCGTTCGCATTCGCCTGCAGCGAACTGTGCAGCTGTGCCGGCCGGAACATGGCATCCCACTTAGCGCGGCGCACAAATCCCGCGAATTGTTCCACGTCGTCGTGACGAATGATGGTCGCCGCCAGCATCGGCAGAAACCCTGCAACGGCGCGCACCCGCAGGGGTTCGCTCCTGCCGTTGAGTAGAACGCGGTCGTAATAGAACCCGTCCTGCTCATCCCACAGCCCGGCGCCACCCGCACCGTTGATCGCCAGCGAAATCGCGCCGAAGTGCTCGAGAAACTTCGATGCCAGATCCTGGTAGACATCATCGCTGCGGGCAAGCTCGAGCGACATCGACAGCATGTGCACGCAGTAGAATGCCATCCAAGCCGTGCCGTCGGCCTGCTGCAAAGTGCCGCCGTTCGGCAGCGGCTTGGAGCGATCAAACGCGCCGATATTGTCGAGACCGAGAAATCCGCCCGCAAAGAGGTTGTTGCCATCGCGGTCTTCGCGATTGACCCACCAGGTAAAGCTCAGGAGGAGCTTCTGGAAGGCCCGCTCCAGAAACCCCCGATCGGGCGCTTTACCCGCTTCCGGCAAGCGGTAGACGCGCCATACCGCCCAGACATGCACCGGGGGATTCAGGTCTGAAAACGCAAACTCGTAAGCCGGCAATTTTCCATTCCTGTGCATGTACCACTCGCGCAGGAAGAGCACGAGCTGGCGCTTGGCAAGAGCCGGGTCAATCTTGCTCAAGCAGACGCAGTGAAATCCCAAGTCCCATGCGCAGAAATAGGGAAACTCCCAATTGTCCGGCATCGATAGGACATCGCGCGCGTACAGATGCAGCCAGTCGGCGTTGCGCGCAGCGTGCTGCGGCGGCGGGGGAACCTGTGTCGGATCTCCCGTACTCCAGCGGCTCTGCACGAGGTTGTAAAACTGCTTCGACCACAGAAGACCGGCGTAGGCAGCGCGGGCAATGCGCTTTTTCTCGGCGTCGAGGGAGGGCTCGATGCAGCCCGCATAGAATCGATCCGCTTCCGCCAAGCGCTGCTTGAAGAGCTCATCGAATGCTGCGCCGAATGGCGTAGTTGGATGCTCCGCAGCGCTCGTGAGGCGCAACCGCAACGTGACCGCGCTCCCCGCCGGTATCGACAGCCGGTAATGCACCGCGGCCTTCGTACCCGCGGCCTCGGCACTGACCGCAGACCGCCGGCCCAAAACGACAGCCTCGTGAATCCCGTCCTTGACGTGCGGGCGCTCATTTGGAAAACCAAAGAGCCGCGCGCGATTGGTATCGTTGTCGGTATACAGACACTCGGGCGCGCCGCCTGCGGCTTCATAGGCAAGATGATAGGTTCCGAGCGTCTCGTGCACCGCAAGGAGCGAGGCATTCTCACCGGCACGGATGCTCGGGCGCGCGGTGGACTCCTCTTCAATGTCGCCCCATGACCAGGTGTTGCGAAACCACAGTGTCGGCAGCACATGAATGTCGGCCGCCTGCCGAGCGCGATTGGCGATCGTGAGGCGGATCAGAATATCGGTCGGCGTCGCCTTGGCGTATTCGATCGTGACGTCGAAGTAGCGCGCGTCATCGAAGATCCCGGTGTCGAGGAGCTCGAATTCCGGCTGCTCGCGCCCGCGGCGGCGGTTCTCTTCGAGGAGCTGCAGATACGGATAGCTGCGGTGAGGATACTTGTAGAGTGCCCGGCAGTAGCTGTGCGTTGGGGTTGCATCCTGATAGTAGTAGAGCTCCTTCACGTCCTCGCCGTGATTGCCCTCCGGCCCGGTCAACCCGAACAAGCGCTCCTTCAGTATCGGATCCGCCCCATTCCACAGCGCCAGCGCGAAGCACAGACGGCAGTGCTCATCCGTGAGGCCCAAAAGGCCATCCTCGCCCCAGCGGTATGCGCGGCTGCGTGCATGATCATGCGGGAAATACGTCCAGGGATCCCCCGAGGCGGAATAGTCCTCGCGCACGGTTCCCCACTGACGCTGCGACAGATAGGTGCCCCACAGCGACCAACGCTGCTCGCGTTGCTCGTCCTGCTTCAGGCGCTCAAGCTCGAGGTCCGGCGCGGTGCTCAACGTTGTCGCTGCTGCAAGGGGTTCGAACGGCTGCGCCTATCCTACAGGAGCCGCGCGCCGCATCGTGCGCGAACGAACTCGAGTGCCGCCTTAGGAGCCGAGCTCAGCGAGCGGGCGCGGCCGCGCCAGGTAGTAGCCCTGCACGAAGTCCACACCGAGGCGCTCGAGCTCGGCGAGCACAGCGGCCGTCTCGACGGATTCCGCGACGGTGGCGATGCCCAATGCCTTGCCTACCTTGCAGATCGCTTCCACCATGCTGCGGTCGACCCGATCCTCGGCAATCTGCCTGATGAACTGGCCGTCAATCTTCAGAAAGTCGACCGGCAGGGTCTTCAGGTACAGAAACGATGAAATGCCACTGCCGAAGTCATCGAGCGCGAATCTGCAGCCGCGCGCCTGCAGTGCGCGCATGAAGTGGATCGCGTCGGTGAGGTTCGTGACGGCGGCGGTTTCGGTGATCTCAAAACACAGCGCCGCTGCGATTTGCGCATCGCCCACATTCTTCAAGGCGAAGTCGAGGAAGGACTGCTCGTTGAGCGACGTGCCGGAGAGATTCACCGCCAATGTAGGCAGCGGCACACCGCGACGCTGGCGTTCGCGCAACAGCTGCACCGCCTGCAGCACCACCCAACGGTCGATGACCGACATGACATTGTAGCGCTCGGCCGCGGGAATGAACTCACTCGGCGGGACGAGCTCACCGTCATCGCCGCGCAGGCGCACGGTGAGTTCATGGAAGCTCGGCGCAGCCTCTGAGCCGATGGCGACGATCGGCTGAAAGAAGAGCTCCAGGCGATTCTCTTCCGCCGCGCGGGTGACGCGTGCCACCCAATGCATTTCGCGATGACGGTGGGAAATCCCGCCTGCCTCGTAGACATGAATGCGGTTGCGGCCACCCTCCTTGGCGGCATAGCAGGCAATGTCCGCCGCGCTCATGACGCTTGCGACTTTCTCGGTGTCGCTTTTGATCTCGACGACTCCAACGCTGGCGCCGACGGTCAGCGTGCTCGTCCCCCACACAAAGCGGTATTCGTGCAGCGATTGCCGCACGCTCTCCGCGATGCGTGTCGCCTGATCGAGCGTGCAATTCTCAAGCAGAATGCCAAATTCATCGCCGCCCAGGCGTGCGAGCGTATCGGCGCTGCGCACCCGCGTCTGCAGCAGACCGGTGACGTCGCGCAGCAGGCGATCACCGGCCTGGTGACCGCAGGTATCGTTCACCACCTTGAACTGATCTAGATCGACGTACAAGAGCGCGTGCGTCGCCGTTCGCGCCTGCGCGCTCAGCACGGCGCGCTGCAGACGCGTGTCGAACTCGCGGCGATTGATGAGGCCGGTGAGCGCGTCATGACTCGCCTGATAGGAGAGCGCGCGTGTCAGGCGCCGCTCCCGCGTCACGTCGTGGAAGACCGTCACGGCGCCGATCACCGCGCCGTGGCGGTCGCAGATCGGCGCCGCCGATTCCTGAATCGCGACTTCCTGCGCACCCTGAGTGATGAGCACCGAGTGATCCACCGGGCTTGCCGCGTCGCGGCGCCCGAGCGCCCGCAAGAGAGGATTTTCAATGGGCTCGCGGGTCACCTCATCGATCAGATTCAGCACATCTGCGATCGGCCGCCCACGCGCCTCCGCAATGGTCCACCCCGTGAGGGTCTCGGCGGCGGCGTTGAGATAGTCGATGCAGCCGTGCGCGTCGGTGCTGATGACCGCATCGCCGATCGAGGCGAGCGTCACCTGCGCGCGCTCCTTCTCCGCGAACACCGCCTGCTCAGCGCGCTTGCGCTCGGTTATATCGGCGATAGTGCCCTCGTAGCCGACGATTCGGCCCGCGGCATCACGCAGGGTACGGGAGTTCTCAAGCACGACCAGTTGTGCACCGTCGCGCCGCCGCATGTAAAGCTCGTTGTTCCTGATTTCCCCTTCGCTCTCGACGCGCCGGCAAAACTCGGCGCGATCGTCCGGATTCCAATAAAGTATCGCGACGCTGGGCAACGCGTACATCTCCTGAGCACTCGCATAGCCCAGGAGCGACACGAACGCCGGGTTGACCGACAACAATCGCCCGTCGCGCGCGCTTTGATAGACGCCCTCGGCGATGGCCTCGAAAAGCCCGCGGAACTTGGCCTCGCTGCTGCGCAGGGCCGCTTCGGCAAGCCGCCGCTCGATCGCAATGCCGGCAAGCTGCGCGGCGTGCGCCATGAGCTGCGCTTCGCGCGCACTCGGCAGGCCGGGGTCCATGCGGTATACCCCGAGCGCTCCGAGTATCTTGCCGCTCGCAGTCTTGATCGGTGTCGACCATGCAGCGCGCAGCCCCGCATCGAGCGCCAGCTCGCGCCGCTCCTGCCAGAAAGGATCGCACTCCAGATCCGCGACCAGTACCTGGCGCCCCAGATGCACAGCCGCGGAGCACGATCCGCTGCGAGTATCGATGCGCACGCAGTCAAGCGCGGCACGCAGACGCTGCGAGAAACGCGGCGCCACGATGCAGGAGAAGCCGCTGCCATCATCGGCCAACACGCTGACCGCGCAGGCCGTGCGGATGTTGCCCGACTCAATCAGGCGCGCGATCGATTCAAGCACCGTAGGCAGCGGTGCGTTTGCCGTGAGCTTCTCGAATACATCGCGCTCGGCGGCGGCGACCCGCTCGGCATCGTGCCGTTCGGTCACCTCACGCAAGCACACCACGAACATCTGGCGCCGACTTAAGGATGCATGGCTGA
>PLIX01000213.1:0-3899 GCA_003140135.1 Gammaproteobacteria bacterium
GGGGTGATGCCACAGACGCGCGAGCATCTGGCGATTCTCGAGCTGCTCGGTATCTCGCGCGGTGTCGTGGCCCTGAGCAAAGCAGATCGCGTTGATACTAAACGCTTGCAGGAAGTGCAGGCTGAGGTCAGCGCCACACTGGCTGCCACGGTGTTGCGCGATGCTCCGATCTTTGCGCTCAATGCCACCGCGCCGGACGATCCGGGCACGGCTTCCCTGCGCCGCTATCTGCACGATATCGCCGCGGGTTTCCCGTCCCGCGGCGATGCGCGCTTGTTCCGCCTCGCTGTGGATCGCGTGTTTACACTCACTGGCCACGGCACCGTCGTGACGGGAACCGTGTTCTCGGGAGAGGTCCGCACCAACGACACCCTAGCGGTGATGCCGGCGGGTACTCTGGTGCGCGTGCGCAGCATCCATACTCAAAATCGCGCCGCGGACAGCGGCTGCGTCGGCCAGCGCTGCGCGCTCAATCTGGCCGGCATCAAGAAAAGTGCGCTGGCGCGTGGCGACTGGCTCGCCGAGCCGCGCGTGTTTGCGCCGACCGTGCGCATCGATGTCCGTCTGCATCAGCTCGCCGACAGCAGCCTGCGCCTCAACTCCTGGTCGCCGCTGCACGTGCACCTGGGCACGACGCACCGTATTGCGCACGTCGCCTTGTTGGAGTCCGCAGGCGTGTCGGCCGGCGAGTCAGCGCGCGTGCAACTGGTCTTTGACACGCCGATCTGCGCAAGCCCTGGCGATCGCTTCATCGTGCGCGACGCGCAGGCGGCGCACACTGTGGGCGGAGGCGTCGTGCTCGACCCATTCGCGCCGTCGCGAAAGCGGCGCGCCGCGGGACGCCTGCGCTATCTCGACGCGCTCGAGCGGCTGATCGCCGGAGAAGGCGTCGCGCCGTTACTGCAGGAGGCGCCCTATGGGGTGAACATGACGGACCTCGTGCGCTTGACGGGGCTACCTCCCGAACTCGTCCCGCTGCCCGCGGACGCGGTCACGATCGACTGCGCTCACGAGAAATTCGTGGTTCTTGCCGCGCACTGGGCGGCGTTGCGCGAGCGCGCCGTGAGCGCCTTGCGCGCCTATCACGCGCAGGTGCCGGACGAGCTCGGTCCGGATATCGGGCGCTTGCGCCGCATGGCCCTGCCCGACTCACATGAGGCTCTGTGGCGCGCGCTGATCGAAGCGCTCGTGCACGAGCGTATCGTGGTGCGTAGCGCGCCGTGGCTCCACCTTCCCGAGCACGCGATGATGCTGTCGGAAGAGGACCAGGCGCTAGCACGCAAGCTGCAGCCCTTGATCGCTGCCGGACGCTTCGATCCGCCATGGGTGCGCGATTTGGCCGTCACGGCCCACGAACCTGAACTGCGCGTGCGTGCGGTGTTGCGCAAGCAGGTTTTGCAGAACACCGTGTATCAAGTCGTGCGCGATCTCTTCTACGATCACGAGTGCATCAACGAGCTTGCAGCTGTCGTGACCGCGATTGCGCAGGAGCATGGCGCCGTCAACGCAGCGCACTACCGGGATGCCGTCGGTCTGGGCCGCAAGCGCGCGATTCAGATCCTGGAGTTCTTCGATCGCGTGGGCTTCACGCGCCGCGTCCAAGATGCCCACGTCTTGCGTCGCGACAGCGGCTGGCGCATGTCCCAATGACACACGGAAGGCACACGTACCCGGTGGTGCGGCTGGGCTTCAAACCCAGGAGGGGGCGTCAAGCGCTTCCTGGTAGGTTCGACTCCTACTGTCTTCCGCCATTCACACAGTAAGTTCGCGCGTGCGGATCTCGTAGCGAAATGTTGCCGGGCTGACACTGTCGAGACGTCCCATCGAAGTCTCGCCATTTGGATACATCAGAAACGGAATCGCGCCCTTGCCGGAGCCCGGCAGGATGACGTCGTGGCCGTGATTGTAGGCCACCCAGTTCATTTCCCAACTCCCGAAGAGTGCTGCGCGCGCCGCCTGCACCTTCGGATCGCTCATCGGCAGCCCGCCGGGCTCCTCCTCCAGCATGACCTTGCGCACGTCGGCTGGATCAACAGGAACCCAGCCCACCTCGCGCGCGTAGAACTCGGCGCGGCAATGCTGCGCCTTGCTGATATCGCCGCTCCTGCCGAGACATTTGAAGCCGCGCCGCGAGTCGCCAACGCGTATACCGTACGCATCGCGCGCGGGAATGCGCACCGATCGCGCCAGCGCCACGAACAGCGCATTGATGTCCGCGCATTTGCCTCCGAGGTAACCGGACTGCAACATCGAGGCGACGTCGCCCATGCCGCAGCCCGGCGTTTTCGGATCGCGGCTGGTGTTGTCCACCACCCATTCATAGATGGCGCGCGCTTTTTGCATGTCGCCGCGGCAGTCGCGTGTGATCTTCTCGGCTGTCTCCTTGATGATGCCATCGGTCGGCAGCAACGACGTCGGACGCAAATAAGTGTGCAGCAGGTCGTCGGTTTCATGCGTTTGCATCGCCCGGGCCGGCTGACTCACGTCGACCCGGCGATCGCGGGTGGCAATGCGGTTCGTGAGCGTAACGCGACCCACTGATTTGGGATCTTCCCAGTCGACCCGCAGCAGCACGACGTCATATCCGGGGTTGGTGACGAGTGCGGCGCGCGCCGCGCCGGAGGCGTCCCAACGCGAATCGAGCGCGACCTGGTAGCTTGTGCGAGTGCGCGACGGCACGGGCAACCACAGGCAGGTGCGGCCGGCCGGATCCGCAACATCCACCGATGTCGCGATCTCAAATGTGCGCCAATCGGGTGAAACTGGGCCCGGCGCAGCCGAAAGAGCGCGCGCTCGGCCGACCGTACTGAGCAGGGTGGCGGCGGGGAGCGCGGCTGAGAGGTGCAAAAGGAAATCGCGGCGCTTCATGGCTCTTCCCTCGGGCGGCGGCGCACGCTTGATTCTCGCGCAAACCCCACGAGAATACGATGATGATGAAAGCTGCGCCCGTCCCGCCTCGGCTGACCTCGTTGTCTCACGGCGGCGGCTGCGGCTGCAAGATCGCCCCGGACGTATTGGCCAATTTGCTCAAGCGATCCGCTTCGGCGCGGGAGTTCGCGCAATTGCTGGTCGGAACGCAGACCGCGGACGACGCGGCCGTCTATCGGCTCAATGACGAGCAGGCGATCATCGCGACGACCGACTTTTTCATGCCGATCGTGGACGATCCATTCGATTTCGGGCGCATTGCCGCCACCAACGCCTTGTCGGACGTTTATGCCATGGGGGGCATGCCGGTCCTGGCGCTCGCCATCGTCGGCATGCCGATCAATGTGCTGCCAGCGGAGGTCATCCGCGACATTCTGCGCGGCGGCGAGGCGATTTGCGCAGAGGCCGACATTCCTCTTGCCGGCGGCCATAGCATCGATTCGGCGGAGCCGATCTACGGCCTGGCTGCAATCGGCATCATTCATCCAAAAGATGTGAAGCGGAATTCAGACGCGCGCGCCGGAGACGCACTGGTGCTCGGCAAACCGCTCGGCGTCGGCATCTTCTCAGCCGCGCTCAAGAAGGGCAAACTCGGGCCGGCTGATTATCGCGCGATGATCGATCTCACCACCTGCCTCAACCGCGCCGGTCCCGATCTTGCGAAACTGCCCGGCGTTCACGCGATGACCGATGTAACCGGATTCGGACTCCTCGGGCATTTGCTGGAAATGTGTCGCGGCTCCGGAATCGGCGCGCGGGTCAACATGGCGGATGTGCCGCTGCTCGACAACGTGCTCGCGATGGCCGCTGCGGGGCTCGTGACCGGCGCATCAGGGCGCAACTGGGGGTCCTATGGCGCTGAAGTACAGCTTGCCGCAGGCGTGACGGGTGCGCACAAGGCCCTGTTGTGCGATCCGCAAACTTCGGGTGGCTTGCTGGTCGCCTGTGCCCCGGACGCGCTCGCCGATGTG
>PLIX01000213.1:3904-4073 GCA_003140135.1 Gammaproteobacteria bacterium
TGCCTATCAGGTGACGTTCGAACACGGCACCGTGCCATGGCGAATCCTGTTGACCTCCGACGGGAAACTCGCCTCAGAAGGCGCCGGATTAGGAAAAAGTGATCGCGATTGACGGGTGGCTGAGCTTGCGCCATGGTGGGTCCTGCGGACTAAAACCGCGAAAAGTCAA
>PLIX01000303.1 GCA_003140135.1 Gammaproteobacteria bacterium
CACGAAGCGACCGTCGGCGGGTAAGTACTGACGGAAAGTCGCGGACCGGCCAAAAGCGGGCACCGATGGTGCCGAAATGGTTGCCTGCAAGCCGCCGCTCGCGGGCTGGGATAGAGATGCGTGGATAATCAGCGTAATGATTATTGCTGCGTCTGCATTGGTTTCTTGATCTGGCGATTTGGTGCGCCAAGCGAAGTGCCCAACTAAATGTTTCTTTGCCGCTCCATTCGCCGCGGCTCATTTAAACCTAAACGACGCGCCGCCCGCCCAAGAGGCAGCGCAGGCGTACTCGCGCATATGCAGCAGGATCAGCCTCCCTGCCCGTCAAAGAAGGACTTCACGGCCGCTAGGCAGAAGGGCGGCACGAGAGTCGCGTGGTAGTCCGCGAGCACCGCGGCATGTCCGCCGTCGGTGGCACCATCGGCGATGGCGGCCACCTCCACGGCCGTGACCGCTGCGTAGAATGCGTCTTTCTCATTTGCATACGGATCGTCCGCCGTCGGTGCGGAGGCGATGTCCAAGATGGTCACCGGCGCGCTCGGCGCATTCTTCGACCAATACCCTTGCATCAGCTGCGTGTTGAAGAAGAAGACTTCAGGATCCTCATCGCCGCCACACAGCAGCGTCGGCATGGTCGGCGTCCAGTTACGCAGATCGTTCGTCTTTAGATCTTGCCGCAAAGTATTTTTGGGCAAGGCGGCGGGCAGCCCCGTGTTCGTCGTCGGAAAGCCGCCGTCGGGATTGGCCTGCTCATCTTGCAGATAGGAGAGGCGGTAGCTGTTGAGGATAAGGTAATCGCTGCTCGCGAAACCCATTGCAAACACGATGGCGAGGTCCGACGGCGTGGTCGCCGGCGTGAGCGAGGCGTACTGCGAGGCGGGCGGTGCGCTGCTGAAGAGCGCGTTCTCCGGCAGCAGGCCCTCGGAGTAGAGGGTGCTGATTGGCGTCGTGCTCGGCAGCAGGCCGGCGATGTCGTTGGCGTAGGATGTGGCGAAGATATCCGTCGGCTCTGAATACAGATTGCCGTATGCGTTCTGATAACCGTTCGCAAGGAGTGCCACGTTCTCCGTCGCACTGCCGTTCACTTCCCCAAGAAAGAGGGCATCACCGAACGCGGCGAGCGCGTAGGGCCCGGACATCGGCGCCGAGGCGGTCACGATCTGGCCGGCCGCTTGCATCGCGCTGGTCGCGGCCATCGCCACGTAGGCCCCCTGGGAATAACCGGTGACGAAGAGCTTGTGATTGTCGGTGACGGTCGGTGCGAGCTCGACTGGCAGCGCGCTGCGCGCGGCCGTTAGCACATCCATCATCTCAGCCGCTTGCTGCGCACCGACCAGGTACGGATGGTAGCTGAGCGTCGAGGAGTCGTAGCCCGCATAGTTAGGTGCGACGACAATGTAACCCTCGGCGGCAAAGAGGGCCGCGAGAATGAGCCCCTCGCTGCTGGCGTTCGAACCAGACAGCTGCGCCATGTCGTAGTTCTTTATCGGCGAGGTGCCGTGGGCGTACTCGACGATGGGACGCGAACCCTGACAGCCGGATGCCGATCCGCTCGGCACCAAGAGCGCACCAGTCGACGTAGTCGGCTCGGACTTCGCCCCCGTCGTCTCGTAACTCAGCTGGTAGACGTTCACGGTACAGATAGGCGAGTAGGCGAGCATCAGTAGCTCCTGCCCGAGCGTATCGAGACCAAGCAGTCCGAGCAGATCCGAGGTGCCAAAGGTGGCGACTAGGGTCGGGGGATTGGTCAGCAGCTGCCCGCGCTGCGGCGTGGAAGTTCCGGGTGTCGAGGGTCCAGACGTCGAGCCACTGTTCATACCCGAGTTACAACCGGCGAGCATGAGCAGCACCGTCACCCCGACGGTCACGGAGGAGGTTAGGCGATCCATGAAATATCCTCGGGCCCACTGGCGACGGCAAATGAAACTACCAAGTAAGAACTCCTAGTGCGGGGAAAAGTTCACGCTTCGAGCGAGCCCATCCACAGAAGGACTCAGCGCTGTTCCACATCAAGGCGACCTTAATCGGCCTTCCCGGAAGCCGACGCCCGGGAAGGGAAACTCTGGGTCAGAAAGCGACCTTTGCTCCTCGCCCGAGGATTGATGGCTGCTGATCGACCAGAAGCGGGCGTTCGGTCTCACTAACTAGCCGCACGATGAAGCTGCCCGAATAGAGAATCGTTGCACCGGGATTCGCTTCCCGAAAGCCGCCATTCATGACGGACAGTCCCGAGTCAATTGCAGCGGTTCTATCGAACTGGCGGCACCCGGCCCGTTAGCGGTCGTGCGTAACGCCGAAGTCAACGGCTGAAAGCGGTCACTCAAGCCTACTCATGATTGCGTCAGGCCATCGGCACCCGTTAATCAAGCCTGTCGTCCGGCGCCCAACGCGTGCAGCGATGCCCGGCCAACAATCGGCGGTGCACTTGCTCGTTGAATCTACGAAACCGCAGATTCGTACTGCGCCCCCCCGCCTTTGTCATTGGCCGGCAGGCGGTTGCCAAAGTTCTACTTTGTTTCCTTCCGGATCAATGACCCAAGCAAACTTTCCATACTCGGAGTCGTCAATCTTCTCAAGTACTTTGCAGCCCTCTTCGCGCAGAGCTTTGACCAGTGCGTGGAGATCCTCCACACGGTAATTGACCATGAAGGTGGCGGTGCTGGGCGCAAAGTGATCGCCTTGCGCCGAGCCAATAGACCAGATGGTTGTTCCGGCAACAGGCTTACCTTCACCGTCGGTCCAAGTGAACGCTGTGCCACCCCATTCTTGGACATCGATTCCGAGATGTTGTTTGTACCAAGCTTGTAGTGCCGGAGCGTCTTTGGCTTTGAAGAAGATGCCGCCAATGCCAGTGACTCGCTTCATAGAACCTCCGAGGGCGGGTAGCGGTGAGAGGAAGTGTGTCTTCTTCGGCTTACGCTCCGATTTAGCGGAGGCGCGCAGCGCCGTCCGCCGCAACCGGTTGATCGACGGCTTGATCATAGCATCGGGCCATTCTCCGGTGACAGCGCGGCCCGCGTTGAGAGCAAGACTCGGCTGGCGCAACCCAGCCTGGTGACAGTCAAGCGTGCAACTGAGAGCGCCAAAGAACTTGCAGTAGTGAAGCTCGCGACGTCCAGTGGATCGACGCGAAGCAGCCGAAACCGGCCGACGACGGGCTGTAGACTGGGCACCCGGCGTCGCTGGCCGGCCTATTCTGTTGAAAACTAATTTCCTGCGCGTAGGGGATTTTTCGGGTAAATCTTTTTGCGTCTGAAAACCAGCAATAAATGGGCGGTGTGGAATATTGTGCGGGATTGAGCCTGGCGATCGTAGGAAAGCCGTGGTCCCCCGCCTCATTCAAATTGCGGCCCTTCTAAAGCCTTAGAAGTTTCTGGCCAACTTCTCGCATGGAGTTGTCGGGTCGCCCCAGGG
>PLIX01000025.1 GCA_003140135.1 Gammaproteobacteria bacterium
CTACACGGACTGGTTCCTGGGCCAGGTGATCGAGCAGGCGCGCACGCTGAACGTTCCGGCAACCGTTACCTATTTTTCGGACCACGGCGAGGATCTGTTCATGCTGGACGGTCGAGCAGGTCACGGCACGCACGCCTATTCGAAGCATCAGTATGCTATTCCGGCGTTCGTCTGGGTCAACTCTGCGTATCGCAAAGCGCACCCGGACAAAGTGCAGGCCATGACCCAGAATTCCGCCAAGGAAATTCGCAGCCACAATGTTTTCTACTCGGTGGCCGATCTCATGGGCATCAGATGGCCGGGAGCATCGCCCGCCCAATCCTTCGCGTCTTCTGCTTTCATTCCTGACCTGTCGCCCCAGGTCATTGCCGGCGGCGCATTGGTTTCGCGCGTCGACTGAGGCGGCCGGGCCGCTGCATTGACGGGATGGGCCTCACACGCTGGCGGGCACATTCGCAGGCACGGGCTCCACGCCGGATGACCGGGCGCCAACTAAAATCGCAGATCGCGCAGGTAGGCGTAGCTTGCCGTTATACTCGCGAATGGGTCCGACGCCTCGTCCTGTTCCACAAAGAAGTGCTTGACGCCGGCCCGTGTTCCGCACCCAAGAATGCTCCGCCAATCGATCATCCCCGCGCCGACATCCGTAATGCGGTGCGGCGGCGCTGCAACGGCGTCCTTCACATGCACCATTTGAATGCGGCCCGGCCAGCGCATGAAGTAGGTGAGTGGATTCTGTCCTCCCTTGATAATCCAATACAAATCCATCTCAAAACAGACGTACCGCGGATCGGTCGCAGCGAGCAGCACGTCGTAGGGGAGTTCTCCTGCCAGCGGCGCGAATTCGGAGTCGTGGTTGTGATAAGCAAAGCGAATGCCAGCTTTTTTCGCCACCTCGCCCGCGTGATTGAAGCGCTCTGCAATGCGACGATAGCCGTCTATATCGGCCACGGCGCCGGCCGAGGCAACCACGAGATAGCGGTGGCCGATCGCGAGCGCGTTCTCGATTACGCACTCCCAGCCAGTGCCGATCGCATCCAGTGGAATATGCGCGGACGGCGCGACGAGCCCCGTGCGCCGCAGGAGTGCGCGCACCTGCTGCGCGCTGCGCCCGAAGTAGCCAGCGAACTCCACCTCGCGGTACCCGATGGCGGCAACGCGCGCGAGTGTGGCGTCAAAATCGGCTTCCAAGGCCGTGCGCACTGTGTAGAGCTGCAGGCCGATGGACCGTATTTTTTGCTGCAGATCGCGTGCAGCAATCGAACGTGAAAGTACCAGCGCGCCAAGTAGCCGCAAGGCATCACGGCGATGCATCGGCGGTTCCCGCAGTCGAGCTGCGCCGCGGCCGGAACGCGACGCCGAAGAGGACGAACACGGCGAGCGCCGCCGCCGCCGGCACGATCCACACGCCCTGCCAATCGTGGAGTACCTTGAGGCACTCGTGCGCAGCGGCTGCGGCGTTGGTGCAGGCGGCATTCGCAATCGCGTAGTGATCCACCACCGCGCCCGAGACGAACGCGCCTATGAAGTAGCCTAAGCCGTTAGTCACGAAGTTGATGAAGCCCTGCGCGGCGGCGCGAATTTTCTCGCCGGCCCGTTGGTCGGTGTACACCTGGCCACCCACGAAGAAGAAGTCGTAGCACACGCCATGCAGCAGAATGCCGGCGTAGATCAGCCCCATCGCCGGTCCGGCGTTGCCGCCCGCGAACGCAAAATACCTGAGTGACCAGGCAAGCATGCCCACCAGCATGATGACCTTGATGCCGAACCTGCGCAGAACGAGGGGCAGCAAGAGCATGAAGGCAACTTCGGACATCTGGCCGAAGGTCTGGATGAAGGCCGCCTCCGGCACCTTGATCTCGTTCAGGAAGGGGTTCGCGAAGGTGTAGTAGAACTGCAGCGGAATGCACAGCAGAAACGAGCCCAGCACGAAAACGCTGAAATCACGACTCTTGAGCAATTGCAGCGCATCGAGGCCAAGCGCGTCGCGCACCCGAAATGGCGCACCCGCCGCCTTCGGCGGCGTATGCGGAAGAGACAGTGAGTACAGCGCCATGATGAGCGAGGCTGCCGCGGCAATGCGCATCGGCAGAACGAGGGCATCGGCATGAAGTTCCTTGCCCACCAGGACGCCTGCGGCGATCCAGCCAATCGTGCCGAGTACGCGAATGTACGGAAAGCGGGTCGAGTCAGCTACGTGATGGAAGGAAATGGAGTTCGTGAGCGACAGCGTCGGCATGTAGCACAACGCGTAAAGAATGAGCAGCGGATAGAACAAGGCAAATGTCGTTTGCTTCGCGACGGCCCACATCAGCCCCGCGCCAATCAGATGCAAGAGGGCCAGGAGCTTTTCGCTCGGGAAGAACCGATCGGCAATAATGCCCATGAAAAAAGGCGACGCCAGCGCCGCAATCGCCGTGGCGCCATACGCCAGGCCGATTTCCCGATCGGTGAAGTGCAGCGTTTGCCCAAGATAGGTGCCCATCGTGACGAACCACACGCCCCAGATGAAGTACTGCAGGAACATCATCAAAGAAAGACGCGCACCTGTCATGGCAACTCACGGATGCGGATGTTGCGCAGTGCGAGGGCGCCGTCGTGATCGCCTTGAATACCTATAATCCCTAGCTTCGCAAGCCCGTAATGCGGGTATTTCGAGAACTTGCTCGCCGCGACGCGCGCTTTCCAATCAGGGCTCCACAGCGCGTAGTCGACGACTTTCTCGCCATTGAGCCAGTGTTCGACGTGCGGACCCTTCACGATGATGCGCGTGGTATTCCATTCGCCGAATGGTTTGACCACTCCCGCCGGGCTCGCATAAATTCCGTACGCCGCTGCCGCCGCCGTCAGCCGACTGCGGCCGTCGTTGGCATAGGCATCGTCGAGGAGCTGATATTCCGGGCCACTCCAATAGATGTGATCGTATTCGCGTGTACCGCGGTAGAAGATCCCGCTGTTGCCCCCTTTACCTATCTTCCATTCGAGCTCGAGCTCGAAATTGCCGAATGGCTCGCGCGTGACGAGGTCGTCGACCTCTCCCTCCTTCGTAAGCGTCTCGCCGACGATATGCCAACCTTTTGGAATGCCGCGCGAGTCCCAGCCGCGCCATGCGTCGAGGCTTTTGCCGTCGAATAGCGCCCGCCAACTGCCTGGGGCGGCGCCCGCTTGGAGTTGCGCGAAGGCGCGATCGTGCACGCCCGCGGCGGCGAGCAGCAGCGCGGCCAGGATCTGATACTTCATGCTCACAGGGCCCATCCGGCGCGATATTCGCGCGTCAAGTACTGATTCGCGTCGGTAACGTTGGTGACCTGTCCCCGCTCCCCGTCATAGAGCAAGGTCTTGCCCTGTCCGGTGCGCAGCGCCACGATGCCGAGGAGCATTGTTTCGGTGAGCTGCGCGGCGTATCCGAACGGAGAACTCGCCTCGGCCTCGCCGCGAATTGCCTTGGCCCAGTTGAGCTCATGGCTCCATGGGATCCGCGGAATGCTTTTGGGGACTAAGGCCGCTTGTTCCATGAGTGACGGCGGATACAGCCGCGGGTTGTCGCCGTAGGTGCCGTGCAGGAGAATGCCCTTCTCGCCTATGAAGATCACGCCGCCTTCGCTGGTGAGCTCGACATCACTCGGCAACATATCCGGACGGGGCGGATAAATTCCCCCGTCGCTCCAAAACAGTTTCACGGGCGGCTGAGCGCCGCGTGCGGCGAATTGATAATGCACGCTGGTTGAGAGTGGAAAAGACACGGGCTTGCGCTGCGGCCGGCCGGCGGGACTATTGGCGGGTGCAGTGGGATCCAGAGGCGGAAGAGCCATCGTGCCCCATGGCGTTGATGTGGCCTCGATGCTTGTGGGGTACGTGAGGCCGAGCGCCCAGAAGGGATGATCGAGCAGATGGGCGCCCATGTCACCCAGCGCGCCGGAGCCAAAATCAAGCCAGCCGCGCCAATTGAACGGGTGGTACACCGGGTGATACGGAATATTCTCGGCCACTGGCCCGAGATAAAGGTCCCAGTCGAGACCCACGGGGGGTGCGCCCCCACTGCCCATCGCTCCTGCGAGCACGTCCTGCACATGACGGAAGGTCCAGGGATTGCCGAAGGGCCTGGCAGTGTCGGGCGGCATCACCCCGGTCGGGCGCGGCAGCCCCTGCGGCCAGAAGACTATCGGCCGATTGGTCCAAACGTGCACCTCGTGCACAGGACCGATGAGTCCCGCCTGGATCCACTCGTTGATGAGCCGCGCGCCTTCACTCGAGTGCCCCTGATTTCCCATCTGCGTCACGAGCTTCGGCTGAGCGAGCGCGCTTTGGCGCAGGACGCGGGCCTCATGGACGGAGGCCGTCAGCGGCTTTTGCACGTAGACATGCTTGCCGAGGTCCATCGCCGCCTTCGCGATGACCGCGTGCAAATGATCTGGCGTTGCGACGACCACGGCGTCAATACTCTTTTCCTTCGCCAGCAACTCGCGAAAGTCCGTGTAGCGCTTGGCCTTGCGAAACTGCTCCTGAAGCTTGAGCCCATCGGGACGCACCTTGCCGTCGGCGCCGACTAGACTGCCGCTCACCTGATGTTCGCTATAGCCGAAGTCAACGTCGCACACGGCGCCGATGTGCTCGGTCTGTGCCAGCACGAGCGCATTTTGGCTTCCCATCCCGCCGCAGCCGACGATCGCGACATTTAGGGTGTCGCTCGGGGCGCGGTGACCGCGCCCGAGCACGCGGCTTGGAACGATGAGCGGCGCACCGACGGCGACCATCGTGCCGAGCGTGGCCTTGCCGGCGTCCGTGACGAATTCACGGCGAGTTAGGTCCTTTGGATTCGACATGGCAACGCTCCGATTAAGGTTTCCATTTGCCCTGCGCCACTGCCGGAACGAACTTGTCGAGACCGCGCGGTGGAAATGCCAGCGACTTGCCTTGCTCGGCGCTCTGGTAGGCCGCCATTAAGATCTTCACCACTTCGAGGCCGTCATCGAATGTCAGAAGCGGCTCTTCCTTGCCGAGAAACACGCGCACGAAATGGCGATCTTCGTTCTCATAGCCGTACGCTGCAGCTTCATTCGCCACCACGGGCATCAATCCAATCTCCGCGTTCTGTTTCTCGAGGAGGTCTTCGCCTGCTTGCCCGCGTACCGCGCGCGAGAAAAAGACCTTAAGCCCACTGTCGAGCGTGTTCCACGCCATCGAATATTCCGGACCCAAGAGCTCGGCGGACACGCGCAGCCCCGCGCCGACGAAGCTCCACGATGTAGAGACCTCGCCGATTACCGTGTGGCCGTCATCAGTCTCGAATTCGAGCGTCGCGCTCGCGAAATCCTCGGAGGGCGTCTTGGCGTAATCAACCTCACGACCGAAGGTTCTGGCGAGCTGCTCGCTGTATTGGGGGCGCGTCCATTTGAGGCTCGCGATGTGCGCCGTGACGCGCGCCAGACGTACCGAAGCTAGCGCCGCGCCCGGCTGGGTCAGGAGGTGTCGCACGAGCAGGACCGAGTGGCACATCATATCGTTCAGCACGCCGCCGCCCTGCAGCTCGCCGCGCCAGAACCACGGCATGTGCGGACCGCTGTGCTCTTCAGCGGCGCGCGCAAGATACGGCCGGCCCGTGGTTGCGGCGCCGCGCGCCCACAGCAGCGTACGGCCGGCTTGCACCTGCGGTGCGAAAACCTGATTCTCGAGATAGCCGCTGGCGATGCCCGTGCGCTTGATCAATCGAGTAATGTGGGTGGCCTCTGCAACGGTGCGTGCAAGCGGCTTCTCGCAGGCGATGCCGCGCAGCGTGCCCTTGCCGCGCTCGAGCGCGTGCACAATCTCCTCAATGTTCTCAGCCCGGGTGTGGTTGGGACCGGTGAGCCACAGCGCGTCGATCGCCGGATCGGCAACCATGGCGCTGATCGACGCATAGGGCTGCGCATCACCGATGTCAAAACTGCGCGCCAGCGCGGCGGCCGAGGTTGCGTTCTTCGCGTTTGGGCTCCATACGCCGCGCACATCCGCGTCGCGCACCGCGCGCAATGCCTGCAAATGAAAGCGCGCATTGAAGCCGCTGCCGACGAAGCCCACGCCGAGACGGCGCGGCACGGGTTTTTCTGGTTTATGACTCATGTTTCTCAGGCGTCACCCGCGCTGCACTTCGTCCGGACTGAGTCCAAGCTTCTGCAGCAGCTCGAGCGGAGGCCCCTCGAATGATTTAAGCGGCACGTTGCCGATGTATTGCAGATCTTTGCGGCCAGCCGCCGTTGAGTAATAGCCGCCGGCGGTCAAGTCGCGGTAGCGCGCAAAGAACTTTGCCGCTTCGGTGAAGGCGGGTTGCGCCGTTTGCTCGCAGCAGATGTCGTCGCAGATCAAGTGCTGTTCGGCTTCCTCGAGAGCCGTGAAGTCCTTGCCGAAGCGGCGGACTCCTTCAGAGTCCATCCAGTTGAGACCGGCGAGGATGAGCGCGCGGTCGGCCTGCTGATGGGGATAGGGCGCACTCACCCACTCGGCGAGGAAATCGACGACGCCTGCTGCGGAGGCGCTGGGAGAAGCCGAGTCCGCCGGTATGATGAGGTCGCACAACGCGCCGGCCGTGCGCCGCTGCACGGGTGTCAGCAGCAGCGGCCACAGATCACCCGGATGATAGATCCTCGTAAGGTCCGGATCGGTTCCGTACCCCTGGCCCGGAACCGGCGGCAGCGCAGTCGATGCGTCGATGCCGGCCGCACGCTGGTGCAAGAGCGGCATGGACGCGGAAACGGCGAGCATCCACTTGATCGTTGTGCGCCGATCCATCACAGGTCCTTCCTGCGCATCAAGTCGAGGATATGATCGGCTGCGCGCCAGGCAAGCGCCATGATGGTAAGCGTGGGATTCTTATCCGCGTTCGACGGAAAAACGGCGCCATCGGCCAGGAAGACATTCTTAACATCCCAGGTTTGACCCCAGCGGTTCGTCACCGATGAGTGCGCATTCCTTCCCATGAGGGCGCCGCCGACTTCGTGAATGATCGAGCCGCCTGCCTGGATGGCCTGGGCACCGTCGGTTTGGACGGCACCGTTCACGCGGCCCCCCATCGCCTCGATGATCTCCTTGAAGGTCTTCTGCATGTGGGCAGCCTGGCGCGTTTCATGCTCCGACCATTTCCAATGAAAGCGCAGCACGGGAATACCCCACTTGTCTTTCAGCTGCGGATCGATTTCGCAGAAGGAGCCCTCGTTCGGGATCATCTCACCGCGGCCGTCGAAACTGACAAAGGAGCCGTAGTAACGCCTGGCGTCCTCCTTGAACTTCTTGCCGTAGCTGCCCCCGGTCAACCATTCGATGCCGGCCAAAGTGTCTAAACCCGGCATCCGTTTGCCGCCGCCGAACTCGATGTGATAGCCGCGCGCGAACCCCAGCTTCCCGGCCAGCTGCTCCTGATAAAGCCACCATGGCGTATACACGTGGCTTTCGCTCGCCCCATCCTCGTTGAGCGGAGGAAGACTCTCGAGCAGCGGAATTTGACCTCCGAGACTGCTGCCCACGGTATCCATCAGATACCGTCCGACTCTGCCACTCGAGTTCGCAAGGCCCTGCGGAAAGCGGGCGGTCTTGGAGTTGAGCAGGATGCGCACGGATTCGCAGGAGCTCGCGGCGAGAACCACCACGCGCGCTGAGGCGTGGCACTCCTTGCCACTCGTTTTGTCGATGAAGCTCACTCCACTTGCGAGCCCGCGCCTGTCGAGCGTGATCTCGTGGGCCATCGCGTCGGTGACTATATCGAGATTGCCGCTGGCGAGCGCGGGTGGCAAATGGACAGTCGTCGATTGATAATTCGCGCGAATCGAGCAACCGCGTGCGCATGGCGTTGCCCAGATGCACGCGGCGCGAGCCTGCATGTCTGCCGCGATGATCTTCTGTGCGGTGGGATTGCCCGGGTGCAGACGAGCGGGCGAGGTATTGAAGTCGAGCTTCTGCGTGAGCACGGCGCGGTGGCCCGCGATGACGGGCACGCCTACGCGCCGCGCACCCTGCGCAATCAAGAGATCGCTCAGGATTGGCTTCGGGGGAGGCAGCAGACATCCTGGCGCGGAATCCGGCGTGTTCTCCAGTCCGTCGTTGTTGCCGTACACGCCGACCAGCATTTCAACCTTGTCATAGTACGGAGCGAGGTCTGTGTAGGAAAGCGGCCAGTCAAAGCCCAGGCCATCACGAGTGTGGGCTCTGAAATCGTAAGGCCCGTTGCGCAGGGATATGCGGCCCCAGTGGTTGGTACGGCCGCCGAGCATGCGCGCACGCCACCAGTCAAAGCGGCCCGCGGCGGCGTGCGTTGTTTGGACGTAGGGCTCGCCGGGAACTTCCCAACCGCCATTGATCGTTGCATCGTAGAAGCCGAAACGCTTATCCGGCGTGGCAGCGCCGCGCAACGGCCCCTCTTCCGGTGTCTGAAACATGGGCGTTTCGTTCTCAGGAACGTACTTGCGGCCCGCCTCCAGCATAAGGACCCTGGCGCCCTCCATGCTGAGGGTGTAAGCGCTCTGCCCGCCTGCAGCCCCAGAACCCACGACGATGACGTCGTAGCGCTTGTTTAAGGTTGCGGAGGTGACGAAGGGCACTGCGGCGGTCTCAGGGGCTGTTCGATGAGGGCGTTTCGTCGGACAGTTTAGCGTTCCGGATCCACCCGTGTCGCCCGCCCCGCCTGATCCTGAAAAGAGGATGCAAGCGTCACGCTCGATCCTCAAGCGTCGCCGTCCCGACACGCTTCGGGCTCGCCTCGCGCGGCGCAGGCGGTCGGATCAGTGATCGGCTCGCCCGACTGATGCGGTTGCGAGCGGCTTACCTAACAGCCTGTATCCCGTGCGCGCAGCGTAATGTCGGCGGTGATAGAAATCCTGCGCGCCGCGATTGTCCGTGCCAAGTTGCAGCTGGACGCAAGTGCAGCCGGCATCAGCAAGGCTCATCTCGGCCGCATCCAGGAGCGCGGTGCCTATCCCGTGACGCCGCGCTTGCGAGCGCACAAATAACTCGTCAATCTCGGCCACGAGTCCCTGGTACTCAAAACTGAAAACAAATACGGCAATGAGATAGCCGACAAGCTCATTTGCCTCGCGCGCGACCCAGATCGTGCCTAAGTGCGGTTGCGCCAGCACGTGCGCCAGCAACTCAGACATGCGCGCCGCTTCGAATCCTGCGAGACCTTCGAAGCCCCAGTACTCCTCCATCAGGACGACGATCTGCGAGACGTCGGCAAGCTTGCCGACCTGAATCCGATATCCAGGGTTCATGCGAACATTAGGCCATAGCATCAAGCAAATGGCCATTGGCCGGCGCCGCGCGTTTAATTCCCGGCACCCGGGATATTGCGCCTGCCCTTGCGACAGCCGGGTGAATTCCTCTACGCCGCAGGTGTAGGCGCTGTGGTGCGAGAGCGCAGCGCGCCGACTCTGTGATGATCATCCTGGTGTGGACGAAACAGCAGATCGAACCAGGGCTTCCATGTTAAGCCGCCATCGATCGACCTCGTGGCACTCTCCCGAACGCCTGCGCTCGCGGCCTTCCAGATACCGCGTACGCGTCGCTCCTTTCCGTCCGGCGTGCGATCCACACCATTCAGAATCATCGCTCCAGACTGCATACCACCTTCGACTATGAGCAATTGCCCGCTATTGGTGACCCAGCTTTGGTGCCAAACCTGCCTCGATGCATCGAAAATGCTGAAACTTTGTCCCTGGTGCCCATCCGTGGCTTCGTAGGTCTCGCGCAAGACACAACCGTTGAGTATGGGCTCGACGCGCACGCGCGCGATTTTAAGCTTCAGGTTGTCCCTGTCAAATACGTCCCAGTCGCCGATCCAAAAATCAAACTGCCGGTAATTGGGCGCATCGCAGGGCGCCGTCTTTACAGCTGCGGCCTTAGGCCCACCATCAATGCGCGCGGCCGCGCCGGTGGCAAAAGCGAGCAAGATGAAAACTGCAGCGATCCTGGAGGTCTGCGCCATCGGCATGTCTTCCTTGTCTACGTTTTTCTAGGTCACACAAGCCCGGCAACGCCGGCACTTCGAGCCTGACACTGCAGGAGCGACATGACAATGCAAAACCCGCCTGGGTGATGACGGCACGATTGCTGATCTGAATTCTAGATCAATTGACAACTGCGCTCGCAGCGGCTCGATCCGGCACCCGGCGGGGGATGCCGGAACGAGCCGATATGCGCGCGCTTGGCGTGCAATGCAGCGCGATCGATGCCCCCTGCGAGCCCCGACGCGCGCTAGCGATTGCCTCCAAGATGAGAGACGCCGAGGCGCTGCAGAACTTGCCGGCGAACGCTTTCGGGGAGTACGACGGTGCGAGCGCTTGCAGCGCCTGGCGTGATTACGGCGTCCCCTCCACCTGCAGCATGAGTTGGAATCAGCAGGATGGCGGGCGTTTCGGCGCCGCAGACGCCGTCCGCTGCGACGCAGGCTTGGCCCGCTATTTCGCCGCGATCGTTGATGTCATTCGCAAGCGTAAGATACAGCGGCGAATCAGCCGGAATCAGCGCATTGAGGTCAATCGGCTGCCCGTCCTGCCAGGCGACCGCTCGGGAGTTGCCGCTGGCGTCGATGGACTGGCCCACAGCCTGGCCGCGCTCGTTGATACCCCAAGCCAAGCTATTGACGTCTCCGGGATAGGGCGGCAGCTTTTGAATTCCATGCTCCCGCGTCCACAGGAAAGCGACCGGATTCAAGCCGCCGTCTTGATCGCCTGCCAGATCGGCAAATCCCACGATTTGGCCTTGATTGTTGATGGCTGTCGGCGTGTTCCAGGCCACACCTCCAAAGTTTCCTAAGTCAACCGGCTTGCCGTTCTCCCACAGCAGAGCGTGCCTGGCACTGAATTCGCCAATGGCATTGTCGCAGGTGCCCGAAATGCCAACCACCTGGCCGCTGTCATTGATCGCCGTAGCCGCTGAATCTGGGTCGCCATGCAGCGGCATCAGCTGTTTTATTTGGCCGGGCTCGGGACCCCAAATTACCGCTTCAAATTGCAGGACCTGCGGCAGCGCACAGGTCGGGTCGTGCGTCGTATTCTCCGCCCATCCGACGACCTGACCCCAATTGTTAATGCCCGCGGCATAGCCGTTATCGCCTCCGAGGGTCGGAAGTGCGGTCATTACGCCCCACTGCCACACGAACCCAAGGCAGACGTTGTGCGTAGTGGCGGGAAAGAATCCCGAACAGCTCCAATTCTCCTTAAAGGGATCCTGCTTGGCAGTCTCGGCGATACCCGCAAGTTCACCGCT
This sequence comes from Gammaproteobacteria bacterium, assembly GCA_003140135.1. GTDB lineage: Bacteria > Pseudomonadota > Gammaproteobacteria > Steroidobacterales > Steroidobacteraceae > PALSA-1196. The sequence continues at coordinate 11,233 of PLIX01000025.1, forward strand.
GTTGTTGGGATTTGGCCAAGCCACGTTGCTGTTCGGTCCACCGAGTGTCCCGAGATCAAGTGCAGAGCCCAGCCACAGGACCGCGTGCTCGGTCGAGCTTGCGGTGGTTGCCCCGCCCGCCACCCAGCCGCGGTCGTTGACGCTTGAGCCCAGGCTGGACGAGCCTCCGAGCGGAGTACCGAGATTGACCAGAAAGTAAAAGGTCGGTCTTTGCTGCCCCTGCTGCTCCTGCTGCTCCTGAGCGGCAAGCTGAGCCGGCACGCAAAAGGCGATAGCAAGATTTAATGCGGTGATGCACGCAAAAGTTTGGCGATTCATGTGTTTCTCCTCCCGCTTCGGACGGTGACGTCGCGCGCTCTAGCGACGCGCGTCACATAAGGCTAGGTCAATTGGCTGCATGGCGTCGGACGTTGCCGGACGTCGTTAGCTGGACTCGAGCGCTGAGATGCAAGGGACACGGCAAGCGGCAGCTGCTCGGCCGAATCTGTCAAATACGCTGGAATTCCGCATGAATAAAACGGGGTCCGAAAACGTCCAGTTTGTTCTCCAGGATCGATTATCCTAGGCAGGCCGAGCAAACTTCCTTATACGACATGGATCTGGATTGGCAGGTATGTTCGCGAGCTAGGCTGTCGCGCGATGCGCGCTTCGACGGCAAGTTTTTCGTGGGCGTGCTGACGACCGGCATCTACTGTCGCCCGATTTGTCGCGCACCCACGGCGAAGGAGAAGAATGTCCGGTACTTTTCGAGTGCCGCGGAGGCGGCAGAAGCCGGGTTGCGCCCGTGTTTGCGTTGTCGGCCGGAGTGCGCGCCGGGAACGCCGGCATGGCTGGGAACTCGATCGACGGTTTCGCGCGCCTTGAAGCTCATTGGTGAGAGCGGCTTGGAAGAAGGCGGCATCGAGACTCTCGCGGCACATCTCGGAATTGGGTCACGTCATCTTCGGCGCCTTTTTCTCAAGCACCTGGGGGCGACTCCAAGGGCGGTGGCCGAGACTCGCCGGCTGCACTTCGCCAAAAAGCTTATCGACGAGACCAGTCTGCCGATGAATGAAGTTGCGCTCGCTGCCGGTTTTGGCTGCGTTCGAAGATTCAACGCCGGCATCCGCCAGGTCTATAACCGAACGCCCACTCAAATCCGGCGGCTTGTTCGGCAGACGCCGGCGCAGCCGGAAAACGAATATTTATTCCGGCTGCGTTTCCGCCCGCCGTATAACTGGAAAGGGATGCTCGCGTTTCTGGCGGCGCGGGCCATACCCGGCGTGGAGGCGGTCGCACATGGCGCCTACTGCCGTTCGATGGCCTTGAACGGCGTCGCTGGCTGCTTTGCGATATCGCCCGACGCCGTCAACAACGCACTCGTCGTGCATCTTCAGTTTGGGGAGCCCCGCTCCTTGTTCTACATTATCGAGCGGATCCGCGCCATGTTCGATTTGAATGCAGATTGGGCAGCGATCATCGAAACCCTGAGGTCCGATCCCATGTTGCTCGGGCCAGCCGAGGCGAATCCTGGGCTTCGCGTGCCCGGCTGCTGGAATGGCTTTGAGCTTACAGTCCGAGCGATTCTCGGGCAGCAGATGACTCTTAAGGGAGCAACCGCACTGGCGGGCAACTTGGTGCGAACTTTCGGGCAACGGTTCGCGGGTGCGAATGGGCTCACCCATCTTTTCCCGTCGCCCGAGGTTCTCGCCGATGCCACCTTGACCGGCATCGGTCTGCCGCGGACGCGCGCGGACACGATTAGAGCGCTCGCCCGAGCTGTCTGCAACGGGCAACTGCGCTATGAGGGCATCGTCGATAGCGAGGCCTTCCTCACGCGCTTGCGTGAAGTCCCGGGAGTCGGGGAATGGACTTCGCAATACGTTGCAATGCGAGCACTCGGAGAGCCCGACGCCATTCCATCTAGTGACCTCGCTCTGCAGCGCGCTCTAGGGCTCGCGAACTCGCATGACTTCTCGAAACGCGCCGAGGCATGGCGGCCCTGGCGAGCCTATGCTGCAATGTACCTCTGGGAAATCGGCGCCGGAATGAGCCTTGAGGCAAGGCGCAGAACCAAAAGCGCAGCAGTACAGGAATCCACGAGTCGGCACCACGCCGCTGCGAGCGGCTGACTGGAAATGCATGCCAAGACCTCGCATGGTTGCTGACTCGCCTACTTAGCCAGCGCCGTTGAACTGTCTTGAGCGCCGGATCGCGCAACTACGCCCTAAGCACGCTCGCTTTTTGCGACACGCTTAGCGGTGGCCGATTTCGGCTTGGGGTCAGCCGAGATCTGAACCCACGTGGGTGCATGATCGCTCGCCCTTGGCAGGCCTCGCACCCAGGTGTGAACATTCGCGTCAACCAGATGCGTCGCCAAGTTTGCGCTTAGCAGCAGATGGTCGATGCGCAAACCCGAATTGCGCTGCCAGTGATTGCGAAAGTAGTCCCAAAACGTATAGATCTGCTCTTCAGGGTGGCGTGTGCGCAATGCATCCGTCCAACCCTGGGCCAGCAGACGCCGGTATGCGGCGCGCGACTCGGGCTGCAGCAGCGCGTCCTTTTTCCAGGATTTCGGGTCGTAGATATCGAAGTCGGTCGGCACGACATTGAAATCGCCGGCCAATATGACGGGATGATCGGACGCGAGCAGAATTCTTGCGTGCTTGATCAGCCGTTCAAACCATGCGAGTTTGTAATCGAATTTCGGGCCGGGCTGCGGATTGCCGTTGGGCAGATACAGGCAGCCGACAACTACGCTGCCAACGCTCGCTTCGATATAGCGGCTGTGCGTATCGTCCGGATCGCCCGGCAATCCGCGGCGGATTTCGACCGGATCCGCACCTTTTGCCAGGATCGCGACTCCATTCCACGAGGATTGGCCATGCCAGATAGCACCGTACCCCGCCTCGCGGATAGCCGCGATCGGAAAGCGGGCGTCGGGTGCTTTGAGCTCCTGAAGGCATGCGACGTCAGGCGACTCCCTGGCCAACCATGCAAACAGGTGCGGCAGACGGCTTCTGATGCCGTTGACATTGAACGTCGCAATCTTCATAGCGAAACACTATCACCGCGAGCGCGTCCATCGAACTTTGTTGCCGGCGATTCGCGCACGCGCGCAACGAGAGACACCAGCTTCTTCAGTGCGCCGGCGTGGCGGGGCTCGCGCGCACGCCGCTCGTCTTTGCTTCGGAGAGCAAGGCCGCGCAGTCTGCATCCTTAGCCAGGCCGGGATCGACGAATGCCAGCACCGCGGCGAGCGGCGTCAGCAGGACGCCGAGGGCAACGGCCTCGCCGGCCTGGGCGAGGGAATTGCCTGGCTCAATTCCGATTGAGGGATGTTTGAGAGTGCCGCGGATCAGCACGGGTGAACGCAATCGCACCAAGCGCCAACTCTTCGGCTGCCCGCGAATGGCAAGATCGAGAGACTCGGCATCGAGATGAATCTCCCCCTTGCCGGTAATGAGAACCGGATCGGTATCGACGACCACGCTCTCGGAGGTCACGGTGCCGTCGCGAACTTGAAAGCTTGCGATTCCGCAGCGGATCGGTGTTTCTTGCTTGTCCTTGCGCAGCACCAGACCGAGCGCCCGCGTGACGTCAATTCCCGTGAGTTCCGCGAAGGAGGTGCGAAGCGCACCATGAGGCAGCACCGCCGTCACCGTGCCGTTCGCGCTCGAGGCAAGCTGATGGATCGATGTTCCTCGGCCTTTGAGGATGGCGCGCGCCTGCAGCCGGCCGTCGAGCGGCGGCTCTGCCGCGCTTTTGTGACCGATCTCGCCGAGCCGCAGGTCCGAGATCCTAAGATCGAGAGCCGCCGTCGGTATCTCGTGCGTCGCGTCGAAGCTCATGCGGCCGGTAAGTTTGCCGTCCGCAATGGATGCAGACAGCGACGGCAGCGCGAGGACGCCATGGTCGATCGTGAGCTGGGCCGCGACGGCGCGTAATGTCACGCGACCCGCGCCGACGCTTTGTGCATGAAAATTTATCACTGAATCGTCGCGGCGGATGCCGGCCAGCCGCAGCGCCGTGTCCGGCAGCAATAGCGGCTTCGCTGCCTCCGACGCGGCGGCGCGTCCCGCCGCCCGCTCGCCGAGATCCCCCAATCGCAGCAGTTTCGAATGCAGATCGGCGTCGAGCTTCGGCCGACTGCTCGAGACCTCGATCGACAGGGTGCCGCGCATATCGCTCTCGCCGGAGGTTGCAAGGAGATCGCTGTACTGGAAGTGCGTCCCCTGACGCGCGAGTTTGCCGGAGAAGCGATAGGGGCCGGTATCCGGTAGCGTTATACCCACAAGAAAGTAAAGGTCCTTCAGGTCAGCGCCTGCGGCCTCGAAAGCGGTGTCCAGGGTGCGAAAGTCGAAAGGCCGCGGCAGCACACTCCGGCCGGTAAGCTGCGAACCGCTCGAACGCTCCGCGAATGCAAAGTGATAGGGCTGCTCGCGACGTACCGTGGCGAGCGGGTCACCATCGATCGTGAACGTGGCAGCCCTGCCGTTCAGCTGCCCCGCCCCCTCAATCCGCAAGGCACTGACCGCCCCCGCCCCGGGCAGGTCCTGCGCGGAGATCGTGCCGTCGAACTGCAGGTGTCTGCGGGCATCGTCGAGTTCGACGTGAGCCTTGAGCATCGACAGGCTGTGAATAAGCGGCGGGCCCTTGCCGCCAAACATGCCCGTATCGTGTGCCTGCCAGTTCGCGCGGCCGTCGGAATCGCGCACCAGATGCAGCGTCGATGCATCCATTTCAAGGCGGCTGATGACGAACGAGCGCGAGAAGAGCGGTAAGAGCTCAAACGACAGGGAGAGTCTGCCGATTTCCGCCGTAGTACCGGCAGGCATCCACGGCGGATTACCGATCGTCACCCGTTCGGCCACCAGGCGGGGCGTGAGCGACAGGAGATGCGCCTTGAGGGAGCCGTCGATGCGGATCTGCCGCCCGGTGCGCGCGGCAATGAAGCGTACGAGGGGCGCGCGGAAGTGGTTTGCGTCCACTAAGGCCGCAGCCGCAATGACCACGGCGACGGTCGCAACCAGGACCCCGAGCGTCCTAAGCGTCCATTTCAGCGTCTTACGGCTAACTGATGAACCGTTCACCCTCCATTAACGCATGACTCGGGTCGGCGTTCGCCTTTGCATCCACCGCGCTGCGCGGCTGCCACGTATTGCATAGCTCGTAATGTCGTGGTGCCCGACAAGGCCGGCCATGGGAGCCCATCAGTGAAGATACGCGTCCGCCTCCCGGACGAGAGCCGCCTTCTCAGTCTGCTTGAAGCGCGCCGTCTCCATTCCGCGCTCAACGGCGGGTGACATCTCCGCCGGCACATGCGCACGCACCCACGCCTCAAGCTCAGACAACGGCACGCCATTCCAGTAGATCTCGGGTATGAACTGCGCAATGATCAGGGACGCGAAAGAGACCTGTGTCGCCAGCAGCTTCTCGGAATTGTTGCTGAACGTGTTCCACGACAGCTGCGGTTGCTCGCGGGCGAGTACGCCGATCAGCCGCAGGCGCAGTGATTCCGCCTGCAGTGGGATTTCGGAGGACATCGCGATTTCTACGGACCGTGCGCCCAGCGCCGGATCACGGACCCGCATCAGCGCCACGTAATAGCGCTCCAGTTCCGATTGATCCGTCGCCGCGCTCGCGACCGCATGCAGCTGATCGAACGTCGCGGCATTCGCATACTGCGCGACTACTGCCAAGATGACCGACTGGTCGTCGGGTGTAATCGCCTTGTGGTCCGTGACGAAGGCGCTGAAGCGCTTGCGTGCTTCGTCAATGACTGCGGCGTCGCCCCAGGCGCCGAGATCGCCGATCAACGCCCTGCGCA
>PLIX01000267.1 GCA_003140135.1 Gammaproteobacteria bacterium
TTGTCGCGATTGCCGTAAACCCCATTGACCTCACAGACAAACGCGGCATTCAGGCGACGGGCCACTCGCAATGCCAATAGTCCGCCTTTGAAAGGGTCATACGAGGTGACCACGATCCGTTGCGTGCGTGTCGCTTGCAGTTCTTTGGCGCGACCCATCACCCGTCGGGCAAAGCTGATGAAATTCAATATCCCGATGTTGGTGGCGTCCTTGACGACACGCAACCGCAGCCGGCCAATTTGCCGGTCTGCTTCATAGGAACCATATGACCAGAACTCTCCGGCAAAGCGGCGCGATAAGAGCTCACACTCCGGTGCCAAGTCGCCGATGGAGTAGGTCGGCCCTACGCGGATCATGAATAAATACGCGAGCGGCGTGGGGGCTGCGGGCTCCGGTCCCGGCTCTTGGGAGTTCCTTTCAGACATGGACTGTAAGCTTATTTAGCCAATCAAGCGGCGGCGCAATTTTGCGCGGCAATTGAGACGCGCATCAACGGTAGCCACTATTATGCTTCTGTTAAGCTGCAGGTTCCTCTAAAATATCCTGCGTTGGCTCGTTAGACCGCTAACATAGCCCCACGGCGACATCGTTGAATCGATATGACTCGCGATTTTCTTGGCCGCCGGTAGATACCCCGAAGCCCTGCTGAGAGTAGCGCGAAAGTCATGTACGTATGCCCTCGGTGCAAGGGAACACTGCTTGCGTTCGCCTGCAATAAGTGCGGGGCACAGTATCCCTTAATAAACGGCATCCCGTCGTTCTTACAAGGCCCGAGCGCTGACGAGCGCCAATTTGTCCGTGACGTGTACGACGATATTTACAGTCACCACGAGAATGTGTGGGCTGACCAGGGTCGATCTGAAAAATTCATTGGCTTCTTTAGCGATCTGGTCGCATCGCTGCCTCATGGCAGCCTGCTCGAAGTTGGCTGCGGAGAAGGAACGCTCCTCGCCGCGTTGCCTGGAGAGCACAAGTTCGGCATTGATCCGTCGATTCATGCTCTTGCACGTGCCGCGAAGCGCTCCACGGCAAGGTGCGCCGTTGCGTTGGCTGAGGATCTACCGTTCCCGGCCAATGCCTTCGACATGGTCGTCTCGGTTGGCGTCATGGAGCATTTCGCGAACCCAGACGCCGCCACCGCTGAAATCTGCCGCGTACTGCGCGACGACGGTCACTACGTGGCGTTGATTCACACCGATCTGAGCCGGTCGCAGCGAATTGCGCTGAAAATCAGGGAGTTCTTATTTCCGAAGTTTCGGCCGCTCGCCTTCGGATCTTGGATCAAGAAGAAGCTCTGGCGTCCGATCCGCCAGCCGCTGCGCAAGTCCTACACGATCGAATCCGCGCGGGATTGCCTGCAGCGCGGGGGATTTCTCGTCAAGCGGCTCGTCACTCGACAGAGCGACCCCGCCGCCCCGCTTGCCGGCAGCCACGTCATTATTTTCGTCGTGCAGAAGGCCGCAGGCTAGCTCACGCTGAGAATGACCGGCGGATTGGGTATAGCGCCAACCGCACTGAAGTTGCAGCCGATTTGCGACGGCGGCGAGGCTCCGCCCCAAGCGCCCATATCAATCAGGGCGCCGCCGGCGACGCCGCCCACTCTTCCGGGCTTGGAACCGCTCGCACTGCCAGCCGTGCCGGCGACCAATGCGAAGCCGGGTGAGTTGAGCGATGTAGGGCTCACAAACGTCGGATTCAGCGCGGCAGAATGAGAATCGACTCCGAGCGCGCTCTGCCAGCCGGCCAACGTATAGGAATTCGACGGCGCCCCCGGATTGGAGAACGGCGCGACCGTAAGATAGGCGCCGCTCGCAGCGCCCGCCCCATAGAGATTGTAGTCGGAAAGCGCAAGACCGCCGGCGACCACTGCAATCACGCCCTGGTAATTTGGCGTGCCGGCGTACTGATAGACATTATTGTAGTGGGTGGCCTTGGCGCTGGCGCCAACGTTCGCGCCGCCCGCGGGCAGGAAAGCCCCATTGCCGCCACTCGGAAAGATGCAGGTATTGTTGTAAAACGCGTATGCGGTGTTCTCGGATTTCCCATTGGGCCATACATTGCTATACCAAAGCGCAGCTCCGGCCCCAATGACATTGAAGACGTTGTTGTAGACGGTATAGGTATCACCTACGGAACCACCACTGCCGTCGCCCAATGCGCCAGTCGGAAAGAGTCCGTTGATCTCGATATAGTTATAGCGCAGGGTGTGATTGCCGTTCGGATAGAACTTGTCGCGAAACGCCTGATTACAGTCGTATATGGTGTTGTACTCGTAGATGTTCGAGTAGCAGAAATACGAGAAAATGCCCGCGACGTCCGTAGCATTCCCGCCGGTTGTTGGCTGAACGCTATGAATCTTGTTGTTGTGAATCCACGCGCCCGTGCAATTCTGCAGAAACACTCCCGCGACGTTGTTGTCGACGACGCCGCCGATGTCGACAATTTCGCAGTTACGCACCTCTATCCCGGTTGCGCCACCATCGCCGTTGCCATTGATCGCAACCTCGGTGCTGTTGAGGTAGAAGTTTACGCCGTACTGGAAGCCGCGCGTGATGTAGAAACCGTCAATGATGACATTGCCCAAATTGGGCGGCGGATTGCCTCCTCCCTGGCCGATCATCCCGCAGGGGTTGGTTGGATAGCCTCCCCCCGAAGGATTTGCGGCAGTGATGATCGCGACACGCGGCGTATACACGCCGCCTGCATTACACGAAGCAATCAGCGTCGGTGAGCCCGCGGTGCCACCGTTGACCGACAGCGCTGCAGTCTGCTGCGAGCCCGAGCTCGCTAGCGCCTGACAGAGCGCATAAATATTGTACGTGCCGGCCATTACGCCGACGGACTTTCCCGCATAGGTCGATTGCCTCGTATTGATAGCGTTGATCGACCACGGGCTCGCAAGCGTGCCGGGATTCGAATCCGATCCAGTCGGCGCAATATAGTAATTAAAGCTCGAAGCCTGGGCGCGCGCCGTACGAATTAGCATCGGGACCGCCGTGGCAAGAGCGGCGCAGCCGCCCCGTTTCAACAGCGTTCGTCGTGTGAACATGAATGTCATTCCTCGCTACAGAGTTGCCCGTGCCGCGAATTGCGGCACGGCCCAGGCGACCTGCGATTTCAACGCAGCCAACCCGAGCGCCCCCGGCAGAAGATTGTCACCCGACAATACACCCGCCGCAAATGTCTCTCGGATGAGACACCCCGCTTTAACGCATATTCGCCGCGGCGGGGAGATTTATTATGCAACTCTGGGGGCAAACCCTCACATGTGTCGCTCTGACACGTGATCCATTTAACAGTAGCGAATCACTCACGCGCGCGCCGGCAGTCAGATGGAAATCGCTGATCAGCGTGGCGCCGCAACCGACTCAAATACCTCGCACAGCCGTCGGCCTATGTCAGAAACCGAGTAGCGCTCCACGACGAGCTCACGCGCCGCACGGCCCATCTGCGCACGCTCGCTCGGGCGCTGCAATAGCTCGGTGATGGCAGCCGCGAACGCGGCGGCGGACTCGGCGATCCGGACATGCCGGCCCGGCACCGCATCGATGCCCTCGCAGGCGATCGGATGAGCAATCACACATTGCTGCATGGCGAAAGCATCGAGAATTTTGAGCTTGGTTCCGCCTCCATCGCGAATCGGACAGATATATAGATTTGCCGCATTCATGAGTGGCCGCACGTCATCGACGAATCCGTGCACTTTCACATCATCGAGGGCGGCGGCCAGCTCAACAATGTGCGGCGGCGGCGCCGAGCCCACGATGTCGAGCCGCAGTTCGGGGACCATCTCCTTTGCCAATGGCCATATCTCCCGCAGCAGAAACTGCACGGCGTCGACATTCGGGTACCAATTCAAGCTGCCGACAAAGATCAGTGACGGTATCGCCGCCTCGTTCCGCGCGGCATGGAAGTACTCAACGTCGACGCCGTTTGCAATGGTGACGGCATGGGCGTGCGGCGCAATCGCGCGCAGCCGCTCGCCGTCGAGATCCGAGCACGTGATGTGCGCGGCAAAATTGTTAGCCACTGCCGCCTCATATCTTTGCACGCGCCTGGCTTCCTGCCAGAAGTACATGCGCTTGAGCGCGTGCGGTTCGCTGCCGGCGCGGCGCAGCAGCATGTGCGACTCGATGTTGTGGTGTCCGAGCGTGGCGGGAGTATTGGGGAAGAGCGTGCGAAATGGTGCGAGCCCAATCGTGTCGAAGTGCGCGAGGGAGAATGACTCGCGCGAGGCAATCTCTTTGAAGATGCGGCGCGCCGCGGGGCTCTGCAGGCACCGAATCGTGTAACACGTTGGGCACACCAGGCCCTCAAGCGCGGTACGCCATCTTCCTCCGGGGCGCTCGAGGTTATCGATGGCATGAAACCGCACCGAGCGGCATATTCGACCCAGTTCCTGCGCGCAATCCCGCAGACCCTCCTCGCGCGAGGGATAGAAGATCCGCAACCAGGACTCCTGCACGAACGCCACCAGGTCAACGTCGTGGCGCGCGGCAACGCCGCGCAGCAGATGATAGCTGCGCAGGTGCATACCGGACTTTGGCGGGTAGGGAATGAAGTGTGATGCCCAAAGTACGCGCATGCCGGCCTCAACGCCTAAGCAGGCGCCGGGTCAGTCCGAGCGCCTCATCGTATTGGGCGCGCCCATACTGACGCATCAGCACCCAGTAACACGCGCCACCGATCAGGATTTCGATCGTCAATTGCGCGACGGGATACAGGTAACGGCTGAGTCCCAGGTGCGCGCACTCAACCAGCAGGCAGCTTGCTGCCGCACACAGCGCCGGACGCAGGATCGGTCGCAGTAACAGTTGCACCTCCGTCTTGAAGGCGCTTGCGATACGGCGCGTCGCAAACCAGAAGACCACGGGAAAGCCACCCACCCACGTCAGAGCTATCGCATTGGCGAGGACGTTGCCGCCGATCCGCACGCTCAGATAGCCCACAAACAGCATGAGCGGAATCATGATGGCCGACCACGTCAGCATGTTTCTGAAGGTCGTGGACACGCGGCCGGTGCCTACGATCGCCGAGTCGAGCAATGCGTACACGCTGCGCAGCGGCAAGATGCAGGTGAATGCCATGAACGGCACCACGAGGCTAGCCCAGCGCGTACCGAAGACCAGAGGAAAAGCGACCTGGGAGATGACGCCCATCAGCCAGAAGAGCGGAAAGACCAGGGTTGAGGCGGCCGAAATGACCAGCATCAGTCCACTGATCTGGGCGTCGATATTGTCGGCCTTGGCGGCAAAGGCGGGCATGGATACCTGGCTGACAATGCCGGAGAGCTGGTCGAGCATCGAGTGCGAAAGCGTTTTTGCCAGAGAATACGCTCCCAGCACGATCGGCCCGCCCAATCGCCCGAGCAGGAACGTGTCGAAGTCCGCGGTCACGAACCACACCACGCGTTGGCCGACCATCTGGCTGCCGCTCAGCCAGAACGGGCGCAGGGCGCGGATGTCAAAGTTTGGCACCGGCTTGGACTGCAGGCTCGCCCACATGACAGCGCCGCGAACGCTGATCCCAAGCAATGTGCCCCAGATGAGCGACCAGTACGCCGCGCCGGCGTACGCCATGCTCAAGGTTGCGATGCCCTGAATGACGCTCGCGAGCGACTGGGCGACAGCCATTTCGCGGAACTTCATCTGCTTCGCCAGCAGCGCCGAGGGCACGACGGTCAACGCCGTCAGTGGCAGCTGCAGTGCCGATATCCGCAGAACATTCACCACGGCGGTACTGTGAAAGAAGGCGCCGCCTGCGGGTGCGATAGCGACAATGAGTGCGGCCAGAAAGATCGAGAACAACAGCACCGCCGTAACCGCTGCGCCCTCCACGCGCGCGGAAGTCTCGCGGCGCGTGATTAGAACAACGCTCAGTCCCCCATCCAGCAACAAACCGGCGAGGACTGTAAAAAGCCCGGACGTGGCCACGATTCCATAGTCACGCGGTTCCAACAGCCGCACGGTAAATGCGGTGAGACCCCAGGTCACGAGCTGCGCAAAGACCCGTGCGGTGCCAATCCAGCGCAGGCCGTGCATTGCGCTGTCCATGTGATCCCCACCCTGCGGGGAGCGCAACGGTACCTGTGCCATCACTGATCTCGGATCTAAGTCGCCACAGGTGCCGTCGGCGGAATTTTTTGAGATGCAATTCTGACGAAGGCAGCGCACAGCGCCACGCTCATCCACAGCGACGCTGAGTACGCCTGCGAGAGAAAGAACCCGGCAGCCAAGTTGCACGCGAGGGAAATACGAAAGGCGCGCGCGTATAGAGCCACTTGCGTGCTGTCCTTGTCCGGCACTTTTTGGCGCCGCGCGGCAGCGATACGACCGAGCTCTTTCCAGGTCACATAATAGGTCGCAAGATAAAGCCACAACCCAAGCGCACCGAGTTCGACAAACGCTTGCACCATACTGTTATGGGCCGTGCGGTATTGACCGCCGTTTCTGCCGTCGACTACGGGCGCAGTTCCCATTCCATACCCAATGGGCCTCTCAAGCCCCGAGATTACATCGCGGCGCCACAATACTGTGCGACTGGCGTTGAGAGTCGGGTCAGCGTTGTAGTCATGCTGCAAATCCAGCAGCGTCTTTAGCCGCTCTTGAGATTCGGCCGGTAGGTGCCCCCACACGACGATTCCCATGACTGCAACAAGACCCCACCTTACCAACATCCCTGTCGCCGCGAATTGCTTAAGCTCGCCCGTCCTTGAGGAGTCCAAAGGAAACGCGGTGATGGCAAGCAAAACGACGCTCAGTCCCAGAGCGCCGCCCCTCGAGCCCGTGAGCAGTATTGCCAAAATCATCGCGAGCGCCGCTAGATTAAGCAGCAATCTAGGCAGCCCCGAGCGGCCGCCGCGCAGCGCTAATACGAGTGGTAGAAGAGTGTCAAGCTCGTAAGCGATATCGTTTGGATCGAAGCTGCTATTGATGTGCGCGCGCCCGCCGCTGTAGGAAAGCAACAGCCCAAGCGAAAGCGAAACGCCCGCTATGGCAAGCGCGATCAGCAGCCGCTCAACGTCTCGCTGGGTCTGCGTGATTTTGATCAACACGATGAAAGAGAGCAGATAGATGATGGAAACCTGGGCAGCACCGAGACTGAGTGACTTGTAGATAGAAAAAAAGACACTGATGATCGAAAGGGTCAGGAACGCAAGAGCGGGGCGTGCGATGCGCAGCGAGCTGACTCGCACCGGGACGAACGCACGGCGGGCGCGATACGCGAACAGGGCGGTAAGGATGAACGTGATTTTTACGAGGGGCAACCCCGTCATCCCAGGGACCCACTCGGCGGCTTTGCCCACGAGTACTGCAAGAAAAATCGCGAGCCAGATGTTGTACGCAGCCGACGGCGGCGGTTTTTTAGGCGCACGGATGGCCATACCGCGCGTGATCATGTCCGGCGCTAGTGCAGGTTCAATGGCCATCGCAGGACTCCGTGCGTTTCACGTGCACACGGCAGCGGACGGGTACTAAGGCCAAGGGCGCAAGACGGTCATAAAATGCAATCAGCGACACTCGCAATTCAGCCGATGATCGCTGCAGCCATTTCACAGACCCGGGAAGCTCGTGCCGTTGCGCTCAAGCACCCCCGGCGAGCGCAGGCTGTCCACCTGCCAGCCGACTGTGAGGCCAATTCGATTCTCCCGGTACTCATTGGTCGTGACCTCCGCACGCTGGTCGAAGCGGTCGTACTCCGCCCGCACATCCAGGTGCCTGCCGAATCGCCAATCAAGCGCCGCCGTCGCGAGCACCTCGTGATAATTGTCCGCCGAGGCAAGGTAGTCCGATCTTGCGTAGGTCGCGCCCAGCGAAAGGGTCAGGGCGGGCGCCAGATTGCGCCGCAAGGTGGCATCCGCCTGCGTGCGGTTCTGGTTCAGGCCAAAATCCTCAAGATGGCGCTCTTCATAGCGTGCCACATCGATATTGAAAGCCGTTCGATTTTGGTCGAACTGCCATGCAAGCCGGGCATAGCGGTTGATGAAGGGGTCGTTCGCGCGCTGCAAATACGCAGCGGTGACCGCCAAGCCGTTTAGATTCTGCAGCTGACGCAAGAGATTGCTGTTGTCGGATATATCCTGTCCGACAGAGAGGTCAAGATGCGATGACGCCGACAGCACGCGCGTGGCGTCGAGGTGCACGAGCGCACCCGCACCGGTCGAACTTAATCCGGATACTTCATCGTAACCCAGATCCGCGGCCAGTTTGGAACGCGCCCCCTGAGCGTCATAGCGCAGGTACGCCTCCTCGGTCGTATAGTCCGGATTGGCGGCGCTGTCCTGATAAAGGACCCGCTCTGCAGCGACGTTGAGCGAGACATTGCTTGTCGCCGACAACGAGCGCACCAGCGCGACCGACGCATCGCCGCGGTTGTTATTCAGGTCGCTCGTCTGATAGTAGACGTTTGAAAAGCGCACCGACACCTGCGCGTGCACCAGGGAGGTGAGCGGTAGCAGCAGATTGGGTCCGGTGGAGAAGTAGTTGATGTTCTCAAGATTGAGGGGCGTGATAGTCGTCGTGGGGTCGAGCTGCTGCTGACCAAAGTTGTCCTCCACCACCCATTCGAACTCTTTCGGCAGGATCGCGAATGTGCCGCTGCCGATGAAGTTGCCAACCACCTCGTTTGAATACGTATGGTGGGCGTAACTTAGGTACTGCAGATTGGAGAGCACGTCCGCATCGAGGCGACGGGTTTGCTCGTGGATTGCCACATCGGCCGACACCTCTTCTATGGTGTCGCTCATGGTATCGGTCGCCGTGCGCTCGACGTTGTCGGTTTCAATGACTCCCGCGGCGATCCGGCCGGCTATCTCGTTGGGTTGATTGCGCAGGTCGGCGGGTCGATTCAAGTCCGGCAGCGGAACCTGCTCAGTCAGATCCGGGGCTTGGTCGCTCGCATCAGCGGCGTATAGATCGATCGGCCCAAGACAACCGATCAGCACGACAACGTAAAGGCGCCACATCATCTGCGCGGCCCTTAGCTGGCAGGGGGATTGGCATCGCCATAGCTACCGTATCCGTAATAGCCCTCGGAAAGCGCCAACAGGCTTTGGTTAAGAATCAGCCCCAGAGGCTTACCTTCGCCGATGTAGCCGATGGCCTCCTGCACCGCCTGCTTCGGAGTCCCTCCAGCACGCACGACGAGGACGACCTGACCCGCGAACGGTACCAGTGCCCGCGATTCGCTCGATAACAGCAACGGCGGGGAATCCAGGAGCACGATGCGGCGCGGATCGCGCGCGATCAAACGCGCGAGCACTTGAGCCATGCGGGCGCTCGCCAGAAGCTCGGTCGCGGCCTCATTGTGGCGTCCGGCCGACAACAGGCTCAGTCCTTCCACGTCGGTAGGCAGCACCAACGACTCGACATCCAGTTCATCGTCCGCGAGCGCATCCAGCAGGCCCGGTTCCTGATCGATCCCAAAAATGCGACTGATGTGCGGCTTGGCAACATCCGCGTCCATGATCAACACCGAGACATCCCGCTCGCGTGCAATACTCAGCGCAAGATTGATGCTGGTGAATGTCTTGCCATCTCCGGGGAGCGCGCTAGCCATCATCACAAAGCGTGCGCCGGGCGCGTTCGCCGCCGTCAGCATTTGCACCTGCATAAGGATCGGTCGCTTAATCCGACGGTACTGATCGGCGAAGCGGCGCTCCTGGCTCTCGTCAGGCACGAACCCGGCAGCCCGCAAGCGCATGCGGTCTACCCTAACGAACCGGGTTCCCTGCCCAGCATCGTTCGGCATCCCGAGTAGTGTAATTTCGGCGGTAACCTCTGCGATCGAACCGACCACGTCGGGCCGCGCGCCGGCGGATTCCGCCGCCTCGGCCTCGGGCCGCGCGCCGGCGGATTCCG
>PLIX01000222.1 GCA_003140135.1 Gammaproteobacteria bacterium
ATGATTTCGGTACCGGGTATTCGAGCTTCGGTCGTTTGCGGCACTTCGCAGTGGATCGCCTTAAGATCGATCGCTCATTCGTGACCAGCATCAATGATGGCAGTGATGACCGCGCGATTGCAGCGGCCATTATCGCGATGTCGCGATCCTTACGCGTCGCCGTGACGGCGGAGGGTGTCGAGAATTTCCCGCAGCTGATGTTCCTGCAGGAGCACGATTGCCATGACGCGCAGGGGTTTCTCCTGAGCAAGGCTCTGCCGGTGAAGGATGCCCACGCGCTGCTGCGGCGCGTAGCTGAGATCACGGATAAGTCCAGAACGCAGCGCCTGAAGGCTATTATCGGCTAGGTCCTCGAGCGCGACCCGCTCGAGCTCGCATCTACGCCAATGGCGCGCAGCTGCACGCTGCGCGCCCGCATTTCCGGCTGGACTTTCGCCCTGATTGCCGGCGGCCGTCCGCCGGGGCCTTGCAAAAACGCCACCATATTGCGCGTAAGCCCGGGTCCTTGTGGACGATGTGCGACGCGCAGGTGAAGTCGATTCCCCGCGCTGTGAGCTCATTGTGTGCAGCCCTGATGTCGGCAGGCAGCAGATGGAGTATGGACTCCGCGCGCGGCTTTGGCGCTTCCTGCGCCAGGGAGAGCCACATTCCTCCGCAGTCGAAGAACGCGAGTCTGCCAAACGCGTGTAGCTGCAGCAGGCCGAGCACATCCCGGGACACGCCGGCGCAGCCTTGATTTCCTTGACCGACCCTGATATCTGCCCAATGGGCCCAAGCTGGAATTGTCGGAATCCCCATGCACAAAGAGCCGATTTTCCTCTCCCGCCTGGGCGCGACCGAAGCGCAACACGCGTGTCTGTCATTTTCTGCGGCGGCCCTCATCGTTTTGCTGGCGGTGAGCGCATTGACACCGCTTGGCGCGGCCGCCGGCCCGTGTGCCGGACAAGGCGTGGAGCTGCAGGTGCTCGGTTCGGGCGGCCCGGAACTTGAAGACAAGCGGGCATCCAGCAGCTATCTGATATGGCAGGACGGTCGGGCACGGATTCTTGTCGATAGCGGCGGCGGCAGTGCTCTGCGCTTTGGCGAGTCGGGCGCGCACGTGGCGCAGCTGGATGCAATTTTGTTTACTCACTTGCACATCGATCACAGCACTGACTTTGCCGCTCTCATCAAGTCGTCCTACTTCGAGCAGCGTGACCGGGAGTTGCCGGTCTACGGACCGACTGGAAATGCGGACTTTCCGTCGACCCGGGAGTTTGTGGCGGAGCTCTTCGACCGCAGTCATGGCGCCTTCCGCTATCTTGGAGACTTCCTGACCGGCAAGGACGGCGGCTATGTGTTGCACGCGCACGATGTTCCGCTGCGCGAACACGAAGTACGCACGCTCTTTCGTGCCGAAGGCATTACAGCGAATGCGACTCGCGTGGTGCATGGCGGGGTTCCAGCGCTCGGCTGGCGAGTCAACGTGGGCGGCAAGAGCATCGTGTTTTCCGGCGATGGCAACGGCGACAATGGTAATCTTGAGCTACTCGCAAAGAACGCAGATTTATTCGTAGCGCACAATGCAATCCCTGAAGGGGAAACCGGGTCAGCACGGCAGCTGCATATGCCGCCGTCCGTGATCGGCCGCATCGCCCAGTCTGCAGGGGTCAGGCAGGTCGTGCTCTCGCATCGCATGCTGCGCACGTTGGGACGTGAGTCCGAGACGTTGGCTGTTATCGCCCGCGTCTATCCGGGGCCGGTGACATTCGCCGACGACCTCGATTGTTACCGATGAGCAGCGCGGTAGTCGTGCGACCTTCATCAACCCGTTCATTCGGCACCGCTACGACAGTGCAGTATTTCCGGAATCGGTGCGTCCGAAAATTCGCTGCAGAACGTGATCGATCGACAAGACACCCGGACCCGCGATTGCGATCCACAAGAATAGCGCCAAGTATTCAAACTCGTCGAACCCCAGCAGTGTTTCGAGGGAATCGACGTCAGCCCACTTTGCAGACCGGATCGCGACGATCATCGTTATACCCAGCGCGCCGGCGGAAATGCGACTTAAGAGTCCCACCAGCAACAAAAGGCCGCCGAAGAACTCGACTCCCGAAACGAATGGTGCAAGAACATGGGCGTTCGGTATGCCCCAACCGACGAAGTTCTCGGTCACTTGCGGCAGGCTGTTAAGCTTACCCCAGCCACTCCACAAAAAGACCCAACCGACGGTAATTCGGGCGAAGAGCGGAGCAAGCCAAGCTAAATGACTTGCTATGCGCTGCGGCCCCTCGACGAGCCATTGGACGAGTAGACGCATGGACACTCCCCGTATGATGACGCTGGGCCGGGCGGATGCGCGAATCGCGGTCGCCGCGGCATGGTTTTGTGCTTGGCAGACTTGGGTGCTAGACCGGCAGGTTGGGCGTTTTATTGCTCATTTGCGTCCGGGCGGCTGTGCGCAAATAACTGCAGCCTATCTGCAACGCTTGCGAGGACTTGTGTCTAACACAGATGGGCGGCATTGTGGCTGGACCGCCCGGATGGCCGCGGCCTACGGTCTCTAACGAGCGCCCATGCGCAATTACCCGTCCGAAAGTCCGGTCTCCTCCATCGGCGTGTCGACCACTGGCGCCGACGCGGACATCCGAATCACGCGGTTGTTCGAGTCGATGCGGCCCGATCTGCTGCGTTTTGCCCTATGGCTGACGCGTGACCGGGCGCTCGCGGAAGATGTTGTCCAGGAGTCCTTGTTGCGGGCGTGGCGCTCGCGTGAAGCATTGAAGGATCCGGCCTGCTCACGCGCGTGGCTGTTGACGATCGTGAGGCGAGAACATGCGCGGCTATACGAGCGCAAACGGTTGGAGCTTGTTAGCTTGAACGATGCACTCGAGCATGAAGGCGGCGCTTTCTTGAGCCGGGATGAGGGTGATGTGGATGCGCTGCGCAGCGCCATTCTGCAGCTCCCGATTGAGTATCGCGAGCCGCTGATCATGCAAGTCCTTGGAGGGTTTTCAGTCGATGAGATCGCGCGCGAGTTGAGTCTGTCAGCGTCGGCCGTACTGACGCGGTTGTTTCGCGCGCGTAACAAGTTGCGTACGCTCTATGGGTTGACACCTGCTCCGGACGGGTCGGGCACCGAGGAGCCGTCGTGATCTGCCAGGATGCGCGCCGGCTGATCGGGGCTGAGCCTTGGGCGACATCGGGCGAGCTTGCGGGGCATCTGCGGGACTGCCACGCCTGCGCCGAGTTTCAGCTGGAAATGGTCGCACTCGAAGCGAATATTCGTCGCGCACTCGAGGAGCCACCCGACATAGCCCGTAGGCGTCGACGAATCATGGCACAGCCCCGATGGGCGCTCGCCGCCAGCTTAGCGGTGGCGCTCTTGGCAACGCTCGTAGTATGGGCGCTGCGAACCGACAATACTCTCGCCCACGAAGTGGTCGCACACGTTGTGGCTGAACCGCAAAGCTGGTCTGGCACAGATGCCGTGTCAGAAGCCGCGCTTGCGGAAGTTCTAAGCAAGAGCGGGCTGATTCTCGATGCGACCCCGTACAGCGTTGTGTACGCGCGCAGCTGCTGGTTTCGCGGGCACTATGTACCACATTTAGTGGTCCGGACTGCGCACAGTCTCGCGACCGTGTTGATCTTGCGCAATGAAACCGTCGAGCACCGCCAGAGCTTTCACGAAGACGGATTGTCCGGTGTCATCGTACCCAGCACTCACGGCAGTATTGCTGTTCTGGCTGCGAGCAGTGCGCAGCTTGACGATCTCGCTGAGCGCATGCAGCGCGCGGTGCGATCGCAAGACGTTGCCAGGTAAACACTGATCTCGAGCGGCGATTCGCGCTTGGGGTTTCGCGTGCGCGCGCGCATCGGGGGGCGCCGCGAGCCATCCGGGGTGTAGGGCGGGGCGGTACAAATGCTTGACCCGCAACGTGGCCGTCGGCACTTGGGATGATCCCCGGGCCGCAAAACGTGCGCCGCGTAGGAAAGGTCTGACTACACGATGCGTCACCGAGGAATTGGCAGGTCCCTCGGGCGCGCGCATGCTGTGCACCGTAGATCCGGATCCAATCATGTGTTGACCGTCCGCATCTATCTCTCCCCCACGAGGCCGCACGCGCGGCCTCGTCCACATGTGCGACTACGGCGGCTACACGAGGAAGGGCGTACAGGGCGCCGGCGAAGCGCGATAGAAGTCGGCGGGCGAGATATCCAGATCAATATTCTCGAGATTATCCTCAGGCGCCCGCGCACGTGTACCATCGGCGAGGCATGCCCGCCGTCGGCGCCGCCCGTCACTCGCATCAGGTTATGCTGTGAACCGTCGCTTTACTTACCTTGTCCTAGGTGCGCTTCTCCTCGGCGTCCTGGTGGGCTTCGTACTCCATGAGTTCTTGCCCGATCCTGCCATTGCAGCGGCGGTCGCTGGCGATTTCTCCATTATCGCCGATGTCTTTCTGCGCCTGATCAAGATGATCATTGCGCCACTCATATTTGCGACGCTCGTAAGCGGCATTGGCCACATGAGAGATACGGCCGCGATCGGTCGCATCGGCCTGAAGACTCTGGTTTGGTTTCTCGGCGCTTCGATCACATCGCTCATCGTCGGCTTGATTCTTGTGCAGCTGCTGAACCCCGGCGTTGGCCTCGGCCTGCACGTCGCTACTCAAAGCACGGGGCTCGTTGACACCTCAACCCTTACGCTCAAGGACTTCATGACTCATCTTGTGCCGACATCAATCGTCGATGCCATGGCAAGAAATGAGATATTGCAGATCGTCGTTTTTTCAGTGCTCACGGGCATGGCAATGGTGGCATTGGGCGGGCGCACTGCGACGGTGCTCGCGGTCATCGAGCAGCTGGCAGCCATCATGTTGAAAATCACCGGCTATGTCATCGCGTGCGCTCCCTTTGCCGTCTTCGCATCGATTGCCGCCACCGTTACGACACAGGGGGCAGGAATACTGCTCGCATACGCGAAGTTCATTGGCGGTTTCTACTCATCGCTCGTGGTCCTGTGGGCGATATTGATGGGCGCCGCGGCGTTGGCGATCGGCCCGCGACGAGCGCTCGGCCTCATCCGTGCAGTTAGGGAACCGACGCTGCTCGCCTTTTCCACTGCAAGCTCCGAGGCGGCGTACCCGCTCCTCCTTGAGCGCCTGGATAACTTCGGAATTCCTCGGCGGATCGTGTCGTTCGTTTTGCCTCTCGGCTATTCCTTCAATCTCGATGGCTCGATGATGTATTGCACGTTCGCGGTGTTATTCATTGCCCAGGCGTATGGAATTCATCTGGCGCTCGTCCAGCAGGTGACGATGCTGCTGGTGTTGTTGGTGACTTCCAAGGGTATTGCGGGCGTGCCGCGCGCTTCGTTGGTCGTCATCGCCTCGACCTTGGCATATTTTAAATTGCCCGAAGCGGGTCTGCTGCTGATACTGGCCGTGGATCACCTGCTCGACATGGGCCGCAGCGGCACCAATGTGATCGGAAATTCCGTGGCGGCCGTTATCGTCGCAAAGTGGGAAGGTGCGCCGTCAGAACAAGTTGCGGAGTCGCCTGCTGGCTCGATTCCCGTCGCGCTGTAATATGTGCGCGCCGCCTAGGCGCTGCGATAAAGCTTGGTCATCACGAATTCACGATGCCCAAGGACTTCGGCCGCCGTGAGGCGACCATTGGCCGTATGCACGATGGCGTCAATCAGAGCATCGCCTGCCCCGTCGACTGTCATTTCGCGGCGTATTATTCCGGAAACATCGACATCGATATGCTCGCTCATGAGCCTCACGGTGCGCGGATTACCGCTGACCTTCAGCACCGGCATGATCGGATTGCCGATGACATTGCCTTGTCCCGTCGGAAACACGTGGATTACATAGCCTGCAGCCGCCTGCAGCGTACAGCATTCCGCCGCCGCCGAAGAGGTATCCATGAAGTAAAGTCCCGGGCCGCGCGCGGGGGCTTCCGCAGGAGTCAACACGTCAATAAAGCTGATCTTCTTGCCGATCTTCTCAAGGTTGCCGAGTGCCTTCTCTTCGATCGTGGTCAGGCCGCCGGCAATATTGCCCTTGGTCGGCTGGCTGTCCGACAGATCCGACGTCTTATGCGCCTCGATCACATCCTTCTGATAGGCGGACCAGGTGTTCATGAACTTCTGTGCGATCTCGGGTGAGACCGCGCGAGCGGCGGCGAGGTGCTCTGCACCGGTCAATTCCGACGTCTCGCCGAAGCAGCCATAGAGCCCGTGCGGAATAAGCTTGTCATACACGTTTCCGACGGCCGGGCAGGATGCTAAGCCGGTCGTCGTGTCGCTTTCGCCACATTTGGCAGCGACCCACAAGGACGTCAATGCGCATTCCTCGCGCACTTTCGCCGACGCCCAGTGCACGAATTCCTTGGCCTTGCGCGAGGCGGCCGCCACCGTCGCGATGTCGCCGTTGCCCTCAATTGAAAATCCGGTCACCGGCTTTCCCGTCGCGGCAATGCCGTCGACGACTCGTTGCGTCCACAGCGGCTCGATGCCGATGATGATGCAGGCGGCGACATTGGGGTTGGCTCCGGTGCCGATCATGGTACGGAAGTGCAGATCGAGGTCGGCGCCGAACTGCAGCCGGCCGTAGGCATGCGGCAGGGCGCTCGTGCCTTGGATATGAGCGGCTACGGCTTCGCAGGCCGCGTTGGAAATGTCGTCCAGCGGCAAAATGGCGACATGATTGCGCACGCCGATGCGGCCGTTTTCGCGCCTATAAGCCCAGATGGTGCGCGTAGCAGAGCTCATGACTTACCAACGCTTGGTCTTCAAGTTGTGAACGTGCACGTGCTCTCCTTTGCGAACTGCTGCGACGACTCGACCGATGTCTTGACCGTACTTAATGACGGTCTCGCCGGGTTTAAGGTCCCGAAGCGCGACTTTATGCCCAATCGGCACGTCCTGTTTGAGATTACACCGGAACTCACTATTGTCCTCGGTCACGACGCACAACATGCTCGCGCCGGCAGCAAGATTTTCAACGACAACGACGCCAACATTGTCGCGCCGATCATGCACCAGAAGGTGAGGTGTGTTGTCCATGGGCTCCTCAAGTCGGTTAGGCGAGTTTCCCATAAGATATAATGCCGATGCGAATAAGTGACCCTGTGGGGCAGGGTGAATCCCGCGCGATGAAGTAGCGGCCCCTCGTCGTGCATTACGCTGCGGAGGCGCAAATCATGCCTGCGGCGCGTCGCTCAGACACCAGCATGCATCCTCCCGCCACGCACAGCGCAGCGTTGACATTCGTGACGATCCACCCTTCGACCTGCTGCGGCTGCGGGATGATGCCGAGAAAGCGCGCGAATATCGCGCTTTTGTAAACGACTTGCGCCGCGCCAAGAAGCTCTGCGCGTAACCCTGCACACCCAGGGGCGGGCCACCGCGCGGTTCGCTTCCCCTATGCTGTTGGCGCAGCGTCGGCTGGGTGAACTGTGCCGTGCTCGCCCAGCTGCTCCGTACTCCCGCTCAGGACCTTTGCAAGCCCGAAGAGGCGCCCAGCCCGACCAGCCGGAGAATCCCAATACTCCGCCTCGCTAATCGTGACCTCAAGCAGAGCCAGGTCAGGGTCGGCCAGCCCGTCGGGAAACCACGGCTTAATCCAGGGCGTCCATAATTCGTGCATCTTGGTGCGATCCCGAAAGAGCCGTGCGCTGCCGCACACGGACACGAAACTTTGTTTGTTGGTATTGACGTAGCTCAAATTCACTTTCCGGTGCTGGTCAATTTCGCCGACTTTTCCCGATGAAAGCGCGGTGAAGAACCACAGATTGCCTTGAGAATCCATCTGCAAGGTGGCAAGTGGGCGGCTACGCAGGGATCCGTCCGGCTCCTCCGTGGTCAGCATGGCGATCGGAGCCTCGTCGATAAGATTGGCAAGCTTGCGCATTCCGGGGTCGCTCTGTGGATCCTTCTTCATCGCCCATCTCCAGCAGTGTCGAACGCCAGCGCAAGTAGCAAGCTTCATGCCCTGCAAGCTACTCTTTGGCCAGTAGCGCAGTGGCCCCTTTGGGCGGGCAATGCAGCGTATCTGCGGCGGCGAGCCTGATACGTACCTGCGCGCGGCGGCGTGACCGCGCGCGCTCAAAAGTAGGACAGGTCCGACTTGAGTTTGCGCAGCGCGGCTATTGGCCGTGGTCGCGGCGCGCAGCAGAATCCCCACAAGTTACACAAGTTCGCTGACGGCGACAAATGCTCAGCGTGACTGTTAGATCGTTCTCAAAAGTTAAAAAATGAAACACGCTGTCTACGGCATTGCCAACACCGCAGCTCAGGCGAATGCGATCATCGAAAGGCTGCAATCCAGCGGATTTCTAGACTCAGACATTTCGGTGTTGTTTCCCGACAAGCAAGGAACGCGGGACTTTGCACACGAAAAGAATACCAAGGCGCCAGAGGGCGCCACCGCCGGCGGCGTAGCGGGCCTCGGGGTCGGTGGTGCGTTAGGGCTTCTGGCGGGTATGGGCGCGCTGGCCATACCCGGCATAGGTCCGTTCGTCGCGGCCGGTCCTATGATGGCGGCGCTCAGCGGTGCGGCGGTCGGTGGCGCCGCTGGTGGAATCATCGGAGGACTAATCGGCCTTGGCATCCCTGAATCCGAAGCTAAGCAGTATGAGGGCAAGGTGCGGGCCGGTAATATCCTGATCTCGGTACACACCGAAGATGGGAAATCCCGGGCACAAGCCAAAGAAATCCTCGAGCAGGCAGGCGCCAAGGACATCAGCACAAGCGGCGAGGCGAGACCGCCGGGTTGAGTTCCCAGTGCAGGGGGCGGCCGTTGCGCTGACGGATCCGCTTGCGCGGCGCGCGCCGGCCGGCGCGCAAGTTCAGTCGTGCGTTATTTTACGAGCGCTGCTGCCGCACCGCCCGACGGGGGTGGTGCGGCTGCGCTCTTGAGCCGCCACGGCGCGACTCGAGACTTTTCTTTAATACGGCCATCAAATCGATAACCTGCGCGCTCTTTTCGCCTGCCTTCGGCGTCTTGTCTTTCGGTGTGAGGACGTGCGTTTGGCGTTTACGGACCTTCTCCTTGATGCGCCGCATCAGGTCCTCTCTGTAGGTATCGTGATATTCGTCGGGCTTCCATGGCGCGCTCATCTCTTCAATGAGCTTCTCCGCCATCGCCACTTCTTTGGGCGATATGCTTGCGGCTTTCGAGGTAGGCGCCGCCAAATCCAAGTCGCCGAGCGCGCGCAGTTCTGCAGCAAAGCGCAGAGTATTGAATAGCAGCACGCGCTTATCCGCGCCAATGACGCCAAAGTGCTGCCTGCCGCGCATGACGATGCTCCCCACGGCCACCTTGCCGGTGCGCAGCAGGGTCTCGCGCAACAGCGCGTAACCTTTCTCGCCACCCTTCGTCGGGACGAGGTAATACGGGTTTTCGTAGTACTCCGGCGCGATGTCTGCGCTGCTCGCAAAGCTCGTGATCTCGATGGTCTGCGAGGCTTTCACGTTCGCTTGACGAAAATCCTCGTCAGACAGAGCGACATACTCGCCCTTCTTGTATTCAAAGCCCTTGACGATGTCGCCCCACTCGACCACCTTGCCCGTGCGTTTGTTGACACGCTGGTAGCCGACCGGAGCAAAATCGCGCTTGTCGAGGAGATTCAGTTCGAGGGTGCTGCTGCGCGCAGCGGAGTACATTTCCACGGGAATGTACACTAACCCAAAGGAAACAGCGCCTTTCCAAATAGCCCGTGCCATGCGCAAAAGAGTAGCACGCACTGTGCCCGCATGCGGGCGTGTTCCAAAGCTTATTTGCGCCTCGTCAGGCGCCGGATGGCGTCTTCCAATGAGCGCTCGGACCTGTCGTAGTCCTGCCAGCCGGTAGTACGGGCCAAGAGCGGCGGAGCGGTTGTAACGGTAAAGCGCTTTGGATCGAGACCCGCACGTACCTGTGTCCATGGCACAGGCATGGATACCGGCGCGCCCTCGCGAGCGCGTGATGACAGCGGCGCGACCGCAGTCGCGGTACGGTCGTTGCGCAGATAATCAAGGAAGATGCGGCCGGTCCTGGCGGCCTTGGTCATTTTGGTGATGTAGCGCGTGGGACTGTCGTCGTTCATCTGCACGCATACGGCTTGCGCGAACGCCTTTGCATCCGCCCAGCCGAGCGCGCGCCGCCCGGGCTTCGCAAGCGGCGTCACGACGTGGAGACCTTTTCCGCCGGTGGTCTTGCAGAAGGCAATGAGGCCGATGCCCTCGAGACGCTCGCGCAGCTCGAGCGCCGCGGCGACGACCCTGCCGAACTTCACATCGGGCGCCGGGTCCAGATCGAAAACCAGCCGCCCGGGTACTTCGGGTTGGTCGGGTCGGCAATTCCAGGGATGCAGCTCCAGCGCGGCGATCTGCGCCACGGCGATCAGCCCTTCCGGCTGATCGATCTGCAGATAGGGCTGACGGTCGCCGGTGACTTTAACGAGCTTAAGCAAGTGCGAAGTTCCGCGCATGGCGTGCCGCTGAAAGAATTTTTCGCCGTTGATGCCATCCGGTGCACGCACGATGGAGCATGGACGGCCTTTGAGGTGTCCGATCATCCACGAACCGACAGCCTCCAGGTATCGCGCAAGGTCGATCTTGCTCACCGCCGGCTGCTTCGGTGTCTTCGGCCAGAGCACTTTGTCCGGATGGGAGATTGTGACGCCCATCACGACGCTTCCCGTGGTGGCACTCTTTGCCGCGCGCGCGCGCTTCTCAACACGCTCGGCGGGCAATGGCGTCTCGGTGTGGACATCTTCCGCCGGCTTGTCCTCGCGCAGCCCCTTGAAGGCCGCTTGCCGGACATTCCCGCCGTCCGTCCAGCCGGCGAACTCGATTTCCGCGACCAGCTCCGGCCGCGCCCAATGGATATCGGGTTGCCTCGGCGGAGCGCCCTCGCCGCTGAAGGGACTGTTGCGGCTCTCGACGGCGCGCAGCCGCGGCAGCACCTGTTTCACGGTCTCGCGACCGAACCCGGTCCCGACGCGCCCGACATAGTGCAGGTCAGCGCCGCGGCGCACGCCGACGAGCAGCGAGCGCAGCTGGCCGCTTTCCTGCACCCAGCCGCCGATCACGACTTCCTGGCCCGCGCGGCACTTCGTTTTGGTCCACGTATCCTTGCGCCCAGAGGCGTACGGTGCGTCAACCGTCTTGGACACGATGCCTTCAAGTCCCATCTGGCAAGCGGATTTGAGCACGGCGTCCCCCTGGCCTTCGAAGTGATCAACGTAGCGAATAGCACCCTTCGCACCGCCGTGATTCTTGAGGAGCTTTTTGAGCCGTTCCTTGCGAGCGGACAGCGGTTGCTTGCGCAGGTCCGAGCCCGCGGCAAAGAGCAGGTCGAACACATAGTAGACCACCTGCCTTGTATCGCCCTCAGAGATCGCGTTCTGCAGCGCGCCGAAGCTCATGGCTCCATGGCCGTTAAACGCCACGACCTCGCCGTCGATCACGCAATCCGGCAGCTGCGCGCCCTCAGCAATGAGCGTTGGAAACTTGCCGCTCCAGTCGAGGCCTTTGCGGGTCAATAGCGTCGCCGCGCCATGGGTGACGTGCAGCTGCATGCGGTAGCCGTCAAATTTTATCTCATGAATCCATCTGGCGCCCTCAGGCACTCGATCGACAAGCCGACATAGCTGCGGCACAACGAAGCGAAGAGGCGCGACCGATCCTTTAGAGCCATTGCTGCGCGGCTTCGAATCCCACACGGCGGCGGGCGATGCGCGGGTCTTTTTTGCGAGCATGAAGGGTCTAGGCGTCCGTCCCTTGCCGGCGGTGATCTTGGCCATCGGACGCCCGGAGGCGACGGAACGGTCTTCTGCGAGGAGCGCGTCGTGGTCGCCGGGCCGGGCATACGCGTCGCGATGCTTGATGAGGAGCCAATTGGTACGCTTGCCGCCGTAGCGATCGCCGCGCATGCGAACGAGTACCCAGCTGCCGTGCAGCCGTTCTCCTTCGAGTTCGAACTTGAAGTCGCCCGCGGCGAGCGCGCGCTGCGGCGCCGCGCCGATCGGCTGCCAATACCCCCGATCCCACAATTGGACGGTGCCACCGCCGTACTCGCCCTGCGGAATCGTTCCTTCGAAGTCGCCATAGTCGAGGGGGTGATCTTCCACCTCCACTGCCAGGCGTTTGTCTGCAGGATCGAGGGATGGCCCCTTGGTCACCGCCCACGATTTGAATACGCCTCCCAACTCGAGGCGCAGGTCGTAATGCAGGCGCCGCGCCGCATGCTTCTGGATGACAAAGCGCAGACGGGCCGAGCGCGGCGTCGGCTGAGTTCCGCTCGGCTCCGCGCTCCGAGCAAAATCGCGCTTGGCGCGGTAGCGGGACAATTTTCGGGATACTGCCATGCATACCCTGCAATTTTAGTTCCCAGGAAGAGCTAGTCTAAACGTAGTTCGTCCAGTCGCGGTTCCCTTGGCAATCCGATCGATCGTGATGCCGCACTTATGGGCCGGGCGCAGCCCTGCAAAGGTCGCCGTGGAATTTGCTTTTCCTTGAGGCGTTAGCCCGCGTTGCTTGGCGTCGTCTGTGCGGACGAGTAGATTGCTGGGGGCGCGCCCATGGGCAGCGGTTCTATCAGGAGACTTGAACCCCGACCGCTACAGTGGCGGAGTTCGTTGCTGGAATCGCCGGGGCGCCGCCGTTTCTGTCCATGGGGAAAATGGGTGTCGCGTCAACCACGCATCTGCTCCCGCGTTAGTTCGTCGGGTAATGCGCCACTACGGGAGGAAGCCGATGAAATTCTCGAATGTCGCCGCAGCAACGGCATTGACGGTACTCATGACGGCTTGCAATGGAANNCGCAAACCATCATCGATAATTCCGACAACACCATCAAGGAGACGTACAGCGATACCGTGACGACCGTCAACTCGGATGGCTCGTATGTGGTTATGGAGGAAGACACGACCGGCGCGCCGAGCGTCGTCGACGGCACGAGTTACTCAATTCCGACCGAGACGATAGATGTCAACGCTCAGGGACGCGACACGTCGTACTCCTACACGAATGCGAGCGGAACGCTGGAGACTTGCACCTATAGTCCGTATGGACCTGGTCCGGCGTACCCGGTTACCGTCGACGGGACTTGGACTACTCAATACACGGTGACTTGCGGCACGTCGGGTCCGGTCAGTCACACGCAAACCGGCGCGGTTGTAGACGTCGAGAGCGTGACTGTTCCCGCGGGTAACTACACCGCCGTGAAATTGCAAAGCACGGACGTGTGGACCAATGCCGACGGCACTACGATTACACAAACGGCGTTCAATTGGCGCGACGTGGATACGACGTTTTCGGTGCAACGGACCATCACCAGGGCCTACAGTGGAACACTGCCAACGACAGGGTATGAAGTGACTGCGCAGGTGGTTCTACAGAGCACAAATTAGGATATCGGGCCGACACTTCGGTCGCACATATTTGCGGCCTGCCAATCTCGCAAACTGCGCGTCCGCCAGCGCTGACCGATTTTTCGATTCGTGCGCGACCTGCAAGGCCTGTGCAGCTCGTCGGTGATCACGCGGGCCCGCGCTTGTGACGTTTCGGCCCGGTTGCAGCATGGCTTCTTGATCGCGCCAGGGGCTCTGGTTACAGTGCGTTGATCAATAGTGCCGTAAATCGAGCGCCGGATGAAGTCAGCACAGGTGCATGTCCTCGCGCTCAACAGCGGATCCTCCTCGCTCAAATTCGGTTTCTACCGTGTTGGGGCCTCAGGCGCCCAAATGCTGATCTCGGGCGACGCTGCATCAATCGGTTCCCAAAACGGCAGGTTCGAAGCAGGGGAATCTCGCAACAAGACATTTCGCTCTGAGAAGGTAGCCCTTCCCACGCCGTCGGATGCGATCATTCGCATAGGAAAAATGCTCGCGGACCGCCAGATGCCGCCGCCCGACGCGGTCGGCCATCGTATCGTACACGGAGGACAGAAGCTGCTGCAGCATTGCCTGATCGATGCTGCCGTCCTAGGCGAACTCGAATCGGCCGCTGCATTCGCGCCGCTGCATATTCCGCCGGCGCTCGCGGTCATCCGCGACGCAACGGAGCATTTTCCTGGGCTTCCGCAGGTCGTGTGCTTTGATACGAGCTTTCACGCGGCATTGCCACCGGTAGCACGTGTGCTGCCGCTTCCTAAGGAATTACAGAGCGAAGGCATCCGGCGCTATGGATTCCACGGACTTTCATGCGAATCGATCGTGCGCCAGCTTGCGGGTGACCTTCCCGATCGGCTTGTCATTGCTCACCTGGGCAACGGCGCGAGCGTCACCGCCGTCAAAGCGGGCCGATCAATCGACACCAGCATGGGATTGACGCCCACGGGCGGCGTGATCATGGGCACGCGCACCGGCGATCTTGACCCGGGCGCGCTGATCTATCTGCTGCGGCAAAAGAAGCTCAACGCAGCCACGCTCGAGGAGCTCGTCGACCGGCACTCGGGGCTTCTCGGAATTTCCGGCGTCGACGCCGACATGCGGCGCCTGCATGCGGCGGCTGCGGCAAGCGCCGATGCGCGGCTTGCCATTCAAATGTTCTGCTATTCCGTGCGCAAGCAGATCGCCGCCATGGCCGCAGTGCTTGAAGGAGTCGACATGCTTGTCTTCACTGGCGGAATAGGCGAGAACGACGCCGAAGTTCGGGCGACGATCTGCAGCGGATTGTCGTGGATGGGCGTCAGCCTCGAGGATATGCGTAACCCCAATAAGCCAAATGCCGTCAGCAGATTGGCATCCCATGCTGCGGTTCGCGTCCTGCCTGCGCAGGAGGATGAGGAAATTGCGCGCCACACCTGGACGCTCCTGCCGCATTCTGCAGCCTGAGTGAGCGCGCAACGCGCTCGTTAGCTAATCCGCAGGCGCCGGAAAAGCGGGACCTTGATGAAATCCATGAGCACCGCAAAGACCACTGCCGCGACCAGCGCGCCTGCCACCATGGCGACGGGGAGTGCCGTCATGGCGATTCCTGCTATGGCCAAGACGGAGGCAATCAAGAGATCGCCGACGGATGACACGATGACCCAGATGCTCGGGCGCGAGGACCAGAGTCGCCGGCGTTCGCGATTGGTGTAGGTCGTCGCTTGATTGCCGAATACGATGACAACAAAGGCGAGCGTTCTAAGGGCTGCTATGCCGAACCCCATCCAGTAGGCCCCGAAGAGCAGAACAGCCGTGCAATACAGCAACTCGCCAATCCCCATGACAATGCCCGCAATCGTGAGATTGCCGATTTGCCAGGTGTTGGGCCGCGCCGATGGGCGCACATTGTCCGTTGTCATGGACATGCCGAGGAAATCCCCTGTGACCATGATGAGCACCATCAGGAGGGGTGTCAGAATTGCATGACCGGTCATGACCAGTCCTACAGCCAGAAAAAGCACTTGCACAATTTTCTTGGTGATGGAGTTCAGCGTGTAGGTCAGGATGCGTTGGAACGTCACCCGGCCCTCGTGCACCGCGGCGACGATGCCGCCCAGTCCGGGCTCGGTAAGCACGATGCCGGCGGCGGATTTCGCGACGTCGGTGGCGGTGAAGACCGCGATCCCTATCTGCGCCTGACGCAACGCGGGCGCATCGTTCGCGCCATCGCCGCACATCCCACCCGTGTGGCCGCGCGACTGCAGCGCCTGAACGATGTGGAATTTGTCCTCCGGCATGATCCCGGCGAACACGGCGGCGTTGTCCGGGATCGCGGAGTAATCCGCGCTCGGCGGCTCCACCGCGCCCTCGATCCCGACGGCATGCGCCACGATGCCGGCGGTCGTCGGCGCGTCGCCGGTCAGCATGACCGTGCGCACCCCCATTGTCCGTAATTCGCTGATCAGGGCAGCGGAGTCGGCACGCGGCGGATCGCTCAGCGCGA
>PLIX01000189.1 GCA_003140135.1 Gammaproteobacteria bacterium
ATTTTCAAAATCCAGGCCAACATGGATCCCAACCACCGCGACCGGGTGGCGTTCCTGCGGCTGGCGTCCGGCGAGTTCAAGCGCAACATGAAGCTGAAACAGTCCGGCACTGGTAAGACCATCGGGGTGCACAACCCCATCCTCATCTTTGCCAGTGAGCGCGAGACGGTGGACGAGGCTTGGCCCGGCGACATCATCGGCATTCCCAATCATGGCGTGCTGCGGGTGGGCGATACGCTGTCGGAAGGTGAGCCCTTAAGCTTCACCGGCATTCCCAATTTCGCGCCGGAAATCTTCCGCCGCGCGGTGCTGAAGGATCCGCTGCGCATGAAGGCGCTCGCCAAGGGCCTGGTGCAATTGTGCGAGGAGGGGGCGACGCAGCTCTTTAAGCCGGTGCGCAACAACGAGCTCATTTTGGGCGCCGTCGGCCCGCTGCAGTTCGAGGTCGTGGCGTTTCGCCTGCAGGATGAATACGGCGTGCAGTGCGTGTTTGACACGATCAATGTCCATACCGCGCGCTGGATCAGCGCGGACGACGCGCGCAAGCTCGAGGAATTTCGCGTGAAGGCGCACGACCATCTCGCGATCGACCACACGGGGGCGCTCGTGTACCTTGCGCCGTCGCGCGTCAATCTGGAACTGACAGTTGAACGCTGGCCAGAGCTTACTTTTTCGCTGACGCGCGAATATCAGGCCACCTGATCGGCCGAATAGTGACTGCGCCTGCCGTCGTGACGGCGCTCAGGATCCAAATTCCCCGATCGCAATGCGGTGAGCGCACTCCGAGGCCCAATGCAGCGCGTGGTGCGCGCTTTCAGCGATAACCCGGCTCCGTTGCGCAGTGAATGATCCAGATCAGATTGCCGCCACTGAAATTGCCTAAGGAGCCGCCCGCAAAGATCAACCGGCCCTCACCTTTATAGACCAGTTCAAAGCGGTGCCGATCACTGCCAAAATAGAAGGGAATAAATGCCTTGCCGGTGATGTACGCGCCCTGATCAGTGGGCGGTCCGGCAATATCGGTCACTTGCTTCATGCCCATGCCGATTTGCAGCTGCGCGAACTTGCTGTCTGCTGCGGGTATTCCCGTGATCTCGCCCTCGAAGTCATTGATACCCTTGACCTTCTGGCCGTGGCCGGCTTCGACCTTTGAGGCATCGATGACTTCACCGTTGCTGTTCATCCCGGGAGCAGCTTTGCCCGACGCCGCCGCGGGCGCCTGCGTAGTGTCGGCGCTGGCGGGCGCATTGCCACCGGTCTGCGCACTGCCGACTACTGCAAAGGAAAGCACCAATACAAAGGCGCCAATTTTTGTGAACACGTTGCGACCCTCCTCGTTCATTTTCTCGGCTGTCTAATGCGGGCTATTGTACTGCGCAAATCATGGGCCGGAGCAAGCTAATCCGGGTCCGACGCGGATAAATGCGCCGCCGGATAGGAGCGCTCTTCAGAGGGACTTGCTGCGCCGTAGTGGCGTGCTGCGCGGCCGGCGTGCCACGTGCAAGCGCAGCACCATGCGCTCGAAGGCGGCGGTCGCCGCCGCGGCGACCTCGCCGCCCACGGGGCCGTAGCGCAAATGCGCGTAGCGTGCGAGGAGCGGCTGCGCGCGTGGCGCAAGATCCGGCCGGCGCCGGACGATCCGCGCCGCGTAGTCGAGCGGACCCTCATGAGCGTCGCGGGCGATGCCCGCGCGTGCGAGCTTCCTGCACAGGCGCGCATAGGCGCGCGCCAGGCGGTCCGCCGGCCGCGGGCCTGCCGAGCGTCCAATGTGCCAGGCGATCCATGCAAGCCAGCCGATGAGCCCGCTGGCCAGAGCCGCGACCAGCGCCGTCCAGTCAGCCGAGCGCACGCCCAGCCGCTCGAGGATTCCCAGCTGCATGTTGACGTCGAACTTCACGATGCGCTCGTTCCACGCGGTGTTGAGAGCGTCCCAACCCTGCAGGAGATGCACAAGGAGGGGCGTCGTATACAGCAGCCGCGTTCTGCCCGAGACGGCGTTCGGCAGGATATCGAGAATGCCGCGGCTCAGGCGCTCAGGCGCGACGATGGCCGTGGGATCGACGCGCCGCCAGCCGCGTCCTTCGATCCAAATTTCCGCCCAGGCGTGGGCATCTGATTGGCGGATGAGGAAGTAGCCGCCGATGGGATTCCATTCGCCGCCCTGGTACCCCGTCACGACGCGGGCGGGTACGCCGCCCGCACGCATCAATGCGACGAAGGCGGAGGCGTAGTGACCGCAGAATCCCTCGCGCGTGTGAAATAGAAAGTCATCCACGGAATCAAGGTCGAGCATCGGCGGGGTGAGGGAGTACTGAAAGCCGCCGGTGCGAAAGAAGTCGATGACCGCGCGCACGAAGTCGGGATCCGCAGCTGCGCGCTCGCGCAGCCGCGCGGCGAGCTCGCGCGTGCGCGGATTGCGGTTGGGCGGCAGCGCGCTCTCGATCTTGCGCGCAAAATTTGACAACGGCTCCGAGGACTCCGTGTGCGTATAGGACAGCGCATCGTAGGTCGTCAGCTGCGTGACGGGCTCGCGTGCGATGAGGTCGTAGTCGTAGCTGAAGAACACATGTTTGTCGGGCGAGCCGACCACGGTGTCGAGAGTGAACCACCAGCGATTGGCATCGGGCACCAGGGTGACGGAGTAGCGAAACGGCTCGCCCAGATAGCGCAAGGCCGGCTGGCGGTAGGCCTCGACCACGCCGCGGCGCCAGGTGTAGCCGTCGAAATCGTGCAGCACAGGTCCCCGCCAGTAGCGCTCCTGCGGCGGGGGGATCGCGCCTGCGAAACGCACGCGAAAGGCCGGATCGTACGAAGCGGTGAGCTGCGAGATGCTGCCGGGACTCATGCTCTCGCCAAGCCCCGTGATGGCATCATCGTTCGCGGGTAACGCCCAGAAGCCCCCCGGCAGGCGCGGGAAGAACAGGAAGAAGACGAGCGCGAGCGGCAGGGCGAGCAGCAAGCTGCGCGCGGCAAGTTTGGCTGCGACGCGAATCTCGAGGCCCGCGCCACCATAGGCCGAGACGAGGAGCGCGGTACAGCACAGGAGCGCGTCGCCCAGATAGAGCGGCAATCGCGCGAGCGCCTGCCGGTCGAGGCACGCTGCGAGCAGCAGAAAGAGGGCCGCGCCGATCACGATGTAGCGGTCACGTCGGCCGCGCGTCTCGAGGAGCTTGATCGAGCCCATGACGACGAGGAGCACGGTGCCCGCGGGAAGTCCGTTCAAGGTATGGAAGGTCGCGACCACGCAAGTCACGAGCACGAACGTGAGGATGAGTTGCGCGGGTTTGGGGAGCGCGGGGAGTTTGTGAGCCGCTACGCTCAACTGCCACGCCGCGCAGGCGATGAGCACCGCCGTCGCCCATAGAGGTATGCGGTCCACGTTCAAGAGCGCACCCGCAACGAAGGCTGCGATGGTCCACAGCATCGGTCGCAACGGCTCGCGCTCAGCGTGCAATGGCGGCGGCACGGCGCGCAGGCGCGAGTCCATGCAGGGCGAGGGCGCTCAGGCACCGATGCCGATGCTGTGCGCCGCGATCCAGCGCCAGCTTGCCGCCGGGCAGCGTGAGCGCGTAGCGCTCGCCGCGGTTTTCAGCATCGACGATCCAGGCGGCCAGCTGCTCAAGCCGTCGTTCGGTGTCGAGATTCGGCAAGCGCTCGAAATCGAAATACCGTTCCGGCGCCGCCGCTGCGCAATACTCCTTGACGAGCAGCGGTGCGCCGCGCGCGTACGCCTTCCAGGCAACTTGGTGCGGGGAGTCGCCATCGCGAAAGGCGCGCAGCCCGAGCCACTCATCCCCACCCGAGCCGCCGCGGGTCTTCGCGCCCGGGGTCACGCCGGCCACAGTCGGCAGCGGAAAGAAGCCGCGCGCTCGTGGATACACGATGAGCTCAAGCGGCAGATAGACCCAAGTCCACGCACGAAAGAGACCAAAAGGCAGCGCCGTCGTCAGACGCAGACCGTCAATCAGCAACCGGCCGCGCACGGTCGTGGGTAGCGCAAGGCTAAGGCGCGCCGCGCATCTGGGGGCGATGTCGGTCACACTCGGCGCCACGCCCGGCAGGTCCGCCTCGATGCGCAGGCGCATCAGCGGTGCGGGATTTTCGAGGGTGAGTTCAAGCTCGCCCGCGCCGCCGGCGAAAGTAGGCACTGCGGTCGCGCCCTGCAGGGCGATCCCCAGGAGATTGCGATGGCAGCGGTGCAACCCGACCAGCACGAAGCCGGCGAGCCAAAACGTGAGGAACAGGGCGGTACTGTTGCTGTAGTTGAGACCGGCGACGAACATGCAGAACAACAGGAACGCGAAGCCCCAGCCGGCGCGCGTCGGCAGGATGTAGATGCGGCGATAGTGCATCGTGACGGGCAGGACATCCGCGCCCTGGCGCCGTCTTGCCCAGCTGGCGATGCGTGCGCGGAGGAAGCGCTTCAAGGCTGTCTCTACAACGGCACCGGGACCGCTTTGAGGATCTCGTCGGTGAGAGCGCTGCCCGCGCGCATATCGAGCCCCTCGCGCCGCTCGAGGCGGTGTGCGACCACTGCGGGCAGCACCGCCTGCACATCCTCCGGCATCACCGCCGCGCGGTTTTGCATATAGGCCCAGGCTTGAGATGCGCGGATGAGCCCTTGTCCTGCGCGTGGGGAAAGGCCGAGCTTCAAGTCCGCACGCGCGCGCGTGCGCGCGATCAGGGCGAGGGTGTAATCGAGCAGCGCATCGGCGACGTGCACGGCGCGCACTGCCGCTTGAATGCGCAGCAGCGCCACGGAATTGAGTGCGGGGGCGATCTGGGGCAGAAGCTCGCGCCGCGCGCCGCTTTTTAGCAGCTCGCGCTCGTGGTCG
This sequence comes from Gammaproteobacteria bacterium, assembly GCA_003140135.1. Lineage (GTDB taxonomy): Bacteria > Pseudomonadota > Gammaproteobacteria > Steroidobacterales > Steroidobacteraceae > PALSA-1196. The sequence goes on from PLIX01000189.1 coordinate 4,836, forward strand.
GCGTCGGGATACCCCAGGGTCACACACATGAGGAAGCGATCGAGCTGCGACTCAGGCAGCGCGAAGGTCCCGACCTCATCGTGCGGGTTTTGCGTCGCGACGACAAAGAAGGGGTCGGGCAGAGAATAAGTGGTGAGATCCGCGCTCACCTGGCGCTCTTCCATCGCTTCCAGGAGCGCGCTCTGCGTGCGTGGACTTGCGCGGTTGATCTCGTCGGCAAGCAGGAGCTGGGTGAAGATGGGGCCCTTGCGAAATTCGAAGAGCTGCCGGGTGCGCTCAAACACGGACACGCCGATGACGTCGGCCGGCAGCAGATCGCTCGTGAACTGCACGCGCTGCCACGCAAGCCCCAGCACGTGTGCGAGCGCATGTGCGAGGGTAGTCTTGCCGACGCCCGGCACATCCTCGATCAGGAGGTGTCCGCGCGCGAGAAGACAGGCGAGACACAGGCGCACCTGCGTGCTCTTGCCGAGAATGACAGTGCCAAGTGCCGCAAGACCACGCTGCAGTGCGGCTCGATCGGGCTCCATCACGGGCTCTGCAGCGCGCGCACTCGCAGGAGCTGCGCTTCAAGCCCGGTCGCGGTGCGCTCGAGCTCCGCGGCGCGTTCGCGCAGCGCGCCGACGATCGCCGCGGGTGCGTTGCCCACGAACTTCTCATTACCCAGCTGCGCGCGCGTCTTGTCCAGGTCCTGGCGCGTCTTCGCCAAACGTTTGCCCAGACGCTCCGACTCGGCGGCCGCATCAATAAGATTCGCCATCGGCACGAGAATCGTGAGCTCCCCTACCATGGCGGTCGCGGCCTGCGGCGCGGCGACGCCGGGCTCGAGCACGGCTATTCTTTCGATGCCGGCGAGGCGCTCCAGAGAGGTGCGGTGCCGCTCGATGCTGGCCCGATCCCCCGCGGAGGGCTCTTTCACCAGCACGGGAATGCGTTTCGCCGGATTGATGTCCATCTCGCCGCGAATCTGGCGCACGGCGAGAATGAAGCTTTGCAGCCACGCGATTTCGGCCTCCGCCTGCGGATCGGCAGGATAGTCAGCAGCGAGCGGATACGGCTCGAGCATGATGGTCGGGCCGCCGCGGCCGGCAAGCGCCGCGGTCTTCTGCCAGATCTCTTCAGTGATGAACGGCATCAGCGGATGCAGTGCGCGCTGCAGCGCCTCGAGCATCTGCGCCAGCGTCTGCCGTGTCCCGGACTTCGCGGCCGCTGACGTGCTGTCTGACTGCAGCGCAGGCTTCGTCAACTCCACGTACCAGGAGCAGAACTCATCCCAGGTGAATTCGTAGAGCGCAGCGGCTGCAAAGTCGAAGCGATAGTTGGCGAGCGCCGTGTGCACTTCGGCGAGGCGCCGGCCGAAGCGCGCGCGGATCCAGCGGTCGGCAATCGAGAGCTCAACTTCCGCGGCGCCCGCGCTCTCGGCGCCCGGCACCATGAGCGTGACGAAGCGCGCGGCGTTCCAGAGTTTGTTGCAGAAATTGCGGTAGCCGGCGACGCGCTGCAGGTCAAAGCGGATGTCGCGATTCGCGGAGGCGAGCGCCGCGAAGGTGAAGCGCAGCGCGTCGGTACCGTGGGCGGCTATGCCATCGGGGTAGGCCTTACGCGTCGCTCTTTCAATCCCGGGCGCGAGCTGCGGCTGCATGAGCCCGCGCGTGCGCTTGGCGACGAGCGACTCCAGATCAATGCCGTCGATGATGTCGAGCGGGTCGATGACATTGCCCTTGGATTTCGACATCTTCTCGCCGTGCTCGTCGCGCACCAAGCCCGTGATATAGACGTCGCGAAACGGCACGTCGCCCATGAACTTCAGGCCGAGCATCAGCATGCGCGCGACCCAGAAGAAGATGATGTCGAAGCCGGTGACGAGGACGTTGGTCGGATAGAACTGCTCAAGCTCCGGGGTCCTGTCGGGCCAGCCCAGCGTCGAAAAGGGCCAAAGCGCCGAGGAAAACCAGGTATCGAGAACGTCCGGATCCTGGCGCAACGGTAGTGTTGCCGCAAGACGATGCTTGGCGCGCACCTCCCCCTCGCTCCTGCCGACGTAGCTTTTTCCCGCCGCGTCATACCACGCCGGAATGCGGTGCCCCCACCATAGCTGCCGGCTCACGCACCAGTCTTTGATGTTGCGCATCCACTCGAAATACGTCTTGGCCCAGTTCTCCGGCACGAACTGAGTGCGCCCGCTCTCGACAGCGCTGATCGCCGGCGCGGCGAGCGGCGCGATCTTCACGTACCACTGATCGGTAAGGTAGGGCTCGAGGATGGCGCCGCTTCGGTCGCCGCGTGGAATCATCAGCCGATGCTTCTCGATGCGTTCCAGGAGGCCCGCCGCCGCAAGTTCCGCGACGATGCGCTCGCGCGCGACGAAGCGGTCGAGCCCGCGAAAGCGCGGCGGCACGTTGTCGTTGAGTGCCGCGGCGGGCGTGAAAATGTTGATCTGCGGCAGGTTGTGGCGCAGTCCGATCTCGTAGTCGTTGAAGTCGTGCGCGGGCGTGATCTTGACGCACCCGGAGCCGAACGCGGCATCGACGTACGCATCGGCGATCAGCGGAATGGCGCGCCCCGCGAGCGGCAGNNGGGCGCGTGGTTGCGACCACGATGTAGCCCGAGCCGTCCTCGAAGGGATAGCGTAGATGCCACAGCTGGCCGTCCTCCTCCTCGCTTTGCACCTCGAGGTCCGACAGCGCCGTCAGCAGCACAGGATCCCAGTTGACGAGCCGCTTGCCGCGATAGATGAGGCCCTCGTCGTGCAATTTCACGAACACCTCGGTGACGGCGCGAGACAGATCCGCATCCATCGTGAAGCGCTCGCGCGACCAATCGACCGAGGAGCCGAGCCTGCGCATCTGCGCGCCGATGGTGCCGCCGGAATGTGCCTTCCACTTCCACACGCGTACCACGAAGGCCTCGCGCCCGAGGCTCAGGCGATTGGTGCCTTCCGCTTCGAGCTGGCGCTCCACCACCATTTGCGTCGCGATGCCCGCATGATCGGTGCCGGGCTGCCACAGGGTCCGCTCGCCGCGCATGCGGTGATAGCGCGTCAGCACATCCATCAGCGTGTGCTGGAAGGCGTGCCCCATGTGCAGCGTACCCGTCACGTTCGGCGGCGGAATGACGATGCAGTAGGGCGCCCCACCGGTGTTACGCGGCGCAAACCAGCCGTGCGATTCCCAGTGTGCGTAGATCCGCCGCTCGATATCGGGCGGCGCGTAGACTTTTTGCATTACCGCCCGGCGCGGTGGATCAGGAAATCCGCCAGCAGCGGCGAGGGCCGCCCGGTGCTGCCCTTATGTGCACCGCCCACGTAGGCCGTGCCGGCGATGTCGAGGTGCGCCCACTTCATGCCCTGCGTGAACTTCGCAAGGTACGCGGCAGCCGTGATCGCGCCGGCTTCGCGGCCGCCAATATTGGCAAAATCCGCGAAATTACTCTTAAGCTGCTCGGCGTATTCCTCGGTGACGGGCAGCTGCCAGGCGCGATCGTCGGCGCGCAGGCCGGCGCTGATGATCTCGCGCGCGAGCGCATCATCGTTGCTCATGACGCCGGTGTGATGCGCGCCGAGCGCAATGACGCAGGCGCCCGTCAGGGTCGCAATGTCGATGACGGCGGCGGGTTTGTAGCGGCGTGCGTAGTGCAGGGCGTCGCACAGGATGAGGCGGCCTTCGGCGTCGGTGTTCAGGATCTCAACCGTCTGGCCGGACGCGCTCGTGACGATGTCGCCGGGCTTGATGGCCTTGCCGCTCGGCATGTTTTCGCAGGATGCGACCAGGCCGACGACATTGAGCCGCAGGCGCAGTTCCGCGGCGAGGCCGACGGCTGCGATCACGGCGGCAGCGCCGCTCATGTCGTATTTCATCTCGTCCATCGCGCCCGGGTCCTTGAGCGAGATGCCTCCGGTATCGAAAGTGATGCCCTTGCCGACGAGGACCACCGTCGCTGCGGACTTGGAGTGGCGATGTTCCATGATGATGAACTTCGCAGGCTCCTCGCTGCCTTGCGTGACGGCGAGGAAGCAGCCCATCTTCTCGCGCTTGAGAGCGGCATGATCCAGGACCTGCACCTTAAGCGTCGGAACGCCCTTCGCGATCGCCCGCGCCTGCTCGGCGATGTAGCTCGGGGTGCACACATTTGACGGCAGATTCGCCATATCGCGCTGCACGCGCATGGCGTACGCAACCGCGCTGCCGTGCGCGAGCCCGCGCCGCGCCGCGGCGGCGCCCGCGCGGCGCACGGGCCCGGCGAGTACGGTGTCGAGGGCGGCGGCCTTGGGCTTCTTGCCCGTTTTAAGATCGTTCACCTGGTAGAGCGTGGCGCCCGTGAGCTCTGCGGCTGCCCGGCCGAGATAGTAGTCATCGAGCTCCTTCGCTCCGGGGCGCGTCACGGCGAGCGCAACGCTTGCAATACGCGTGCGCGCGACCGCCGTGAGTGCCGCGCTCAAGGCTCGCCGCCAGGCCCGGCGCGCGAAGTTCTTTTTAGGCCCAAGGCCGGTCAAGAGGGCCCGCGTGGCCTTGGTGCCGGTTAGATCCGTCACCAGCAAGGTCTCGCCGATCTTGCCGGAGAGATCGCCGCGCGCCAGCAGCGCGCCAATGCGTCCGCCTGAGGCTGCGTCCACCGCGCGCGCCTCCTCGGTGAGCTCGCCCTCCTCGAACACGCCGAGAATCAGGCATTCCACAGGCACTGTCGCGATTCCGGTCGTCCAAATATCGAAATGCATTGAATTCAACCCCGCAATGACTTTAGCTTTTGGCCGCGCACGAACTATTGAGACCCGGCCCCGTCTGATTTACCTTAGGAAGCCTGAATTCCCTTTGCTGCTCCCCATTCTTGTCCACTCATGCATAAACGCACGGCGGATCCGCTGCACCCGAGTTTAACCCAAGAGTCGCCCGCCGTTATGCCGGGCATGGGTTGAGCGGCAGGGCACCCACTTTGGGGCGGATTCTCGGCCGATATGTTCTGAAGGAGGTCCTGGCGAGCTGGCTGGTTGTGACCGGCGTCCTGCTCATCATCCTGCTTACGAATCAAATGGCCCGCGTGCTCGCGCGCGCGGCGGAATTCCAGTATCCGCAGCAGGTGGTGCTCGAGCTCATCGGCTTGGGCGCGCTGCAGGATGTGAGCATTCTCATGCCGATCGGCCTGCTCCTGGGCGTGGTGCTGGCGTTCGGTCGGCTCTACCACGACAGCGAGATGACGGCGGCTCTGGCGTGCGGCGTCGGCACGGCGCGCCTCTACTGGCCTGTGACGCTGCTCGCGGTGTGCGTCACGGCCATACTCGCGTGGCTGACGCTCGATCTTGGTCCGCAAGCGGTGGAGCGTTCCCTGTCGCTCAGGGGTGCGGCACTGCGCGCCGGGCAATTCGCGCCCATCTCGCCGGGACACTTTCGCACCTTCGGCGGCAGCGGCGGGGCCGTTGTGTACGCCGAGGGGCTCAACCCGGACGGCTCGCTGTCGCACGTGTTCGTCGAACGCGAATACGATGGTCGCGTGCAGGTGGCCGTGGCCGACCGTGCCCGCCACGCGCTCGCGGCGGATGGCTCGACCCACACGCTGACGCTCTATAACGGCGAGCGTTTTGAAGGGGTGCCCGGCAGCGCCGAATTCAGGATCGTGCGCTTCGCCGAGCATGTCATCCCGGTGCAAGTGCCGCAGCTCACGGATGCGGTGACGACGCTCGAGGCGCGGCCGACGCGCGAGTTGCTGCAAAGCAGCGACCCGGCAGAGCGCGCCGAGCTTCACTGGCGCATCGCGTTGCCCGTCATGTGCATCGTACTGACGTTACTCGCCGTGCCGCTCGCCCACCTGCGCCCGCGCCAGGGACGCTTCGCACGCGTCTGGCTCGCCGTGCTCGTGTACCTCGTCTATTCAAATCTGGTGTCGGCCGGCAAGGTCTGGATCGCGCGCGGCACGCTGCCGGAAGTCCTTGGCCTGTGGTGGGCGCACGTAGCGGTCGTGCTCTTGGCGGTGGTGGTGATCTACGCTCCGGGCCGCCTCGCACGGTGGCGCAACCAGAGTCCCGCATGACCATACTCGACCGCTACATCATCCGCAGCATTCTAGGCTCGGTCGCACTCGTGCTCGCCATTTTCCTCGTGTTGGGGGCGCTCTTCGCCTTCATTGGCGAGCAGGACGATATCGGTATCGGTCACTACAGCGCGCTCGACGCGTTCTGGTTCGTGCTCCTGAGCCTGCCGCAGCAGGCCTGGGAGGTGCTGCCGATCGCCGCTCTCATTGGCTCGCTCATCGGTCTCGGGTCTCTGGCGCGCGGCAGCGAATTGACCGTCATCCGTGCGACCGGCGTCTCGGTCGCACGCTTGGCCGCAGCCGCGCTCGCGGCGGCACTGGTCCTCATCGTGTGCGAAGTCGGGTTGGGCGAGTTCTTTGGGCCACCGCTGCAGCAAGCGGCCAAGCAGCACAAGGCCTTCGCCAAATTCACCGACATGAGTTTTGGCAGTGGCGGCGGGGCCTGGGTGCGCGATGGCAATTTGATCCTGAACGTCACCCGGCAATCCCTGGGCCGCCATTTCGGCGCCATGCAGGTCTTTGAGCTCTCCCCGGACCATCGACTGCTCGAGATCGGGCATGCCGCGCGCGCAACCGCCGGCTCGAACCGCACCTGGCTGCTCTCCGACTATGCAGAATCGCAGTTCACGCCGGGGCGCGTGCTCGCAAGCGCAGGCGGCGAGCGCGTGCTGCACTCGAGTGTGAGCGCGGGATTTCTCGGGCTCGCGGTGGTGGATCCGAGCGATCTGGAGGTTTCGGCCCTGTGGCGTTTGATCAGCTACTTCAAGGCGAACGCGCTTGACGCGCGCCCCTACGTGTTTGCCTTCTGGTCGCGCGTGGCGCGCACGGTGGCGATCGTCTTTGCGGTGCTGCTCGCGATTCCCTTCGTGTTGGGATCGCTGCGCTCCGCCGGCGCCGGCGCACGCACGCTCGTCGGACTCATGCTGGGAATGATATTTTTCCTGCTGCAGCGGCTCATCGAAAGCGGCACGATCGTGTTTCAGTTAAATCCGATCGTGCTCGCCTGGTTGCCTACTGCCTTGCTCATGATGGTCGCCCTCGGACTTCTTTGGCGCACGCGCTGAATGCTGCGGCCCTGCCCTCAAACAGATGAACGCAACGGACCTCGTTGCTGGGGCGCCCTGAGCGCTGGGTCGGCCGGGTATTCCTTGCACAACCGGTTTGCCTGATGATGCCCCCCGTCGGCCAACATCTTGTGTGCCGGGGGTTTATAATTTCGGCCCGCCACTCGCCCGCGCCGAGTTAACCTAATTAGTGCGCAGTGGGCTTGCGGTGGCCACCCTTGATTGAGGTCCATTAGGCATGGCCGACATCTTCGTTTCCTACGCCCGCAGCGACAGAGCGCGCGTCGCGCCGCTCGTGGCCGCGATCGAGGCGAAGGGCTGGTCGGTTTGGTGGGACCCGGAGATTGCGGCTGGGCAACAGTTCGACGACCAGATCGACGCGGAACTGCAAGCGGCCAGTGCCGTGCTCGTTGTGTGGACCCCGACATCGGTGGCCTCGCGCTGGGTGCGCGGGGAGGCGCGCGATGCCGCGGAGCGCGGCATCCTGGTTCCGGTGCGCTTCGAAGACGCACGGCTGCCGATCGATGTGCGGGCGATTCAAACCACCGACCTCGACAAGTGGGGTGAGGATCCCACAAGCGCACCGTTCCAGGATCTGCTGCGTTCCCTGGGCAGCGTAATCAAGCGGCAGCGCGCATCAGCGGCCAGCACGCCATCTGCACCCGCCGCCGCCGTTTCACGCGTCGCGATTTGCGTGCTGCCGTTTGCCAACATGAGCGGCGATCAGGAGCAGGAGTA
>PLIX01000107.1 GCA_003140135.1 Gammaproteobacteria bacterium
GCTCGAATACGTCCAACCGGCCCTCGAGCGCGCGCGCGCGCTCTTCGATAAGCGCATTCGCGACCCGGCGCAGCGCGCTGCGGCCGCGGCGCGGCTCACGGCCGACGTGGCCGGCGCCGGCGTCGCGGCGGCCGATGTCGTCATCGAGGCGATATTTGAGGATCTCGACGCAAAGCTTGCGCTCTATGCACGCCTCGAGCCGCGCATGCAGCCGACCGCCTGGCTTGCCACCAACACGTCAAGCTTGACGCTCGAGCCGCTCGCGGCCCGGCTCGCACGGCCGGAGCGATTGGTTGGGCTGCATTTCTTCAACCCGGTTGCGCAGATGCCGCTGATCGAGATCGTGCGCGCGGCGGGGACGGACGCGGCGGTGGCGCAGGCCGCCTCAGCGTTTGCACGCCGCCTCGATAAGCTGCCGCTGCCATGCCGCAGCGCGCCCGGATTCATGGTGAACCGCGTGCTCATTCCCTACCTGCACGAGGCAATGTTCGCCGCGCAGGAAGGTGTGCCGTTCGCGGTCATCGACGCGGCGGCGGTGGACTTCGGCATGCCGATGGGGCCGATCGAGCTCACTGACGTCGTGGGGCTCGATGTTGCCAGTCACGTGGGCGAGATCATCGCTGCCGAGCTCGGCCGTCCGGCGCCGGATCTGGGTGAGCTTAAGGCGCGGGTCGCGGCGCAGAAACTGGGCAAGAAGACGCGCGAGGGCTTCTACGTCTGGAAGGACGGCAAGCCCGTGAGGCCGGCGACTCACGCTGACGCGGCGCCCGTAGATCTCGTCGACCGGATGATCCTGGCGCTCGTCAATGAGTGTGTCGCGTGTCTGCGGGAGCGCGTGGTCGAAGATGCGGACCTCATCGACGCGGCTGTGATCTTCGGCACCGGCTTCGCGCCGTTTCGCGGCGGGCCCCTCACTTATGCCCGTAGCGTTGGTGTGACCGCGATCACGGAACGCCTAGCAGCGCTTGCACAGCGATATGGTTCTCGTTTTCGGCCGGACGCGGGCTGGGCGCTGTTGACATAGCCTATACTCGTAGCGTTCGTGTCCTCTATTATTTTGCGGACCTATGAGGCCCGACGGGCAGGTTTCTTGAAATGGCTGATGAACGCGAAGTCACCCCGCAGCTGCTGAAGACCTTCGCGCCACTGGATGGCTTGAAAAGGGACAATCTCGCCGCGCTCGCCAAAAAGGTGAGCGTGCGCACGATGATGGCCGGCCGGATGCTCTTCAAGGAAGGTGACAACGACAAGCAGTCGATCTGGGTCGTNNGCACGCCGCGGCGCGCGAGCGCGCGCGCCGTCGACGAGATCAGCTATCTTGCCATCGACACCGAGCTGCTCGATGTCATCATCACCTGGGACCAGACCGGCAGCTACGAGGTCACTGAGCTGCAGGCGCAGGTGCAGAGCACCGGCGACGACTGGATGACGACGCTCCTGCAGACGAAGGCTTTTCACCGCATTCCGCCGGCCAATATTCAAGCGATCTTCATGCGCATGCAGCGCGTGCCGTATCGTGCCGGCGAAGTGGTGATTAAGCAGGGGGACGAGGGGGATTATTTCTATGTGCTGGTGAGCGGCAAATGCGTCGTCATGCGAGAAACGCCGCTCAACAAGGAGGGGATCAAGCTTGCCGAGCTCGGCATCGGCGACAGCTTCGGCGAGGAGGCACTGATCGCCGAGGCGAAACGCAACGCAACCGTCACCATGCTGACCGACGGCATGCTCATGCGCCTCAACAAGGATGATTTTCGCGAGCTCATGAATGAGCCGCTGCTGCAGTGGCTCAACTACGAGGAGGCGCGCGAGATCGTGACCCGCGGCGGCAGATGGCTCGATGTGCGCCTGCCGAGCGAGCACCAGAATCTGTGCATCGAGGACTCGCTCAACATTCCCCTGTATTTCATCCGCCTGAAACTCTCGGCGCTGGATTCCAGTGTGCCCTACGTCGTGTACTGCGATACCGGGCGCAGGAGCTCGGCCGCGGCCTACATCATGGTGGAGCGCGGCTTCGATGCCTACGTGCTGCGCGGCGGCTTGGCGAGCGGCAACGTCGCGCTGCGCCGCTCCGCGTAGTCCCGTACACGATCGTACGGTTCAATCTTCACCTGACCGGGCAGGCGGCCGCTTAACGGCCGCCGCACGGGCAAATCCGAGTCATCCTGCCGCAGCAGTCGCTGCGGCAGGATCTGTGCTCCTACGGATTGGTGGGAGTCTGCGGGATGCCTGCGGCCGGCAGCGTCGGTCCGCGAACGAAGTCGTTGCCGATCACACTGCCGTTGCCGAGCACGAGGTTGTAGCCCGGTGCGGTCTTGTACAAGCCGTTGTTGCCGGGGATGTCCTGACGGAAGACTTGATTCGCCGAGCCGTTCTGCTGCGCAGCCGCGAGCGCATAGATGTCGTAGTTCTCGTTGCCGAGGCGGCCGCCTTCGGATTGAATCTTGAGCGCCAAGAGGCCAACGAAGTCGGGCGAGGCAAGACTCGTACCGACGTATCCCAACAATTGACCGCCCAGCGCCGTGAAGTCGAAGCTGCGATCGGGCGGACACACCCCGTAGAGGGCGTAGTAAAGATCACCGAATGGGCAGCCGCCCATTTCAACGGAAACGTCCGGGATGGTCCGCCATTTCTTCGCGCTCGCCGGCAGGTACTGTTGGGAGACGAGGTTCTGGTAGGACGGCTTCGCGAAATAGCTGCTGATGCCGCCGCCCGAACCCCAGACTGCACCCGTGGCCGACGTGCCGTAGAAGATGTCCTCCTCGAGAGCATCGAAGTTCGCATTCTCGCTGACATACGCGGAGTTCAGATCCGTCGGGTCATTCGGGTTGAAGGTCGTCACGAGATTCGTGCCGCCCACCGCCGTCACATGCGGACTCGCCGCGGGTATGCCCACACCGACTTGCATCGCGCCACAGGGAACAGGCGGGGCGGCGCTAAAACATGCAGGAGGGGGGATATCCAACGCGCCCCAGTCCGCGCTGGCGGCCACCATCGTGATCCCGAGCGCATCGCCTTCCATGAAGAAGTCGTCGTAGATGCCGATGATGCCCGTGTAATCCACGCCGTCGTTATAGGCAGGCGTATAAAACGCTTCGGGTTCGCCGAAGGACATGTTGACGACGTCGACCGCGTTGTTCTCAACAATGTCGGTTAGACCGGCCAGGATCGAATCGTCATCGAGATCGGGCATGTTGTAGAGAATGATGTTCGCTTTCGGTGCCATGCCGCCCGAGTGCTGGATGTCGATATGCGTTTCCGCCGCCTCGTTGACGTTGTACGGGGCTCCGCCTTCGACTTCGAAGGTCGAAATGCTCGGCACGGCGAGCTTCTCATGGCCGAAGTACAGCTTCATGTCCGAGGGATTGAAACCCGGAGTCATCAAAATACCGATCGTGACTCCCTTGCCCGTCAGGTTCTTGTAGCTTGGATATGAATACGCCTGCTTCAGGTCGTCGAACCAATATCCCCCAGTGGGTGAGTTGCGATTCGCTGGCCCGCTCGTGTGCGCCGGGTGCGCTGTGTTGGCCGTGCGGATCATTCCGGAGAAACCCGCAACGACGGCGCCAGCGGCTTCAAGGTTCGGCGTCATCTTAAGTCCTGAGGACGCGGTCAGTACCTGCTTACCGGATGCGAAATGCGCCGTCGCAAGTTTCGTACCGAAGGCCGATTCCACTGCCGCGACGGTGCCAACCACGTGCAGGCTGTGTGCGTGCACCTCGGTAACCGTCAGGCCATGTGCTGCGAGCTCGCGCGTCATTGCGCTCACGGCGCTCGCTTCCGGGCCGAACTGTGCATCGAACTGCGCCGGTGTCAGCCATTGACGGTAGGCCGGGGAACCTGCCGTGTGGAGCTCGGTGAGATACGCGTCGGTTGCCTCCCGATTGCGAAGAGGCAGATAAATATTGAATTCCACTGCCTGCGCTGCGGCAGCTGGGCCACTGACAACGGCCCTCTCGAACGCGAGGGCGGTACCAGTGAGAGCGAAAGAGGATGCCACACCGAGGAGTGCGAGCGCGGCCACCCTTCGCAGGCTGCGTTCGACCTTGAGATTACATAATGCCACGTTGGTTCTCCCTAGAATTGTAAAGTCTTTGACTTAATGCTCAGCGCATCTAAATGCGGACGGAAAAGCGGCGCAAAGCCGCGTCAGCTTTCATGTACTTCCTCAAGGCTTATCGCAAGATTTCCCCTATAAACCAGCCGTCTCCGCGATGGCGAGCACCCAAGGGCGTCACTCGCGGAGGCGATTCAAATGCGTGCTTTCTCGTGCTGACAAGGTAGGCTTTTTGTATTGCCACAACCCTACGCGCTCTTATTTTTGTTCGCAAGTTTGGGCGCCGTTTATCCGACAACCCACTGCGGGATCTCATGACGCGATGGGCACTCGGTGCATTCGTCGGCGCCCTGCCCTCGGCCGCTGCACGACACATACTCACTTGATCTATTCTGGTGTTGAAGAGCACCGTGTGGCGAGGGCATGCATGAGGTGCTTCATAGGGCACACGGCTGCAAACGTCTTAGTCTCTTCCCCGTCTGCGCAGCTGCAGCGGCGCTTTTGAATCTGCCTCGCGGAATGCGCTTATCAAAACCGCAGGCGTCTTCGCGGTGATGCATGCGCGAGCAGGTGGCACTGCATCCTCCTGCCGAGCGGGCACCGGAGTTTGTGCTTCGAGAACTCGTTCAAGACATTGCTGGAATTCCTCCGCCCCGGTAATTTGCGCCTGGGGATCAGAGCGCGGCATACGTCATGCACGGCGACGTCGGATATCAAATGCTCGGCGGCGCCGCTCGGCCTGGCGCGTGCCGCACGCAAGGTTCAGCGCCGCCTTCGAGACGTGGATGAGAATCAGCAGCGGAGAAATCCTCCCGCACCGGGTGCGGGAGGATATGCGCTCCTAGGGATTCGTGGGCGTCTGCGGTATGCCGGCGGCCGGCAGACTCTGACCGCGTACGAAATTATTGCTGATCACGCTGCCATTACCGAGCACCAGGTTGTAGCCCGGCGCAGTGCTGTAGACGCCGTTATTGCCCGGGATGTCCTGGCGGTAGACCTGATTCGAGGAGCCGTTCGCCTGGGCGGCCGCGAGGGTGTAGATGTCGAAATTCTCGTTGCCCAAGCGCCCGCCTTCGGATTCAATCTTGAGCGCGAGGAGTCCGACGAAGTCGGGCGACGACAGACTCGTGCCGACGAAGCCGTCAAACTGACCGCCGAGCGCGCACCAGTCGAAACTGCGATCAGGAGGACACACGCCATTGATTGCGAAATAAAGATCCCCAGCGGGGCAGCCGCCCATTTCAAGAGCCAGGTCCGGCGTCGTCCGCCATTTCTTCGCACTCGCCGGCAGAAACTTCTGTGAGACCAGATTCTGATAGCTCGGCTTCGCGAAATAACTGCTGATGCCGCCCCCGGAACCCCAGATTGCACCGGTCGCCGACGTGCCGAAGAAAATGTCTCCCGCGAGGGCATCGAAGTCAGCGTTCTCGCTGACATAGGCGGAATTGAGGCTTCCGGCGGTGTGCGTCGTCACGAGATTGGTGCCACCGACGGATGTGACGTGCGGGCTCGATTCAGGGATTCCTATGCCGACCTCCATCGGGCCACAGGGGACGGGAGGTGAGGCTGAAAAGCACGCTGCGGCCGGGATGTCCTTGCCGCCCCAGTCACCCGAGGAGGAAACGAAAGTGATGCCGAGCGCATCGCCTTCCATGAAAAAATCATCGTAGATGCCGAGGACGCCCGTGAAATCCACGCCGCCGTTATAGGGCGCGGTGTAGCCGGCTTCGGGTCCGGAGAACGACATGTTGACCACGTCGACGGCGTTGATCTCGACGATATCCGTCAGACCGGCCAGGATCGAATCATCATCCAGATCGGGCATGTTGTAGAGAATGATGTTCGCCTGCGGCGCCATGCCGCCCGAATGTTGGATGTCGATGTGCGTTTCCGCTGCCTCGTTGACGTTGTATGGGGCTCCGCCTTCGACATTGAAAGTCGTGATATGCGGTACCGCGATCTTCTCATGCGAGAAATACAGGGTCATATCCCGCGGGTTGAATCCGGGGGTCATCAGAATACCGATCGTTACGCCCTTGCCCGTCAGCACCTTGTAGCTTGGGTAGGAATAGGCCTGCTTCAGATCGTCAAACCAGTAGCCGCCGGTGGTTGACTCACGGTTCTGCGGACTGCCCACCAGCACAGAGGGTTTCTGCATGTGGATGGTTCCGGAAAAGTCCGTGATGACGGCGCCCACAGCGGCGAGAGCCGGCGTCAGCTGCAGCGGCGTCGCGGTCGTCATCACCTGCTTTCCCGATGCGAAATGCGCCAGCGCCAGTTGCGCACCAAACGCGGATTTCACGGCGCTGGCGGTGCCAACCACGTGCAGGCTGTGCGCATGCACTTCGGTGACCTCAAGTCCGTGTGCTGCAAGCTCCCGCGAGATCGCGCTCACCGTGCTCGCCTGCGGGCCGAACCTTGCGTTGAACTCGGCTGGCGTCAGCCATTGATGGTAGAGCGCGGAACCGGGCGTATGCAGCTTGGTCAGCAGCGCCTCGGTCGCGGCCCGATCGCGCAGCGGCAGATAGATATTGAAATTCACGGTCTGCTCGGCGGCGGCGGTCCCATCCACCACGGCCTTCCCGGCCGCTGAGGAGGTGCCTGCCAGAGCAAGCCAGGAAGCCACGCCGACGACGGCGAGGACGCCAAGCCGCCCCAGGCTCGATTGAGCCTTGAGGTTACATAATGCCATGATCGATCTCCCCAATTCTTGGTGATGGACTGAACTTGATACTGAGCGCAGTCGAATGCGAGCTGCTGCCGGCCTCAAGCGGACGTCCGGTTTGATGCGCATCCTTTAGGCGCTAAGCGAGATTGCCCATCAAATCAGCTGTCCCGAACGGTACGACGCTGTGAGTGCCGCCACCGGCGCAGATGGTTCAAATGCATGCGGCTCTTGCGGGGAATTTCGGCTGGTCTGCTCTTTGCAAACCTACGCGCTCTTTTTTTTGTTCGCAAGCTCGCGCTGCTGTCATCGCGCAGTCACAATGGGCAGGGCGAGCGCGGCGCGTTCGCAGGCGCGCATCGTTTGAACCAATTGAGACAGCATGGAGCGCTTCATCCGTGCTGTGCGCGGGGAGCATGGGGCGCGAACGCAGGCATCTGTGTCGGGCGCGCCCGCTCTGGGAGGATTCTTGTCGGCGCAGGACTCGCCGCCGCCGGGGCGTGACCGAAAGCAGAGGCGACCCGGCCCGGCCCTACATCGTATGGGTGGCTTTCTCGCCTGAGAGTGCGCCGGCGAGATAGTTTTCGATTTTCTTCTGCGTCTGGCCCCGGTCCTGTTCGCTGAACTGCACGCCGATGCCGGNNTCGCCCATGAGATTCAGCAGCATGAAGACCTCATCTCCCAGGCGATAATTGCTGTTCGTGGGAATGAATAGGCCGCCGTTCCTGACATACGGCATGAAGGCAAGGTAGAGCGCGCTCTTATCCTTGATGGTGAGCGTGAGCAGACCCGGCTTGTTGGGACCCGTGCGCAAATTCATTTCATCTCATCTTACGGCCCTTCGGCCCCCGTGTGGTCATCCCGCTGACAGTCGTCGCAACAAGCTCTCGAGCGCGAGCGACCGATTGATCGGCGCATCGAGGGACGACTTCAGTTCCTGCACCGCGTCAATGAGCCCGAAGAGCCTGCGTATACTCAGGACCTGCGGCCCGCGTTGCAAGCGCCCTGACGCGCCCATTTCTACGGAAAAAGCGCCGCCGGCGAAATGCCTGCGAACGCGATCCGTGAGCCAGTTCTCAATGCACAGCAGGCGCAGCAGCAAATCCGTGCGCCACCAGCGATCGGCGGTCACGGCCGGATCCTCGCGTCCGCCGGCCGTCTCCTCGAGTACCCGGCGCGTTTCGCCCCCGAACTCGACCACGGTTTTGGGATCCACCTGCGCTGCATACAGCGGCGCATCACCGAGCACGTCGAGGGTCGCGCCCCACTCTGCCGGCCCGCGGATCGATTCCAGCCATGCCACAGCTTCGTCCCGCGCGGGCGCGCGCACGTGGATGCGCTGGCAACGGCTGAGAAGGGTTGCGGGTAGTCTCGAGGGTTGGGTCGCAACCAGGATCAGGAGCGTGCGCCCGGTCGGCTCCTCGAGAGTTTTCAGCAGCGCATTGGCGGCGGCGCGGTTGAGCGCATCCGCGGGCGAGACGATCGCGACTTTGTAGCCGCCCTGATGGCTCGTCAGTGTGAGATCCGCGGTGAGTTCGCGCACCTGCTCGATTCGAATCTGGCGCGATTCTTCGATGAGTTGCAGCATCGCGAGATCCGGATGCTGCGTGCTGGCAACGCGCCGGCAGCCCGCGCATAGGCCGCAGGGCGGATGATGCGCATCTGTGCACAGGACGAGCTGCGCCGCCCAGGTGGCTAAGACAGCGCCGCCCGTGCCCGGCGCCTCATGAATGAGGAGCGCATGCGCGAGGCGATCTGCAGCGTAGGCCGCACGCAGGAGCGCCTTCTGCGGCTCAAGCCAAGGTAAATCTTGTGCACTCAAGTGGATAGGACCATCGCTTTATTTCAAATCTAGACACGCCGCGAGCGCGGTCTCGATCTGCAGCTCGACTTGCGCGAGCGGTTGGGCGGCGTCGATGACTTGTATGCGCTGCGGTTCGCGCCTGGCCAGATCGAGATAGGCTGCGCGCACGCGCTCGAAAAACTGCGCAGACTCCGCTTCGAAGCGATCATCCGGCGCGTTGCCGGCGCGCTTTTTGGAGCGTGCGAGCCCCGTTGCGACCGGAAGATCCAGGAGCAAGGTGCAATCGGGCCGCAGCTGGGGATGGACCGCCTGCGCGAGCTCCTCGATCCACGCGCGGCTCACGCCGCGACCGGCAGCCTGGTAGGCGCGCGTCGCGTCCGTGAAGCGGTCGCACACCACCCATTCGCCACGCGCCAGCGCGGGACGAATCAGATTGTCCAGATGAATGCTGCGTGCGGCAAACATCAATAGTGTCTCGGTCACGGGCGTCAAGAGCTCCCCGCCGCCCTCGAGGACGATGGCGCGCACCCGCTCTGCAAGTGGAGTGCCGCCCGGTTCGCGCGTCATGCAAGCCCTGATGCCGCGCGCGGTGAGCCGCTTCGCCACGTGATGTGCAACGGTGGACTTGCCCGCGCCCTCGATGCCCTCGAGCGTGATGAAGCGGCCGGCCGAAGGCGCCGTCATTTGGGCGCCGGACCTGGGGCCGCCCCCGCCTGCCGCAGGCGCACCAGATACTGCTTCACGGCGGCATTGTGCTCCTCAAGAGTCTTCGAGAAGTGATGCGCCCCATCCCCGGCGCCGGTCGCGACAAAGTACAGATCCCCCGTCACATCGGGCTGCACTGCGGCGCGCAGCGCCTCGCGGCCCGGAAGCGCAATCGGCGTGGGCGGCAGGCCGACGCGAGTGTACGTGTTATAGGGAGTATCGGTCGCGAGGTCGCGCGTGTGCAGCTCGCCGTCGTAGCGCTCGCCCAGGCCGTAAATCACGGTGGGATCGGATTGCAGGCGCATCGCCTGCCGCAGGCGCGTGACGAAGACGCCGGCGATGCGGGCGCGCTCGCTGGCAAGTCCCGTCTCTTTCTCCACAATCGATGCCAGTATCAACGCCTCATAGGGCGTCGCGAAGGGCAGATCATCCGCGCGCTCGGCCCAGGCCTCGTCGAGCACGCGTTGCATGCTGGCATAGGCCAGCTTCAGGATCTCAACGTCCGTGGTGCGCGCGGCAAAGCGATAGGTGTCCGGGAAGAAGCGACCTTCCGGGTACTCACCCGTCCGGTCGATGGCGGCCATCACCTCCTCGTCACTCTTGCCGGCGAGCGTCGTCACGACATCCGTATCGCTCGCCAGCGCCTGGCGCAGCTGGGCGAAGGTTGATCCTTCGACGATGGTGAGCGCCTCGAGGACGACGCGCCCCTGCTCGAGCAGATTGACGATGGCGGCGGCGCTCGCCGCAGCGGGGATCTCATAGGTGCCGGCTTTGATTTTCAGCCGGCGCCCGTGCAAACGCAGGTACAGCGCGATGCTGCGCGGCCGCAGGAGCGCCCCGCGCTCGCCAAGCTGCGCCAGCACGCCGCGCACGCTCGTGCCGGGCTCGACATTGACCCGCAAGGCTTGGGAGGCGGGCCCGGGCCGCACGAATTGATCCTGCAGCCAGTAATAACCCCCCCCGGCTGAGGCTGCGAGGATCAGCGCGAGCGCCACAATGCTCTTAGCCTTCAACGCGCGCTCCCGTTAGATCCTCGGCGCCGGCCTGCGCTCGTGGCTTCAGCCGCTGAAGCGGCGAAAGATGACCGTGCCGTTGGTGCCGCCGAAGCCAAAGGAATTCGACAGCGCGACATCGATTTTCATCGGCCGTGCGGTGTTGGGCACGAAGTCAAGATCGCACGTCGGATCCGGCGTGTGATAGTTGATGGTCGGCGGCGCCACCTGGTCGCGAA
Source organism: Gammaproteobacteria bacterium (assembly GCA_003140135.1). GTDB lineage: Bacteria > Pseudomonadota > Gammaproteobacteria > Steroidobacterales > Steroidobacteraceae > PALSA-1196. The sequence continues at coordinate 10,460 of PLIX01000107.1, forward strand.
TCGCGAGGATGGAGAAGATGGCTTCGATCACGCCGGCAGCGCCCAGCAGGTGCCCGGTCATGGATTTGGTTGAGCTTACGGCCAGATGCGCCGCGTGATCGCCGAAAGCGCGCTTCATCGCCGCGGTCTCGGCCCGGTCGCCGAGCGGCGTCGAAGTGGCGTGGGCATTGACGTACTGCACGTCGGCCGGGTTCAGGTGCGCATCGCGCAGAGCGTTCGTCATCGCCAGCCGCGCGCCATCGCCGTCTTCGGGGGGCGCGGTGATGTGATACGCATCGCCGCTCATGCCGAAACCGATGAGCTCCGCATAGATGCGCGCGCCGCGGCGCCGCGCATGCTCGAGCTCCTCCAGTACCAGCGCGCCGCCGCCGTCGGAGAGCACGAAGCCGTCGCGATCGAGGTCCCAGGGGCGGCTCGCCTCCTGCGGGGCATCGTTGCGGGTGGATAAGGCTTTGGCCTGGCCGAACCCGCCGAGCCCGCTGGGCGTCGTCGCCATCTCCCCGCCGCCGGCGAGTACCCAATCGGCATCGCCGTACTGGATGATGCGCATCCCCAGGCCCATCGCGTGGGTCGAAGTCGTGCAGGCCGTGACGACGCCGAGATTCGGGCCGCGCAGGCCGTATTGGATCGACAGGTGCCCCGCGATCATGTTGATGATGGAAGCCGGAATGAAGAACGGAGAGATCTTGCGCGGGCTCGAGGCCTTGAGAAAGGCGTGATACTCGGCTTCGATGGTGCCGAGCCCGCCGATTCCGGAGCCGACAATGACGCCACAGCGATCGCGGTCGACCTTGTCGAAGTCCGTGCCGGAGTCGACGACCGCCTGCATGCCCGCGGCGACGCCGTACTGCATGAATTCGTCCATGCGGCGCGCGTCTTTGACGGAGATGTACTGGTTGACGTCGAAGCCCTGCACGGCGCCGCCGAAGCGCACCGGAAACGCCGTCACGTCCATGCGCGTGATCGGTCCGATACCGCTTTTGCCGTTGACCACCGCCTCCCAGGCGGCCGGGACTGTGCTCCCTACGGGGGAGATGATTCCTAGGCCCGTGACGACGACACGACGCTTGCTCACGCTCTACCTGTGCGGGCTATCCGGGGGCTGCGATGCGCGGGGGCGCGAGAGGCGCTCGACGCCGCCCGAGCGGCGCCTTGCCTTGGACATCAAGATTTTGTGCGACGTTCGTTGATGTAATCGATGGCCTGGTGGACGGTCGTGATCTTCTCGGCATCCTCGTCCGGGATCTCGATCTCGAACTCCTCTTCCAGCGCCATCACCAGCTCGACGGTGTCCAGCGAGTCCGCTCCCAAGTCATCGACGAAAGAGGCATCGTTGGTGACTTGTTCTTGCTTGACGCCCAGCTGCTCGGCAACGATGGCCTTGACCTGTTGTTCAACCGTGCTCATCACAGTTTTGTCCTTTTGACGTTAGCGTGTGCGTGTGCACCCGCACGGAGGCGCGCGGGCGCGGTATTGTAGGGGAACACCCCCCGGGGTGCCACTCGCCCCATAAGCTCAAGGCATATACATCCCGCCATTGACATGCAGGGTTTCTCCGGTGATGTAGGCGGCCTGCGGGGAGGCCAGAAAGAGCACCGCGGCGGCGACGTCCTCCGGCGCTCCGAGCCGCCCAAGCGGGATCTGGGCCTGAAGAGTGTCCCGCTGCTCGCCCGTCAGCGAACGCGTCATATCCGTATCGATGAATCCCGGCGCGACGGCGTTGACCGTGATGCCGCGCGATGCCACCTCGCGCGCGAGCGACTTCGTGAAGCCCAGAAGACCGGCCTTGGCCGCCGCGTAATTGGTCTGGCCCGGATTGCCGGTGATGCCGACGATCGATGCCACATTGACGATGCGGCCGCGCCGCTCCTTCAGCATGCGCCGCAGGCAAGCCTTCGAGAGGCGAAACACCCCCGTGAGATTGGTGCCGATGACCGCGTCCCAGTCTTCGCTCTTCATGCGCAGGAGCAGCATGTCGCGCGTGATGGCGGCATTGTTCACCAATATGGTCGGCAGCCCTTCGGCGGCTTCGAGGTTGCCGACCAGCGCCTCGATGGAGGCCGCATCGCCCGCATCGAGCACGGCGCCGCGCCCCTGCAGGCCAGCCTCGGCCAACATGGCGGTGATGAGCGCCGCGCCCGCCTCCGACGTCGCCGTGCCGACGACTCGCGCACCGGCGCGCGCCAGCGTAAGAGCGATGGCGCGGCCGATGCCGCGCGAGGCCCCGGTGACGAGAGCAAGTTCCTTTTCAAGCATGCAAGGCTCCGGTGCTCGCGGCGAGCGCGGCTTGGATGGCGGCGGGATCTTCCAGGGCCAGGCAGGCGAGGTTCGCTCGGCGCTCGATGCGCCGATTGAGCCCGGTCAGCACCTTGCCCGGGCCGCATTCGATGAGTGCCTGCACGCCGGTTGCGAGCATCGCCTGCACCGCGTCGCCCCAGCGCACGGGGCGCGCGAGCTGACCTGCCAAGAGCGCGCGAATATCCTCCGGTTCCGAGTGCAGGGCGGCGTCGACGGGGCTCAAGTAGGCAATGCCGGGTGCGCGCAGCTCGATGCCGGCGAGCCGCTCGGCCAGGCGCCGCGCGGCCGGCTCCATCAAGCGGCTGTGCGAGGGCACGCTCACCGGCAAGAGTAGCGCACGCTTCGCGCCCCGGGCGGTCACGGCCTGGATGGCGCGCTGCACCGCCTCGCGATCCCCGGCGATGACGACCTGCCCTGGTCCATTGAAATTCACCGCATCGACGATCCCGTCGCCGGCGGCCTCGCGGCACGCCGCGAGAACCGCCGCATCCTCGAGCCCGAGAATCGCCGCCATGGCGCCGCTGCCCAGCGGCACGGCCTCCTGCATGGCGCGCGCGCGAAATGCAACGAGGTCGATCGCCGTGGAAAACTCCAGAGTTCCGGCGCACACGAGCGCGCTGAACTCGCCCAGGCTGTGCCCGCAGACGATGTCGGGCGCGCAGCCCCCGGCCTCGCGCCAGAATCGCCATGTGGCAACCCCGGCTGCGAGCATGGCTGGCTGCGTGCATTCGGTGCGGTTGAGCTCCGGCGCGGGCCCCTCCTGGGCGAGCTTCCAAAGGTCATAGCCCAGCGTGGCTGAGGCCTCGGCAAAAGTGTCGCGGACGACGCCCGAGGCGGCCGCGAGCTTGGCGAGCATGCCGACCGACTGCGAGCCCTGACCCGGAAACACGAACGCGACGCGCATGCGCGGCCCTGCGAAAAAGGGAAATTATAGCCGCACAGGCTGCGGCTTCATCCAGAGCGCTGCGGCAAGTCCGCCGAGCACCCCATAAAGATGGGCGTTGACGACCACCGGCACCGCCGCGCCGGCAAAGGGTAACGCGCCCGCCCAATGCTCGTAAGCGAGCTTCGCGAGCAGGAACACCGCCAGCACGAGCCCTGCAAGCTCGCCGCGGCGCAGCTCGGCCAAGATGCCGGCGGCCATGACGCCATGCAAAACGCCGGACGCTCCGACGTACCAGAGCACGCTCGTATCTCGGAACCACAGTCCCGCATCGATGGCAGCGGCTGCGGCGAACAAAATCAGGAACCATTGGCGCGCGCGATAGTCGCGTACAAAGAGGGCCCACATCAGCATGAGGCCGAGGCCATTCAACAATGCGTGCCGCCAGTCCAGATGAACCACATGAGCGCTCGCCAGCCGCCACCATTGACCCGCGGCAAGCGCGCCCCTGTCATAGCGCAGCGCCGCCAAGGTCGCCGCGCCACCGAGCTGCAGCAACAAGAGCAGCGCCACAGTTGCCGCGAGGACCCATCCATTGGCACCGTCGCCATTCACCGACGCGATCAGACCTTTGAACCCGCCCACAGGCCGTGTGGTCTTCATTTGTTATGATCCCGCCCTCGCAGGAGGCGTTCGAGCACCCATATGAAACCCGTACTCATCCAATCCGAGCCTAGCAGACGGCTCAGGCGTTCTGGCGCGTTCATGCGCGGCTTTACCTTGATCGAGATCATGGTCGTCGTCGTCATCATCGGACTTCTGGCGGCCATCATCGTGCCGCAGGTGATCGATCGAGTCGACGAGGCGCGCGTCGCGAAGGCGAAGCAGGACATTCAGGGCCTGGAGACCGCTCTCACCATGTTCCGGCTCGACAACTCCAAGTATCCCACCACCGATCAGGGCCTGAAGGCGCTGTCGTATCAGCCCACCGATCCGACCATCCACCACTGGCGCCCCGGCGGCTACATCCAGCGCGTGAGCAAGGATCCCTGGGGCAACGACTACCAGTATGTCTATCCCGGCACGCACGGCCGCGAGTACGATTTGTTCTCGTTCGGGGCGGACGGGCAGCCCGGCGGCGAGGGCATCAACGCCGACGTCGGCAATTGGAACGACGATCAGCAGCAGCAGCAGTAGCGCTGCGAGGGCGCGATCGCCCACCCGCCTATGCGAACCTTGCGCCCTCCGGCCGGCTTCACGCTCATCGAGATGCTCGTCGTGGTGTTCATCATCGGCATCATCGCCGCAGGCGTGCTGCTCTCGGTCAGCATCACCGGCACCGATCATGAGCTGCAGACCGAGAGCGAACGGCTCGCGACGCTCATGAATTACGCGCGCGAACAGGCGGAAATACAGACGCGCGAGCTGGGCCTTGCCTGCTCCGCCAATGGCTATGCGTTTTACGCCTTCGATCCGCGCACGGCGCTGTGGGACAACATCACCGAGGACGATGCGCTGCACGCGCGCACCCTGCCCGCGGGGCTCACGCTGCGATTGAATGTTGAAGGGCACGACATCGTCTTCAAGCCGCCCAACAAGGAGGACCCGAAGAAGCCCGACATCATGATCTTCTCGAATGGGGACCTCTCCGCGTTCGAGTTGACCGTCGTGCGCGATGATGCCGTGCGCACCGTGAAACTGGCGGTGGATGACAAGGGCCATATCGCAACGATCGCCCCGCCGGAGAAACCCACGTGAAGCCGCCGGCCTGCGCGCAGGAGCGCGGCTTCACGCTCATCGAGGTGCTGGTGGCGCTCGCCGTCGTGACGCTGGGCATGGCGGCGCTTCTGGGCACACTCAATTCTGCCGCGGGCACGGCAGGATATCTTCAGGACAAGACGCTCGCAGAGTGGATCGCACTCAATCAGGTGGCTACCGTGCGTCTGTCGGCGCAGGGGCCGAGCAAGGGCAGCACGGACGGCGAAGTGGACTATGCGGGCCGCAAGTGGAAGTGGACGCAGACGGTCGACGACATGCCCATACCGGGCGTTCTCAGTATTGTCGTGAAGGTGCGCCCTTCCGACGTCGTCGCAAGCGGCGATAATGCCTGGTACGCAGACGTGACGGGCGTCGTGGGCGATGCGGTCGGCGCACCCCGCGGCGATCTGCCGAACTGGAGCACCACGCCCGGCCTGGGTACTCCCGGCGGGACAGGCACGCAGGGCGGTGCACAGAATGCGACCGGCACGGCCACAGGCTCTGCGACCGGCGCCGGGGCCCCTTCCTTGTTCAATGCGCCGATGACGAATCCGCCGCTCACCAATCCGGGGCCGCAGCCGCACCAATGAGAGCCCGGGCAGCACATCGCGGCTTCACGCTCATTGAGCTCATGGTGGCGGTGTTCATCACGGCCATCGTGCTCTCGATGGGCTATGGCGCCGTCAATCAGGCCCTCACCAATCATGAGGCGCTCGATGCGCGCCAGGAGCGCCTGCTCGCGGTGCAGACGACCATGCGTCTTCTGACGCAGGACTTCACGCAGCTCGCACCGCGCCCCGTGCGCCAGCCGCTCGGCGATGGCTGGCTGCCCGCGCTGCTCGCAGGCACCAGCACCGGCACGAGCATGGGCCTGAGCGCGGTGAACACGAGCACGAGCACCACGAGCGGTACGAGCCTGGGCAGCAATGGCTCCGCCGGCAGCAGCAATAACGGCTTCGGTTCGAGCAGCGGCACGGGCAATAGCGGCCTCGGTAGCAGCTTCGGTTCGAGCAGCAACAGTAGCTCGAGCAGCAGCGGCCTCGGGAGCAGCTTCGGTTCGAGCAGCAATGGCAGCTCGAGCAGCAGCGGCCTCGGGAGCAGCTTCGGTTCGAGCAGTAGTAGTAGCAGCAGCACCTTGGGAACGACCACCAGCACGACCACCGGCGCAGGCACATTCACCAGCTCGAGCACTGCCGCTCAGATTGTGACCCTGACGCGCGCCGGCTGGGCGAATCCTGCCGGCATCCAGCGCCCGGCGCTCGAGCGCGTCACCTATATTCTGGAAAACGGCACGCTGCGCCGCGAGCACTGGCCGGTCCTGGATGCGGTGATGGCGACGACAACCGTGCGGCGCGAACTGCTCGACAAGGTGAAGTCCGTCACGGTGCGCTACATGGATCTGTCCTTCAATTGGCGCGAACAATGGCCGCCGCAGGCGCTCGCGGGCGATCCCAACGCCAATCTGCGCCTGCGTCCCATCGCGGTGGAGGTCACGCTTGAACTTGAGGACTGGGGCAAGATCGTGCGCGTGATTGAGATCGCCGCATGAGCGCGCGCCGCGCACCCAAGAGCGTGCAGCGCCAGCGCGGTGTGGCACTGCTCCTGGCGATTCTGCTTGTGGCCATTGCGACCATTCTGGCCTCCGCCATCGGCTATGGCAGCGCCATGAGCGCGCGGCGCGCCGCGGCGTCGATCGCCTTCGAGGAGGGCCTGCTCGTGGGGCAGGCTGCGGAGGCGCTCGCCGCCTACGGTCTGCGCGCGGATCTGCGCGCGGGCGCGCAGTACGACTATCCCGGGGAGGCGTGGGCGAAACCGGTCGGCCCGATTGAGATCTCTCCGGGAGTGCAGCTCGAGGCCTCCCTGGAGGACGTCACGGGGCGCTTCAACCTCAATAGTCTCGTGGGGCCGAACGGCGTCACGGATCCGGAGGCCGTGCTCATTTTTCAGCGCCTGCTGCAGATGGTGGGGCTTGAGCCCAAATGGGCGCAATTGATGGCGGATTGGATCGATACCGACTCGGAGCCCGGATTCCCGGACGGCGCCGAAGACAGCTTCTACACAACGCAAACTCCGCCCTATCGCACGCCGAACCTGCTGGTGACGAGCTCGAGCGAGCTCCTCGCTCTGCCCGGCTTCGGGCGGGATCGCTATTTGAAGATTGAGCCCTACGTGACGGCGCTGCCGCAGGATGCCTCCATCAACATCTGCTCGGCCTCGGGATTTCTGCTGGATGCCATGATCGAAGGACGCACCGAATTTGGCTCCGACCCGCAGCGGCTCGCGACCGAGCGCACCACCGCCTGCTTTCCCAAGCTTGCGGACTATGTGGCCGCCTTCGGTGGCGATACGGCGGGCTTCAGCAAGATCCAGCACCGCATCAAGCAGAATTCGCAATACTTTCGCCTGACGAGCATCGTCAGTATTGGCACTGCGCAGTTCGCCTTGTACAGTCTTCTGCTGCGCGATCCGAGCGGCCAGGTGCGGCCCATTCAGCGCAGTTTTGTCGCCGACTAAGATCGTTAGGCGAACCCTATGGCAGATTGGCTACTCATAAGACTCCCGCGGGCCCCTGCCGAGCAGGCCTCGTGGATCGTCGTTGATGCACGCGGGGCCGCCATCGAATCCCCCGCGGGCGGGCCGCTGGCGCTGGCGCAGCCGGCGGCGGCCGGGCGGCACGTGTGCGTGCTCGTGCCGGGAACCGACGTGCTCATGATGGAGCCGGAGCTGCCGGCGAAAGCCGGCACGAAACTCGCGCAGATGGTGCCCTACGCGCTCGAGGAACAACTCGCCGAGGACATCGATGATCTGCACTTCGCCATCGGCCGTCGCGGCGGCGCGGACTTCGCCGGGCGCACGCCGGTCGCCGTCGTGGCGCGCGCTTTGATGGACGACTGGCTCAGTGCCGTGCAGGCGGCAGGCATCGTCGCGGAGCGCATGTACGCCGACACGGATCTGCTGCCCGCGAATCCCGGGCAGGCGGTGGCCTGGCTCGACGGGGATATGATCGTGGTGCGCCCGGCGGGCGGGGCGCCGGTGACGATGCCGGCGGATGCTTTGGCGGAGGCGCTCGCGCTGGCGCTGGCGCGGCCGGCCGATGAGTTCACGGTGGAGAACCGCGGCGCGGGCCTCATCCTCTATACGGGCGCTGCGGAGTGGCAGCAGCATGGACCGGCGGTGGAGGCGCTGCGCGATCAGTTCGACGGCATCAAGGTGCAGGTACTGAGCGACGGGCCGCTCGCCCTCCTCGCGCAGCAATTGCCCGCCGATGCCGCCATCAATCTATTGCAGGGCTCCTATGCGCCGCAGACCTCGCAGACGGTCGGCTGGCGCTCGTGGCGCGTGGCGGCGGTTCTGCTGGCGTGCCTGGTGGGATTGCACGTGGCGGGCAAAGCGACCGAGCTTGTGGTGCTGAAGAAGCGCGAGCACACCCTCGATGCGTCGATCGATCAGGCGTTTCGCGCGGCGATGCCCGGCGAGTACAACACCACCGATGCGCGGCGCCGGATGCAACAGCGCCTCATGAGCGCGCGCGGCGGCGGCGAATTCTCCGGCCTCTTGCCGGCGCTCGGGGCGCTCGCCGTGGCGCGCAACGGCGCACCCGGCACCCTCGTGCAGGCGTTGAGCTTTCGCGAAGGCGCGGTGGATCTGAAGCTCGCGGCTCCCAATGCCGAAAGTCTCGATCGCATCAGCCGCGCGCTGCGCGACAATGGCTGGCAGGCGGATTTGACGGCGGGGAACGCGGCCAAATCAGGCTATGAAGGCCGCATTCAAATACGGCCGAAGGGATCTTAGATGAAGCTGAGGTCCTTCGAATCCTTGAACGAGCGCGAACGGCGCATCGCCATTATTGGCGGCGCCTGCAGCGTGTTGCTCCTGGTGTTTGGCGTCATCTTGCCGCTGGATCGCAGCGTTGCGCACGCGCAGGCTCGGCTCGTGAGCAAACAAGCCGATCTTGCCTGGATGCGCGGGGTGACTCCGGAACTCATCGCCGCAGGTCCCGGGACGGCGACTCCCTCCACCCAGCGCTCGATGCTGGTCGTGGTCGACGGCGCCGCGCGCGAGGCCGGTCTCGGCACGGCGCTCACGAGTAGCGAGCCCTCCGGAGCAGGCGGCCTGCAGGTGCGCCTCGAAAAGGCACCCTTCGATGCAGTGGTCGCCTGGCTTGCGCGGCTGTCCGAGCAGGACGGGATCCGGGTGGATTCCGCGACCATGGACAGTGCAGGGCCCTCCGGCACCGTCAATGCCGGCGTCGTGCTGCACACCCGTTGAGGACGCGGCGGAGCTTATGGATCGGCGCGCTGGCGCTCTTTGCCTTCGCCTTGATTGTGCTCGCCCGCTTTCCCGCCGCCTGGGCCCTGGGGCTGCTGCCGGCCGCTCTGTCCTGCGATGCGGTGGATGGGTCGGTGTGGAACGGCGCGTGCGCCGGACTCATGCTGCAGCATCGGCAACTCATCGGCAATCTCACCTGGCGCCTGCATCCGGCGCGCCTCCTCGCCGGACGCCTCGCCGCTCACGTGGAGCTCACGCAGGCGGCAGACTCTGTGATCGGGGAAATCGAGGTTTCGCCCGGCGGGGATCTCTTCGCCCGCGACGTGCATGCGAGCGTGCACATAGGCCCAGGGCTCCTGCCGCAACTGCCCGATGGGCTGCGGGGTGCGGCGCGCGCTGAGCTTGCGCGCGTCGAGATCAAGAACGGGCGCTTGATAGACCTGCGCGGCCACATCGAGGCCCACGATCTTGCGCAAACCGGAGCGACCACGACCGAGCTTGGCAGCTACGCGCTGTCTTTCACGGGGGCGGGCTCCGGCGCTGCGCTCGTCGGCGAGCTGCATGATCTTGGCGGGCCGCTTGACTTGAGCGGCCAGCTGCGCGTGACGCCTGAGCCGGGGTTCGTGCTTGACGGCAAGGTCGCCGCGCGCGCCACGGCCTCCGCAAGTCTCGTGCGGCAACTGCAAATGCTGGGCGCGCCGGATGCACAGGGCCGCCGTTCATTCTCGATCGTCAACACCTTCTGAGAGCGCAAGCTCGCGAAAAGCGCCGAGCAGCGGCAGATAGAGCGCGGCGCGCACCGGCTCAGGTCCGAGAGCCCGCGCCAGCTGCGAATGGCTCGTGAGCTGCGCTCGATAGCGCTCGAGCTGCTGCTGCAGAAAGGCTTCCCGATCGCCGCCCGTATGGGAACTCGTCTTGAAGTCGATGACCCAGCGGCTGCCGTGCTCATCGATGAACGAGCGGTCGATGATGACGCTTTGCAGGCGCCCGCCGGCGATGCCGGTCAGCGCAAGCTCGCTCGCCGCCTCGCGATGGGCGCCAGAGAGAATCCACCGGCCGCGCTCATCCTCGCAGCTGCGCGTCAGCGCCTCGACCACGCGCTCGGCCGCGCCTTCAAGCTCGTGCCGCGGTACGCCGTGCCGGGCAAGCCGCAGCCGGTAATGCTCCTGCTCGGCGCCAATCTCGGCGCCACTTGGAAGCTTGGGCCGTTGCGCATAGTCCTGGAGCGCCGCGTGCACCACGGTTCCGACATGGCGCGCCGTCTCCCCCACCCAGCTGAACTCGACGGCTTCCAACGACTTCCTGATGGGCAGGCGCTGCCACGCGGTGGCGGCAGGCGGCAGCGCCGGCCGCCACGCCGCACGCAGCCTCTTTAGGCGCAGCACCGGGGACTGCAGGGTTTCTTCGGGAACTGACAGGACCGGCGGCAATTCCGTCGCATCGAGCGCCGGCCATAGCCGCGCGAGGAGCGTGCCGGCGCGCGGCACGACCGTGCCATCGGCTCTGCGCGCCGGTGCCGCCGACAGGTGCAGCGTCTCGCACGCGCGGGTACTGGCGACATAGAGGAGGCGCAACTGCTCATGCGCCGCGCGCGCCTTCATCAGCTGTTTGATGTAGTGCCCGAGCGCGCCTCCCTCCTTCGCGCCAGTCTTCGGCACGGGAGCGACCAGGAGGTCGCTGTCGCCGCCGCTCGCCGGCAGATCGAGCCAGCGCATCAGGGGCTCCGGGCCGCGATTTAAATCGCGCTCCAGGCAAGGCACGAACACATGGTCAAACTCAAGACCCTTGGCATGGTGGATCGTCATGATCTGCACGGGGCCGTCGCCGGCGTCGGGTGCAGCGAAGAGTTGCGTCATCAATATTTGAAGGTCGTCAGCTCCGTGCCAATTGCCGTTCGCGGCCTCTCCGGCGATGGTCGTGAAAAAAGCGCGCGCATGCTGGACGTCCTCGCAGGAGTAGGCATCGCAGCCTCCCAACTGCACCCAGGTACGCTCGAGCCACTCCGCAAGCGGCGCCTCGCCACGCGCCGCAAGCGCGCCTTGCAGCACTGCGCGCACGCGCAACAGGCGCTCGCGCTCCTCCTCCTTGCAGCGTGCCAGCCGCGCCTCATCGGCGAGCGCCTCCCACAGGAGGAGTGCATCGTTGCGCTCGGATAGGGCCGCAAGGGTTGCCAACGTCGCGCCGCACCAGGGCGCGCGCAGCACGACGAGCCACGCGGCGCGATCTGCCAGGTGAAGGAGTGCGCGCGTCAGCGCGACGAGATCGCGGATGACCGAAAGCTCGGCAAGCGGCACGATCTTCACCCCGACGCAGGTCACTTTTGCGGCGCGCAACGCCGCTGCAATCGGTCCCGCGTGGGCACGGGCGCTGACGAGTACGGCGATCGTCGCCGCGGGAGATTTTTCTTTGAGCGCCGCGATGCGGGCTGCGATCGCGGCGGCTTCGGCCACGCGAGCGCCCGGTGCGAACCAGGAGATCTCGACCGCGGCCCCGTGCGCGGCCGCGCGGGTCGCAACACTCGGCGTGAAAGCGACGGCGCTCGTGCGCACATCATCGCTCCTCGGCGAGAGGCGTGCGAAACGCGCATTCGTCCATTCGATGAGCGGCGCCACCGAGCGGAAATTGCGCGTCAAATTGAGCGCTCGCAGCCGCAGCGCGCCGATGCCCTGATCGCGGATGCGCAACATGAGCCCGACTTCAGCCTCACGAAACTGGTAGATCGACTGCATCGGGTCGCCCACTACGAAGAGCGTGCGGCCGTCGCCCTCCTCCCAGCCGATGGTGAGCGCCTCGAGGAGCTCGAATTGTCCCAGCGAGATATCCTGAAACTCATCAACCAAAATGTGCTTCAACGCAAGTCCGGCGCGCAGCGCAAGGTCGGTCGGCAGGCGCTCAGCAGTCAGTGTTTCGCGCGCGGCGCCCGCAACGTAGGTGTAGTCGACGCGCCCGCTTGAGGAGAATTCAAGCTGCAGGTGGGCCGCCGCGCGTTGCAGCACGCGCGCGAGCGCATCGAGCGCCTGGGCGTCCTCGGGATCGAGCGCCGCGGGCGGCAATAGGGCAATCGCCTGCAGAGCAGGCAGGAGATCCGGCACGGCGCTCATGCGCTCAATGACACTCGCAAGCGCCTGACGATCGGAGGCGACGGCGCCTTGAAATTTTCGCCATACGCCCTTGCCCGTGAGCGTCAGTTCAATGAGGCGCTGCCAGGCGGGAAGATCCGCGGCGTCGCATCCGAGCTCCCCACCAATGGGCAGCGCCTGCACCGCGATAGCCAGGCGCGGCGGGAATTTTTCAAGCGCGCTCGCGAGCGCCGCCGCGATCAACTCGCCGAGGCTCGCCGTCATGCGCGCGCGCAGCGCCGCCGGATCGCACATCACATGCCGCAGCCAGTGCGCGCGCGATTGCAGCATCTGCGCCAACAGCTCCTCGACGGTATTCCAGCGGTTATCAAGGCGCTCAAAGAGGAGTTCGACGTCGGCCGCGATCTGCGGATCCTTCTCGCCCTCGACCAGGGTGGCGCGTGCCGCACGCGTGTACAGCTCCTGTGGGCGCTCCTCCACGTTCAAAGTGCCGCCCGCCTTGGCCGTGACCGGCAGCTGGCTTGCAAGCCAGTAGTTGAAGGAGTCGATGGTCTGAATGCGCAGGCGGCCCGGATTATTGGCGAGGTCCCAGGAGCGCGCGCGCGCACTCGCCGGCGGATTTTCGCCGAGCGCCTCCACGATGCGCGCGCGCATGGCCGCCGCCGCCTTGCGCGTGAACGTCACGGCGAGGATTTCCTCGGGCTCATCGACGCTT
>PLIX01000295.1:0-28199 GCA_003140135.1 Gammaproteobacteria bacterium
GTCTGGGGCCAGGACCACGTGCTCGAGAGGGTCAAGGAGAACATCCTGTTCCTCGAGCACCCCGAGCTGGTCGAGGAACGGGCGGCTACGTGCCCGGCGGCCTGCTGCTGTGGGGGCCGCCGGGGACCGGCAAGACAACCCTCGCGCGGCTCATTGCGCAACGCTCCGCTGCGCAGTTCATCGCACTCTCGGCCGTCATGGCCGGTGTGAAGGACATCCGCGCGGCGGTCGAGTCCGCGCGCGCCGCGCGCGCCGGCTCGAACGCGCGCACGGTGCTGTTCCTCGATGAGGTGCATCGTTTCAACAAGGCGCAGCAGGACACATTTCTGCCCTTCGTCGAAGACGGCACGCTGACCTTTATTGGCGCCACGACTGAAAATCCGTCCTTTGAGCTTGTGAACGCGCTCTTATCGCGGGCGCGCGTGTATGTGCTGCGCACTTTGTCGGTGGAACACATCGTGGCGCTGATGCGCAGCGCGCTCGCTGATCGTGAACGAGGTTTGGGCGCCCAGGAATTGTGTGCCCCGAGCGAAGCGCTCGAGATCATCGCGCACGCCGCCGACGGCGATGCGCGCCGTGCGCTCAATATGCTGGAACTCGCGGCGGGCCTCACCGAGGCATCGGTGGCAGCGCACACCTTGAGTGTCGCCGTCGCGCAGGAAATCGCGAGCGGCGGCGGGCGACGGCGCTTCGATAAGGGTGGCGAGCAGTTCTACGATCAGATCTCGGCGCTGCACAAGGCCGTTCGCGGCACCGATCCGGACGCGGCGCTGTATTGGCTGTGCCGGATGCTCGATGGCGGCTGCGATCCTCTTTATATTGCGCGGCGCGCGGTGCGCATGGCGGTTGAGGATATCGGCCTTGCCGATCCGCGCGCTTTCGCCATGGCGCTCGATGCCTGGGATGCCTACGATCGCCTCGGCAGTCCCGAGGGCGAGCTTGCCCTCGCCACTCTCGTCGTGTATCTCGCCTGCGCACCCAAGAGCAACGCCGTGTATGTCGCCATGGCGGAGGCGACGCAGGATGTGGAGACATTCGGGACGCTCGATGTACCGCTGCGCCTGCGCAACGCGCCGACCGGTTTGATGAAGGGGTTGGGCTACGGGCGCAACTACCGCTACGCGCATGACGAGCCCGACGCCTTTGCATCCGGCGAGCGCTATCTGCCGGACGGGCTGCCCGATCGGCGCTACTATCGCCCCGTGCCGCGCGGCCTTGAGATCAAGATAGCTGAAGCTCTTGCACGGCTGCGCTCGAAGCCGGCGCGCGGTCCAGCCTGAGGGGCAAGATGATCGACCCGAAGCTATTGCGCTCCGATCCCGCTGCGGTTGCGCAAAACCTTGCGCGCCGCGGCGTGCTGCTCGATGTCACGGCGTTGCAAGCGCTCGAGGAGCGGCGCAAGCAGGGGCAGATTGAAAGCGATCGACTGCGCGCGGCGCGCAATGCCGCCGCCAAGAAAGTGGGAATGGCCAAGGCGGGCGGTGCGGATACCGCCGCGTTCATCGCCGAGGGCGAAGCTCTCGCGAGCCAACTTGCGCAGGCGGATCAGGAATTGACCCGCGTGCAGGGCGAGCTTGAGGCATGGCAGCTCGAGCTACCCAATCTCCTGCACGAATCGGTGCCCGACGGGCGCGATGAGAGTGCCAACGTTGAGCTGCGCCGCTGGGGGACGTTGCGGGCATTTGATTTCAAGCCGCAGGATCATGTGCAGGTCGGGGAGCGGCTCGGGCTCGACTTGGAAGTCGCCGCGCGCATCTCCGGCGCGCGCTTTGCAGTCATGCGCGGGGAGCTTGCGCATCTGCATCGTGCGCTTGCCCAGTTCATGCTCGATCTGCATACCCGCACGCACGGCTACACGGAAGCCTACGTACCCTACCTCGTCGCACGGGGAGCGCTCATCGGCACCGGGCAGCTGCCTAAATTCGAGGAGGACCTGTTCGCGGTCAAGGCTGACCCCGGCCTGTATTTGATACCGACGGCGGAGGTGTCTCTGACCAATCTCGTGCGCGAGCAGATTCTCCCGGCGGAGAGGCTGCCGGTGAAACTCGTGGCGCACACGCCCTCATTTCGCTCCGAGGCCGGGTCGCACGGCAAGGACACTCGCGGCATGATNNTACGCGGCACTGGAGGCTCTGACCGCGCACGCCGAAGAAGTCCTGCAACGGCTGGCGCTGCCCTATCGCGTCGTCGCCTTGTGTGCGGGCGATGTCGGCTTCGGCAGCGCGAAGACCTATGATCTGGAAGTCTGGTTGCCAAGCCAGGGCCATTACCGCGAGATCTCCTCGTGCAGTAATTGCGAGGCCTATCAGGCGCGGCGCATGCAGGCACGCTGGCGTAACCCGCAGACCGGCAAGCCTGAGCCCGTGCACACATTGAACGGCTCGGGCGTCGCGGTCGGCCGCGCCGTCGTCGCTGTTCTCGAGAACTATCAGAATGCGGACGGCTCTGTCAGCATTCCGGAAGCGCTCAAACCCTACATGGGCGGCGTCGAGCGGCTAAACCCTGCGGTCTGATACGGCGTTTGAGCTCTCACGAGCTGGTAGCGGCTGAGCGGTTATTCCCGCGATCAGCATCTGCAGCTTCAGCCTCCGCCTCCGCCTCCGCCTCAACCTCCTCGCGCTCGACGCACCATAAATAGAACTTGATGAGTCCAGCAGCCGTCGCGAGCGTGACGGCGATACCCGCAATAACGGGCGCCAGTTTGACGATCATGGGTTGCCGGTGCAGGTGCAGGGCGCTTGCGATCCTAAGCCAGCCGTGCGGCGCCGCGCGCGCCGCCAGCACGCCGACGAATACCGACAGTGCACTCGCCAAGCCTGCAAGCGCCGCGGTCGAATTGCTGAGCCTTTTCGGCTGCAGGGGCTTGGGCAGGTAGTTGCGCAGGTTGTTCATAGGCTTATTATTGTTCCATCACATGCCAGGGCAGTGCGTGTCGCAAAATTGTAGGCACGCTCACCCGCACAAGCAACTTCGGGTTCGCGAGTTGTCTTAATCAGGCGATGAACGTGCGTTCGAAGGAGTTCGCGACCGCTCATTGGCATGGGCTCGCTGGGCATTGCCTATCTAACCGCGCGCTGTGCTGTGGCACCTGTCTGGCATGTGTCCGATGGGGCTCTTCACGATTGTCATAAAGGCTCGGGTCTGTCGGATGAGGTGAGAGTTGCATCCGACGCCGGGCATAGAGAAATGCCTCGTGCTTGAATACCCTCGTTGGCAGTGGTCAGCGCAGTGTCAAAGCCAGGATGATAATAAGTAACGCACCAATGAGCGCCAGATAGAAATTCAGATCGCCCGACTGCAGCGCCCGCAGCCGTCCCGCAAGCCTCCACACGCCGCGCCGGATCGGCGTGAACAGCAGGGGGCCGAACACATCGGCGACGTCATGTTGGATTTCGAGCTTGCGGATGAAGTATGCAACTGCGCGGTGTTCGCGCGCGGTGTCGAGCGTCGGCCGGTAGATGAAGCTATAAAACGTGCGCATGGCGTTGGCGAAGGTCAAGGAAGTGGTNNGGATCGCATGCCGACGCACATTGAGGAGAAGCAGCAGCAACGGCAGGATGGCCAGTAACGGCATCGCGATCACGAGTTTAGATGGGGAAATGAATGCAAATTTGTTTGTGAGCGGGACGAGCAGCCAATCGCTCGACATCGCCTGTGCGCTATGGACGCCAAACTGCACGACGTCCGCGTCGTCAAGAACATTGAGCCAGACCGGCAAGCCCACAGCGGCAGCTAAAACAGCAAGCCCGAGCAGGAGGGCGGCAAGACCGTATTCGGCGGCAATGCGCGCACCTTTGGGCTGATCGGCGGCGCCGAGGAGGCCTATCCCAAGCAATTTGACGAAGGTGGCAAACGCAATCGCAACGGTGAGAGCCAGGCCCGCGCCGGCCAACGCGAGCGTCAGTCGGCCGGCGAGGCTGCTCAGGTGAAAGCCCTGAAATACCGTCTGAAATGTCAGCCATTCGGTGGCAAAACCCATTTGCGGCGGCATCGCAGCGAGACTCATGGCGGTGAACAATGCGCCGATGCCGAACGCGAGCCCTGCTGTGCGTAGCCACCCACGCTGCGAAATCCGATAGGCGCCGCTCGCGCCGTAGACGCCATCCGCGCAGAGGAAAAGCCCTCCCTTCGCGAGCGCATGACCCGCCAGATGGAGAAGGGCCACGGTCCAGGCAAGTCCTGCAAGATCGCTGTGGCCGTCTTCGCGAAAAATCAGACTCGCACCCAAGGCAATGACGGCGATACCTGCGTTCTCGGCCGAGGAAAACGACAGCAGGCGACGCCAGTCGTCCTGCTGAAAGGCATAAAGAACGGCCAGGATCGACGACAGCACACCCACCACCGTCACGCCGACACCCAATCCAAAAAGCCAGTCGCCGCTGCTGGGCAGCCAGTCGATCAGACCGCGCGAGAGGGCAAAGAACGCAGCATTGAGGACCACGCCCGACATGATCGCTCCCGAGGCACCGCTGCCCGCGCCATAGGCTGCCGGGAACCATTCGTAGAAGGGCAGCAAGCCGAGCTTCGCGCCAAAGCCCGCCAACAGGAGTGCGCCGACGAAAATGCGCAGACTTCCTGACATTGTGTGCGCGCCAGTGAGGAAGCGGGTGAAATCCATGCTTGCGCCCGCGCTTTGAGCTAACAGCAGAAGCGCCAGCATGATCGCGACCGCCCCGACTTCGAGCAGCGCCAGCATGAAGAGTGCTGAACGGCCAGATGACGGCGACAGCCTTTCGGACAGGATCATCACCGCCCCGCCCAGGCTCATCAGCTCCCAGGCGATTAGAAAGGAATAGCCGTCTTGGACGCCATACACACCGAGCGCGCCGAGGAGAGAAAGCGCCGCTCCGGCGAGCCAGCCGGGCCGCCGCGAACGCACGGGACTGCACAGCCACACGGCCAATGCGGCCGGGACCAGACCGAATCCCATCAGCCAGAGGGCCTCCGGCGTGTACTGCAGGCGAACCGTCTGATCGGCAAGTGCGATGGGCAGCGCCAGCATCGTCCCGCCGTGGGGCAGCGCTGACACGGCTCCCGCTACGCCCGCCGCCGCCCCGAGGCCAATGAGCCACCGCGACGGTGTGCTCAAGTGCAACAAGGCCAACAGGAGTCCCGCGAGCCACAACCCGAATGCGGCGATCAGCAGTTCAGGCACCATCGTCTCCGGCGCCGATTCTGCCGCCGTGTACCCGTTGCGGCGCCCGTTCGAGCAGCATCAACAAGGCGTGAATGATCGCCGCAGGATTGGGCGGGCAGCCCGGCAGATAGACATCGACGGGTAGCACGCCGTCCAACCCGTTGCCGCAGGCGTAGCCGCCACCGTTGGTCCCTCCGGATACGGCGCAGGTGCCGACCGCCATGACGAACTTGGGATCCGGCATCGCCTCATAGGTTTCCAACAACGGCCCACGCAGCGCATGCGTGACCGGTCCGGTCACCAGCAGCAGATCGGCGAATCGCGGCGAAGCGGTGAAGAACACACCCAGCCGGTGCAGGTTGTAGAACGGATTGTTGAGCGCCTGCAGCTCAGACTCGCAGCCGTTGCAGGAGCCGGCATCGACATGGCGCACATGCAGACTGCGGCCAAAGACGCGGTGAATTTGTCCTTTGAGCGACTCCCCGTCGTTGGAGGCTGCGGCGTGGATCCAAACGAGATCCTCGCGACGGCGTGCTCCAAAGGCCCAATCGCCCGAGGCGGTGAAGGCGTCGGTCGGGCAGACCTCCACACACATCTGGCACGCGACGCAGCGACCATAGTCGACGGCTACGCGCACCCCGTGCGCCGCATCCGTGACTGTAATTGCGCCGGGCAGACAGGCATCGGCGCAGAGTCGGCAGCCTTCCTGGCATTTGGCGGGATCGAAGTGCGGCATCCCTAGGGTCCCCGACTGCCCGTCGTTACCGGATGCCGGCCACCGGGTGCTCGCCTTGCCTTGTCGTAAACCGTAGAGTGTCCACAGGGGCATGAGCATCTCCTATCGGTCGCAGCCGGCGATGGTGAGGCCGAAGCTCGCCTCATTGATGGCGTAGTCCATCATGTTGCTGTCGTGGACGGTAAACGGGAACACACGCCAGTTGGAAAAGCTCGGCGACTTGATCTTGACGCGTGCGAGGCGGCCGGCGTCGTTAATATGTACAGCGTAATAGAGAGAGCCGCGCGGCGACTCCGACCAGCCGAGACCTTCGCTGCCGGAAGGAGGCAGGCATTGCGCGCTGAGGGTCCCTCCCGGCAATCTCGCGAGCAGCTCCTGCATGAGCTCGATGCTATTTTCCACCTCCGCGATGCGGAGCTGCTGGCGGGCGTGCGCGTCCCCGACTTCACGCACGGCGACTTTTAACGGCAGCTCCGGGTAGGCGGCATAAGGCTGGTCGCGCCGCAGATCGCGATCCAAACCAGACGCGCGCTCGATGGGCCCCGTGGCGCCTTGATCAAAGGCGAGTTTGCGACTGAGCACGCCGGTCGTGATCAATCGATCCAGGTGTGTTGTGCTGGCTTCGAGCATCACGGCGTAGCGCGCGAACTCGCCCCGCAGCTTGTCTAGCTCTTCAGCAAGGCCGGTGAGCTGCGGCTCGCGACGCAGACCCCCAGGGCTCACAAGGCCGCGCAGCAGACGGCTGCCGACCGCGCGACAATTGATTTGTTTGGCGAGTTCCTCCAGATATTTCCCCTCGGCCTCTCCAACTTTGAGCGTGGTCGTGTGGCACAGATGACCCAGGTAATGGAGGTGGTTGTACACTCGCTCGAGTTCGGCGAGGAGGACGCGCAGCCACTGCGCGCGCGGCGGCACATCGCAGCCGGCGGCTGCTTCGAGCGCCCGACAGTAGGCGAGCGCATGCGCCACGCTGCCAACGCCGGATACCCGTTCGGCCAAGACCGCGCCCAACTCCGGTGTGATTCCTTCAAAGCGCTTTTCCATCCCGCGATGTTTGAAGAACAGTTGGGGGTGGTAGTGCAGAATCGCCTCACCGATATAGTAGAAATTGAACTGCGCCGATTCGAGCACATCCGCGCGCACCGGCCCGAACGGCAGCGATTGCACGTCGTCGCGGGTTGCGCCACCCATTTCCGGCAGCGTCGACGGTGCTGGCGCATAACTCAACGTTGCATTAACGCCGGGAAGGAGTGGCGGCGTGGACAGCGTCGCGCCAGGCAGCAGCACGAGAGGGTCCGGCTGCGGCTGATCCTCAAATTGCAGGCCACAAAGATCGGTGATCTCGCGCTCGTACCATGACAGGAGCGGTGTGACCGCCGCGAGGCTCGGCATTGTCTGCGGCCCCGGGCGGCAGCGCCACACGTGCAGCGGCTCACGGGTCCCGCCGTGTACGACGTACCGAACTTCCGGGTTCCGTGGGCCGTCGGGGAACCACGCATATGCCATCTGCATTCGCGCGCCCGCATCGACGGCGGACCGGCAGCGAAGCATTAGATCCGCACGGGCCACTGTTTCCAAGATCGGCACGGTCACGGCGCGCCTGCACTCGAGAGCTGCGCGGCAATGACCGCGAAGTAGTGGGAAATGGCGTGGGGCCACCACAGGCCGAGCAGCAGCAGCGGCACCAGCGCCATCCACATGGGAAGCACACACCAGATGCTCAAATGGAATTTGGCAGGAACCGGGCGAGGCGACAATTCCGGTGTTGCGTTTGAACCGAAGTACATGGCGCGAAAGTGATTGAGAAATCCCACAAAAATTACGATAAGCAAGGCCAGCATCACGAAGGTTGCCCAGGCATTGGGCCCCATGAGTCCGGCGCGCATTATCGTCAACTCGCTCAGAAACAGCCCGAACGGCGGCGCGCCGGTAATAGCCACTGCGCCGGCCAGCCATAGCAGGCCCGCAACCGGCATAGTGGAAAGCACGCGACGGATGCGGCTGATACGCTTGCTGTGATACGCCTGCATGGCGTTGCCGGCGCCGAAGAACATCAGCGACTTGTTCAGTGAGTGATTGAGCATGTGATACAGCGCGCCGGCAACGCCCAGCGGTCCGCCGAAACCAAAACCGAGCGTGATGACACCCATGTGCTCGACGCTGGAATATGCCATCAAGCGCTTAACGCCGGACTGGCGAGTGATGAAAAGGGCAGCGATGAAGAGTGAGAACGCACCGATCGTCACGACAACCACGCGCGGCAAGGAGCCAAGCCGCGCGGCGTCGGCAACCTGGATAAACCGTGCGATGCCGATCATCGCTGTATTGAGGAGAGCGCCCGACAGCATGGCGGACACCGGCGCCGGCGCTTCACTGTGCGCATCCGGCAACCAGGTATGCATAGGTGCCAAGCCGACCTTGGTGCCGAATCCGATCACCACCAGTAGGAAGGCGGTGAGGGCGATGGTCGGGTTCAGCTGCGGTGCGACATTGCGCAGCGTCGACCACGTCAGGTCATAGGTCGGACCCAGATGAAAGCTACCTCCCCAGTAGTAGAAGATAATGCCCAGCAGCGCGAGGCTGATACCGCCCGAGACGACTACGATGTATTTCCAGGCCGCCTCTATGCTCTCCCGATCGAGTTCGAAGCAGACGAGGAAGGTGCTGACGAGCGTCGTCAATTCAATGGCGATCCAGTACACGCCCACGTTGTTCATCAGCGGACCGGACAGCGTCGTCAGTGCAAAGCCGGCGAATAGTGCATAGAAGCGCTGCAGGCGCTCGGCTCTCTTATGAACGCGCATGTAGCCGATTGCGTAGATTGAGGCCAACAAGTAGACGCTCGCGACGCTGAGCAGCACCCATGCACCCAGCGGATCGACAATCAGATAGCCATTCCAGAAGGTATAGGGCCCGGAGAGAGCGAGCGGCAGGAGGCGCAGCACGGCCAGCAAGACGGCGATCGCGGCGGCGAGATTGAGAAATTCGGCCACGCGCGGCTGCCGCGCCAGCATGCAGCCGAGCACAGCCGCAAGCGGCGCGAGAAGAATTACCGCTAGTAGGCCGCCGATCATCAGCCCACCAGTCTTCTAAGTTCGTGCGTGCTCGACGTGCCAGTATGGATCACGAGATAGCGCACGAGTACGCCGAAGCAGGCGACGACGACCAGCAGATCAAACAGGATCACAAGTTCAATCAGCAGCGGCATGCCCGGCACCAGAATCTGTGAACCGAGAAAAATGCCGTTTTCCAGAACCAGCAAACCAAGAATCTGGCTCAGAGCCTCGCCGCGGACCACGAGCATTAGAAAGCCGATCAGCTTCATCGACAGCATCACCGTCAGCGCCAGCACCGCAACCGTGCCGGCTAATCCTAACGACTGTCCCAGGTGACTCGAGACGACAAACGCGAACAGCACGAGCAGCGCACCGACTACCAGGCTCGCACTGGGCGACAGCCGCTCGTGCAGTTCGCGGTCGACTTTCAGTCGGCGGACGATGCGTAGCATCAGGTAGGGCAGCAGCAGGCCGCGGAACAACGCCGTTAGGAGGGCAATCAAGTAAAGCTCAGGATAGTGGCCGTAATAGCCTACCGCGGCCGACAGAATCGCAATCAGCCACGACTCCGCGGCGAAGGCGATGAGATAATCATTTAGCCAGCGCGAGCCCAGCATGACAAAAGCCAGCAACAGGCTTGCGATCGCGATCAGGCTGAACACGGATGCTGCGAGCGGCTGGAGCTGGGCGGCGAGCACGATGCTACCTCAGTTGATTGGCAACGATCGCGAGGATCGCAAGCAGGAACGAGGCGGCCAGTGGCTCCTGGTAGCGGAAGTAGCGCAGGCGCGACTGAGCGGTTTCGACGAATACGACAACGACCGCGACAATCAGGAACTTCGCGAACAGAGCAACGGCGGCGCCAAGGGCTCCAAGCGCTGTTCCGCGCATGGAAAGACCCCACGGCAGCAGCAGCACGTTGCTGAAGACGGTGTAGAGAATAAACTGTTTCATCATCGCGGCCCATCTGAGCAAACCGAGGAGCGGTCCCGAATATTCGAGGATGCGCGCCTCATCGATCATGTAGACCTCGATGTGCGTGCTCGAGTGAATCGGCAGACGATCCGTTTCCACCAGCAGCAGGATGAAGAAGGCAGCAACCAGAAACAGATGCGCTGGGCTCCAATAAACTTCCGGCTGGGCCACCAGTAAATGGTTGACTACAAACGGCAACATCGACTTGGCGAGCAGGGTGATGCCGACGAATACCAGAATCAGCGTCGGCTCGGCGAGGATGCCGAGCATTACCGCGCGCGATGAACCGATTCCCCCGTAAGAGCTGCCGGAATCAAGGCCCGCGAGTGTGATCATGAATGCGCCGAGCGTCAGGATGAGGCCGCCGCCCAAGATGTCCCCCATGTTCGACTGAGGTAACGGGAAATTCGTCAGCACGGGAATTAGGATCGGAACCGTCAGCATGCAGGTAAAGGCGACGACCGGTGCGGTCCAGTAGATGAAGCTGGCCGTTTCGGGCACGACCAACTGTTTATGAAATAGTTTCCAAAGATCGCGGTAGGGCTGGAAGATGCCCGGGCCTTGTGCGCGCTGCACACGCTCTTCCCACTGCAGGATTACGCCTTGGAGAAGTGGGGCGAGCGCGATCACGGTGAAGACCTGGGCGATCTGGAGCAGGATATCGCGCGTCATGGCGTCCTGCCGTCGCGGCGTCGAGGCCTGGCGGATAATCGTACCGCTCGCCAGCCATTGGGAGCGTGGCGATTGAACAGCGCGAGTGCGCAGTACACGGTTCGGGCTATCAACAGCTCGTACATGAATACCACCAAATCCTCTCTTCGGCTCGAGGATCGAATTTGGTAGGCATCATCAGCCGTCTCTCGGCGGTTCTTTAAGGAGGAATGCCATCTCCCTAAGTTCAATATACGGGTTGGAATAGCAGTCGGCAAGCGCATGTTGGGTCCGCCGGTCGCGTAGAGGCTACCGCGAGCCCCGCGGTCAGCGTGCCCGCGACGAAGAAGGCGAAGCGCAACGCCGCAACGGGTCCGTGCGCAGCACCCACAGCAGCATTACGCCGGGGTCAATGCCCTGCACGTGCCCGTGTCGAGCCAAAACGACGCGTGCCGCAGGAATCGGTCTTCAGGCTTTGGCCATCACGTCGGCTTGGCACCCGCGCATAGCGGCAGCGCGCGGCGCTGGGTTCCAAGCAGATGGTCGGCCAGTACGGCAGCGTGCCCGATGTCTTGCCTTTCGCCAATGTTCTCCGAAACGTCGTCGCGTGTTAATCACCGTACGGCCAACGAGGTTGACCGCACCTTTGAGCACGCCGGTGAGCCGCGGCGTGAGTACCCCTGCCGAGAGGACGCACGGGCACTGAGGATAATTCGCATCCATACAGGTTGCGGCGTCCGAACGTAGAACTAATCGATAGACGCCAGCTCTGGTGGATCCTCGTCATCGGGATTGATGATGCCAAAACGGGCCGGTATGTAGGCGAAGAAGATGCGCAGCTTCTCCTTGTGCAGCAGCTCCACGAGCTTATGCCCTTCGGCTTCGGTGACGATAAACTCGACCTCGACCGCGACCGAACCGGCGAGTTCGAAAAACGTCTGCTCGTGCAATATGTGGTGGCGACCGAACCCAGCCAGCGCGCGAAAAGCCGAGCCGCCTTGCAGGCCGAGGTCGTTGGCCTTCTTCAGGAGCCATTCCCACGCCAGAACACCGTGAATGCGATGCCCCTCATGCACATAAAATCGCAAGAATGAGCCGTTCATAGTGAGTCCTTACGTCCGTTGTTCGTATTGTTGTTGCGCCGGAATCACACCGCGCACCCCACCGCGAGGCTGCTCGACATCCCCGCGGTAGCGGGGAATCAAGTGCAGGTGCGCGTGCGCGATCGTCTGACCGGCCATCTCGCCGACATTGACTCGCAGGTTGTAACCGTCCGGGTGGAATTTGCTGTCGAGCAGAGTCTTGCCCTCTACCACGAGCGCCCAATTCGCTTCGAGTTCGTCGGGCCGCGTCGCAAAAAAATTCGATTCATGGCGTCGCGGAATGACAAGCAGATGCCCGGGCGTGACCGGAAATTTATCGAGGCGTGCATAAGCCAGCGTATTGGCCAACACGGCGTCGTCAGTTATGCAAAACGGACAGGACCTCGCTGTATTCACCGCGCGATTTCCCTAGCTTCGGGCCCACGCTATCGTGGCCATGCCGGCGAAGGTCATCAGCACGGATCCGCCTACATGCGCCATGATGGCCGCGACCGTCCATAGCCCGCGGCCCTGTTGCAGCAATGTAGCGAGCTCCGCCGAAAACGTCGAAAATGTGGTCAGACCGCCGCAGAACCCGGTCATCACAAACAGTCGCCACTCCGGCGCGACGGCTGAAAACGAAGTAAAGAACGCGATCGCAACGCCGATGACATAGCCGCCTACGAGGTTGGCAGCGAGTGTGCCCATGGGGATGGTCGGAAACACAGCGTTCAACCGCATGCCGAACCCCCAGCGCAGTAGTGCACCGCAGCTCGCCCCGATTGAAATGGCGACGATAGATTTCCACATGACCTGTCCTTGATATTCGCAGTACTTGAGGACAGGTCGCGTAGACAACTACGCTCCCGTCGCCGGGAGACGTAGGCATCATCAGCCGCAAGAGCGGCGGTTTACGGAAGGATGCCATCTCCGCAGCGCATAGTGTTTCAGAGAACCGCTCAAGACACAACCTAAGGCGCTGGGCGAATCTTAGACGTTCACCGAGGTCGATGCAGTCAACAAAACACTATGATCCGCCCGCGCGCCCGCGCAGCTCCCGTACGGGTTCAAGCCTGGCGCCGATCAGCAAGGATGACATCGTTATTCCGATTGTTCTGGGGGACACTCGCTGGGCGGTCCGCTGGACTCTAATTTGGCACTCGGCTGCAACTTGCTTATTCCTGAAACGGCCCTGAGTTCGACCAGCTGAGCCAGGTAGTCCGCTGTCGTCGCTGCCCTAGAGGCCATTGAAGGCCCATTGACGCCGGCGTCTCGAACCATTAGTTTTCATTTCTTCGTGGGGATGGGGTTCCCCATTAATCGCCCGATGGGCTGATGACTCCTGTGGTGCACGGTCTCGTGTGTACTTGAAGGGAGCCGCCCATGCCCGGTCAAAATCTCTCAACTCATGGGCCGCCTGTGCGCAGGGCGCAACCAAGGTATCTTGGCGCGTTTTGCACCAATCTTGCTGTGCGCCTGCAATCTGGCTCGCACCTGATGCTCCATGGGCCTCGCGGCTCGGGCAAATCGACGCTGCTTGCCTCTATGCTGGACTATTACCGCTTGCGGTCGATCCCCTGCGCCCTCGCGCCGCAGACATTGGGATTGGCTGACGTCGTCAGCGCGCTGTCGCAGGCATATCCGGCAACCGACCTTGAAGGATTGGACCGGCGTGCTATTGGCGCTCGGCTCCGTCGCGCCGCCGACCGCGTACCGGGAGTATTGCTGCTCGATCATACGCGCGATGTAACCACGGCCATGATCGGCTTTTTGCGCCACCTGCGCGGCGGCATCGTGGGGGCGCTATTGGTCGTGGACATTGATTCGGAGTTTGAAGGCGAGCGTTTGCTCGCTTGGCGCCGTCACGCGTCCCGTGTTCGCATGCCGCTCATGCCCAACCGCCGCTTAAGTCGGTTGCTGCGATCCGGATGGGCGGCGCGTGGTCTGCCCGAGATTGATGGCAAAACGGTGCAGGAAATCGTCCGCGCCGCGCGCGGCCGGGTAGGGTGGTTGCGCGAATGCGTGCGCCGTCTGGAGATGCCGGAATACTGGCGCGACGGCCGTCTGCGCGTCAGCGCTTTGTGCATTGACAGCGAAATCGCGATTCGGTTGAACCCAACGGGGCCGCGTATGCGCGCGCATTTTAGGCATCCACAATCCTTTTACTTGGATGTTGAGACGACGCAAATGAGCAATCGCAGGGCTCGCGAGCGGCGCGCGAGGGGCACAACTCCGTGACGAGCACAAACCTGGGTGAGTATGAATCGAGCAAGTTTGAGTTGGCAGAGATCTTGCGTGCCATCAAATCAAGGCTGCCGAAGGAGCGCGTCGAACTGCATACACGTGTCACGGAGCTATTCACTCGGCTTGCAGAGGATCGCTTCAATCTCGTGGTTGTCGGTCGGTTCAGTCGCGGCAAGAGTACGCTGATGAATGCGATCCTCGGCGTTGATCGGTTGCCGACGGGCATATTGCCGTTAACCTCCGTGATTACGAGCGTATCTTATGCGAGCCGTGAAGATATACGGATTGAGTTCGAGCGCGGCCGCATCGATTGCGAGATTCGCATGTCGGAACTCGCCGATTACGTCACGGAGCACGGCAATCCGAGGAATATCAAACGAGTCGTCAGTGCGCGGATCGTTTTACCGGTCGAACTGCTGCGCCGCGGCTTCTATTTTGTGGATACCCCGGGTTTAGGATCAAATATTGTCGAAAACGCTCGCACGACAGAGGAATTTTTGCCGGAGGCAGACGCGTTTTTGATGGTGTCCGGCTACGACGCGCCATTGAGCGACGATGAAATGCGCGTCGCGCGGACCCTGGCTCGTCTCGGGCGCCCGGTCTTTTTTGTGCTCAATAAGCAGGATGTCGTATCGGAGGTGGAGCGTCGCGAAGTCTGTAGGTACGTGCAAGATCGGCTGCATGAGATTTTTGGCGGCAGCGCTCCGCAAGTATTTTCTGTCTCGGCGCGGGACGCTCTTCAGAGCAAGCTTATGCCAAATGCGGCGCGGCTCGAAGCGAGCGGAGTAATGACGCTTGAAGAAGAACTGACGCGCTTCTTGATCGAAGATAAGAGCCGGGAGTTCTTAGGCGCGATGTGCAAGCGTTCGTTGCAACTTCTGGCGGAGAGTAAATCCGACATCGATGCGGATGGCCTCAGAGCGCGGCTTGACGGATTGCGTCATCAGTATCCTGTGCAAGGTGCGGTGCGGACGGCGGTGACGGCAGAGAGCACAACCGCAGAGCATATCGGGACGAGAGTCGAGGAGTGTCTGCTGTGCAGCCGCGTTAACGATGTGCTGTTCCAGTTTCTGTGCCAGTTCCAGTACGAATTGGTCACCTCGGCTGAGGTTCGAGAGCGATTTGCCTCAGCAGGGGGGCTGTGTGAAGTGCATTTACGTCTCTACGCATCCATGGCTTCCGAGCGCGGCCTCTGCCTCGCACTGGCGCCGCTCATGCGACGGATGGCTACAACACTTAGGGGCGCCGCTGCGCAATTGACGAGGGATTGTCCGGTCGCAGTGCGAGATGGACTCAATTCAGCAAACGCCGGTTGCGCGGCTTGCCAACTTCAAAGTGCAACGGAACTTGAGGCAATTGAGGAGTTCGCAGTGGGCTGTGAGCGCCTGGTATCTGAGGCCAGCGGCAAGTTTCCGTTCCTCTGCTTTCCGCACCTGCGGCTAACTGTCTCGCATGTGCGGGATTTAACTTGGCTGGGCCATTTATTGCGAGGCGAGGCCTCAGCAGCTGAGCGCCTTGCTGAGGACATGCAGCGTTACGTGCTCAAGCGCGACGGTATCCGGCACGCCCTGACTACCGAGGAGGAGTCGCGGGCGGCGAAGGATGCAATCGACTTCATCGCTGGTCGCCGATAAATGCTCCTGCATCGAGACCGCAGGCAACTATGCCATGAGATCTTGCATCTTCGAAACGCTGTGCAATGCGCGGCGATTCTCCGGTGACCGCCGGCCGCAAACTTTGAACAGACCCCAAAGGCAACCGCACGCGTCGCTGTACGCGCGACATATGCATTCGTACGTAGTGAGCGGCGGGACCGTTGCGCCCTTACATTCCGCTACTTTTCGTTCCCGTCACCGCATCGACCACGTTCGAGACGACCGGTGCCGCATCTTCCGACGCGGCGTGCTCGAGCGTTTGCTTATCCAGATCGTGCTCGAAGAGCTGCAAGGGTTTTGCCTGGCGCAAAACGTCGAAAGCGCGTTTCGTCTCGATATCACCGCGCGGGAACACCGCAATGGCGCCATTGCCGGATTGCACACCGGCGCTTAACGCACGCACCTCTGCGGCTTCTTCCTCCCGATCGAAGAGCGTGCGGAAATAGGCCTGCAACTTCAGCGCAAAGGACGCCGCCGGAACAAGGCCGGCATGCCCCGGCTCCATGGCCGATGTCAGGTGCACGCGATCGGTCGGAAATGCTGCCTCGCCGCTGCTCAGACGGGTGCGCACGCGGTCCGCTGCCGCGTGATCAGTGAAAAGTGCAGCAATCACAGCGCTACTCATCGTCTCATCCTCCGCAAGGGGCAGCGGCCTCGCGGACTTGCCGAGGTGCGGCCCACTCTATAAAAGCGTTACCGCGGCAATAGTTCCGCTTTGAACCGGGAGTCGCGGCCCGGCCGAGCGGCGCGCGCGTAAGGCCAACCAAACCACGAGCGTCAGTGCAGCGTCATGATGCTCTGCACCGCTCCTACGGATAAAACGGCGCCGATCAGGGTAATCGCTGCGGCGCTTGCCACCGGCAGCAGCTGTGGCCAGCGTGATGAGGCGGCAGGCCTGCGAAACCGGTTTCGGGCGTAGAGAAACGCTAGGCCCACGACCGTCAGAGTCGTCGCGAGGCCCACGCTGAACGCGACCACGAGAAGCAGGCCGTAGGCGGTCTTGTTGAGCGCCACGGCGGCCAAGAGCAATACCATCGCTGAAGGGCAGGGCACGAGCCCTCCGGAGACGCCCAGTGCGAGGAGACTGCGCCAGCTCACCGTGTCGTTGAGCGTGCCCGGCGGTAGGTGCGAATGCACGCTGCCGCCATGTGAGTGGGTGAGCGCAGCCGAGGCTGCTTGTGCATCCCCATGATCGCGAGGATGTGCGTGATCCTGATGGACGTGCGCAGGCGCCTCATGGCTGTGATGTGCAGGCTCATCGGAGCCGTGGCCGTGGTGCTCGTGCGTGTGGTGCGGGTGAGCGTGACCTGCGTGTTCGCGAAATTCATGGTGCTCGTGGCTGTGAAGCTCGTGCGTGTGGTGCGAGTGCGTGTGCTCGGCGTGCTCGTGGTGTTCGTGATGTTCGTGGCTGTGGTGGCCGTGGGTATGATGCGCAGGGTCGTGAGATGGGCCGTAGTGATTGTGCCTCTGCGCCGTGCGCCAGCGTTGCGCCAGCAGAATAATTCCCATCCCTAAGACAAGCAGCCCGGAAATCAGACTGAGAATCGGGAATAGCCTCTCCGGGACGATGAAGCGCGAAGCCGCCAAAGTTGCGAACCCCAGAACGAATACGCCCAACGTATGGGTGACGGTCACGGTGACTCCGAGGAAGAGCGCATGGCGGGGCGTGCCGCGTGACCCGATCAAATACGCGCCGACGATGGTCTTGCCATGGCCCGGCGACAAGGCGTGCATGGCGCCCAGCGCGAGTGCAATCAGCAACGCCAGAAGTGCCACATGCGGCGCCACGTGGGGAGCGGCGATCAAACCGACGAGACTGCGCGTCTGCCGCTGTAGCCACAGAATCTCGCCATTGCCGGAAGTTTGTGCGCCCGCCGGGGCAGCGCTAGGTAGCGTGCCCGTACGCGCCTGTAATACCTGGGCGCCGCTCGGAGCCGCGCCCTGCATGAAGCTCAGGTGCACGCTGCGTTCCGCTAACGGTCCCGTGGGCGGCAGGGCTTGGACGGCCGCCGTGAGCCCCGCTGTCAAAGAGGTGCTAAACGCATCCGTGTCGAACACGGCAATCGACTGCGGCACCTGCACCGTGATTTCGTTCCAGCCAATCTGGCCAGGGTAGTTCTGGTTGGTAAATGTCAGAACGTGCCGGGTGTTTCCCGCGGCGTGCGGCAGCACGCCGGTAAAATCAACATCGAGGCGCAGGGAAAATCCCCCCTGCTCGGTCGGCAAACTGCTCGTCCAGCGCATCGTGCGCAGCGGCACGGGCGCGCCGTCCAGGGTCAATCTGAGATCCTTGGAAAGACTGGGCGCCAGACGTTCAACATACGCGTCGCGCTCCGCTTGGGTCGTCACTCCATCGCCATTGGCGTCTGCCAGGTGCAGCTCGCGCAGGGCCGGAAGCTGACCGAACACCACGGCGTAGTGCACATCGACCGCATCGGCGGCAAGCTTGAGGCCGCAGTACTGGTTTACGGTGAAGTTGCCAAGCAGGCTCGCTACTGTATCGGCGCGGGCTGCAAGCGGAGCGAGCGCCAGCGCGATGAGCAGCCACGCCTGAGCCGCGGATCGAACAGGATGCTGCAGAGTGCCGCGCATGAGCACCCGCTACTTTAATCCCATCAGGCCGCGCGTGGATGCATGCAGATGTTGGTGCGTGTGCGGGGCGCTATCGTCATGGCTATGGGCATGGCTGTGCGGCCCGGCCTGCCTGCCAAAGCGCGCCTCGATGTGTCCGAACTTCCAGAAGGCGACGGACGAAGCCCAGGCGAAGAGGAAGAGGGCGACGATGAGGTAGCCGAGAATGCCAAAATCAAGCCGGGCGATGAAGCCATAGACGCCGCCGTGCAGGTTGAGCATGCTGATGAATACTTGGAAGAGCTCGATCGAGCCGATGAGAAGGGCTACGGCGACCGACAGGCCGGTAGTGGTGAGATTGTAAAAGATTTTCCGCAGCGGATTCAGGAACGCCCAGTTGTAGGCCTTCGACATCAGCACGCCATCGGTGGTATCCATGAGCAACATGCCGGCGGCAAACAGTAGCGGCATCGATAACACCGCGGGCAGGGGTAAATTGCCCGCGGACGCGCCCGCCGTCATGGCGAGCAGCCCAATTTCTGACGCGGTATCAAATCCGAGCCCGAAGAGCAGTCCGAGCGGATACATCTGCCAGCTGTGATTCATCAGCTTCTGCAGCCGCCCGCCGAAGAGACGGTTGAGAAGCCCGCGTTGCTGCAGCAGCGCTTCCAGGTGTGCATGGCTGTGAGCGCCGGTTTTGGCGCCCTGCCAGACCTTAAAGACATCTAACAGCACGAGCAGGTTGAGGATGCCGATGATCCACAGGAAAACACCGGAGACGCTCGCACCCACGATGCCGCCTACATTCTGTAGCGCGGGTAGCTGCTGTTTGACTGTGGTGGCGGCGAACGCAATGGCGATCGCGAGAACGAACACGATCGTCGAGTGCCCCAGTGAGAAAAAGAAGCCCACACCGAGCGGGCGCTTTCCCTTCTGCAGCATGTAGCGGACGGTGTCGTCGACGGCGGCTATGTGATCTGCGTCGAAGGCGTGACGCAGCCCGAACATATAGGCGACGAAACCGAGCCCGACAAGCGCGGGGTAGCTTGCGGCATAGTGCAGGTATAACCCCCAGCCGAGCGCGTGCAACACGACGACAAAACTGTAGAACCCGCTCAGGCGCAGCCATTCCGAGGGGCAGAACCAGCGCTCCGCCGGGACGGTGGGCACCGATCGAGCGATTTGCAAGGACTCGGACAAAGTTGTACGCCCGCGGTTGCGATTTGTGATTGGTCATACGGGCACAGACGCCGATTGGATGCGCCATAATGGGGAGCCTGGGCTGCCTGGATCCAAAGGGGCTCGGGTACTATTTTGGCTAGACCCGAGCCTTCGCGACGGGGGAAGCCCCGCGCTTTGTTGTCTCGAATCAAGTCTAGGTTATTCATGTAACTTATTGATATATGACGGAGAGGTGGCAGAGCGGTTGAATGCACCGGTCTTGAAAACCGGAGGCCCTTCACGGGGCTCGTGAGTTCGAATCTCACCCTCTCCGCCAAAATTCTCGCGCGCACATGGCATCTGCTGACAGAGGAATTGCGATGAGTCACTTTGACTTGCGACCCCCAACTGAGGCGCAACGCGCACAGATCACCGCGGGCCTTGATGAGGATGAGCGCCGCGTGCTGCTCGAGCACGGCACGGAGGCCGCTTTCTGTGGTGTGTTTCTCGACAATCACCAGGACGGCATTTACACGTGCCGCTTTTGCGGCTTGCCGCTCTTTAGATCAAGCGCGAAGTTCGATTCGGGGACAGGATGGCCGAGCTTCTTCAAACCCTACGATGAATCCCATATCCGGCGTGTTCGTGACACGAGCTATGGAATGAGCCGTGTTGAGGAGGTCTGCGCACGTTGCGGGAGCCACCTGGGTCACGTGTTTCCCGACGGGCCCCCGCCGAGCGGCGAACGCCATTGCCTGAACTCGGTGTCATTGTCCTTTACCGCTCTGGGAGGGGCGCTCCCCAATCGATTAGAGCGAGGAGCGCCTGAGGGTCTTGTCGATCGAATCTGAGACATCGAACTCTGCGACGTACCTGACCAGAGTTGGAAGTCACAAGCGCCATGGCATCACGCGCCTTCGGCTGTCGGATACCTCCGACAGCATTCCGGGCGAATGACCGATGGCGCACCGTAGCCGCAAGCGCGAAAGTGCGCTTGCAGGTGAGGTAGAACTAATAATCCTCTGAGGGCGGCCGTCATGCTCTATTACGCAGTGGTGTTTTTTGTTATCGCGATCATCGCGGCGATTCTTGGCTTCGGTGGTCTTGCGGCCGGTGCAGCGGGAATCGCTAAGGTTCTGTTCGTTGTTTTCCTCATTCTCGCGGTAGTGAGCTTTCTCCGGCGCGCATAGCCGGGCTCGCGATCGATATCTGACCGCCGCGTCGGCAACCGTTACCCTCTGCACGCCCGCTGTGCGGCTCGGTGCCCGTCCCGCGTCTTCGTGAGCCTCCATAAGGCGCCTAAACGTCCGGTTTGAGAATCGGCCGTCCTTAAGTGCTGCGCGCGAAATTCATTGCGACGTCGCGCTACAATTCGCCCATTGGCGCGACTCGCACGCTGCACCCCGCGAGCAAAAGGGCGCGGGCCGCGCGCATGACTCGAACCTAGACGCGCTTGATGGCAGGAGTTCTGTGAATTGAAGATCCCCGAGATCCTCCAGGTCGAGACCCCGCAGGTCCCCGGCAGCTTGGCGAGTGTCCTCAACGTAATCGCCGACGCGGGCCTTGTGCTTGAACATGTGACAACGCTGCGCCGTGAGCAGGGACGCACGCTTTGGGAAATCACACTCGAGATCGAGGAGGGGGCGCAGGAGGATCTCCTGCGCCGCTTGAGTTCGCTGCCTTCGGCGCGCTTCGTGGGCTGGTCGGATCGGGTCTTCGAACGTCATCGCGGCGGCAAGATTGAAATGCGCTCGCGGATCGCGATTTCAACCCAGCAGATCCTGCGTGACATCTATACGCCCGGCGTGGCGCGCGTGTGTCTGGCCATCAAGAACGATCCGGCGAAGGCCTTCGACTATACCTACGTTGGGCGCTGCGTTGCGGTGGTCACCGACGGGTCGGCAATCCTCGGGCTCGGCAACATTGGTCCGCGCGCCGGACTTCCCGTCATCGAGGGAAAGTCGGCACTTCTCGCAGCCCTCGTCGGCTTGAGCGGCATCCCGATTCTCATCGAGAACACCTCAACCGATCAGCTCGTGGATGCTGTGCGCTCCATTGCGCCATCCTTCGGCGCGATCCTGCTCGAGGACATCGCCGCGCCGCGCTGCTTTGAGATCGAGCATAAGCTGCGTGCACGGCTCTCCATGCCGGTGCTGCATGACGACCAACATGCCACGGCAGTCGTCACACTGGCGGCACTGCTCAATGCGACGCGCATGACGGGCGAATCACTCGAGGGCCTGGTCGTAGGACTCATCGGTTTGGGGGCTGCGGGACTCGGTATCGCACAACTCCTGCGCAGCTTCGGCGTACAGCGGCTCGTCGGCACCGATCTGCGGCCCGAGGCGACTGGAAGGCTGGCGCAGTTGGGTGGTCAGGGCCTCTCGCTCGAGGAGACGCTGCGTCGCTCGCAGGTGGTGATCGCGCAGACCGGTGCCAAGGGCCTCATCCCCGCACGTCTCATCCGCCGCGGGCAGATCATTTTTGCGCTGTCGAACCCCGACCCGGAGATCGAACCTGCGGACGCACTCGCAGCCGGTGCGGTCATGGCGGCCGACGGCAAGAGCATCAACAACATTCTGGCCTTTCCCGGTATGTTCGCCGGTGTGCTGCGCGCGCGCGCGACGAAGTTCAGCGACGCCATGCTGCTCGCAGCGGCACGCACGATTGCAGCCGCAGCTCCCGCGGGGCAGCTGGTGCCCGATCCGCTCAACGGGACGGTGCACGAGGAAGTGACGGCCGCCGTGGCCGCGGCGGCGGACGCTGGCGCTGGCGCTGGCGCTGGCACCTGACTCTATGTAAGGAGACTCGACCGGTGAACACAAATGCGCCTATCGTGACGTTGGCATTGCCGCTGCAGCCGACGGATCACACGCAAGGGCCCGAACATGCGCGCGTGACGCTCATGGAATACGGCGATTTTGAGTGCCCGACCTGCAAGGTCGCCGCGCCGACGACCAGGATGCTGCTGGATCAATTTCCCAATCAAATACGCTTTGCTTACCGGCACTTTCCTCTGGAGGATGCGCACCCTCACGCGCTCCTCGCAGCTGAAGCTTCGGAAAGCGCAGCCGCTCAGGGCAGGTTCTGGCCAATGTTTGAGCTCCTGTTCCGCAACCAGGCCCACCTGAAGGAAAAGGACTTGCAGCGCTATGCAGTCGAGGTCGGTCTTGATATGGCACGCTACACGGCCGAGATGGACGATCACATCTACCTGCAGAAGGTGCGCGAACACGTCGAAAGCGGGCGGCGCAGCCATATCCGCGCGACTCCCACTTTCTTCGTCAACGGCGCGGTGCAGGACATCTCGTTCGGGATGATTGCACTCGAAGAGCGCATCAAGAAGGTATTGCACCGGGAAATATAGGCGTATAAGCTCAACCGCTGCAGTGGGCCTGCGAGCGGTAAATCCCCCTCGTCGGCGTTCCTTGAAGTACCTTCCGCAGCGCTCGCTGCTCTGCAGCGAGCCGCTCCAATAATTGGGGGCTCTCAATTCTCTGCGAAGAAAGTCGCAGGGATATTCACTTAAAGAGCAATTGACTCGGGGTGGGGCGTGTTCACCACACGTGAACGCGATCCTGCGGCGCTAAGTACAGCGCCTGACCCGGCTTGACGTTGAATGCCGGATACCAGGCATCGAGATTGCGGACGGTGTCGGCGCGGTATTCGGCCGGGGCGTGGCCGTCCGTCACGATGCGCTGGCGCAGCGCGGGTTCGCGTATTTTCTGCCGCCAGCTCTGCGCAAAGCTCAGGAAAAACTGCTGATCGGGCGTGAGTCCCTGAACAGTGGGCGCGGTCTTACCGGCGAGCGAGATCCGAAAGGCGTCGTAGGTTACGGACAAGCCTGCAACATCGGCGATGTTCTCGCTCAGGGTCTGCTTGCCGTTGACTGCAAGGTCGGGGAACGGATGATAGGCGCTGTATTGTGCGGCCAGGCGAGCGGAGGAGGCCTGGAAGTGGGCGAGATCCTCCTTGGTCCACCAGTTGTGCAGACGGCCGCTCGCGTCGAACAATGCGCCCTGATCATCGAAGCTGTGGCTGATTTCGTGACCGATGGTTGCGCCCGTGGCGCCGTAGTCCATAACCGCCGGCCGCTCCGGATCGAAGAACGGCGGCTGCAGGATCGCCGCGGGAAAATTGAGCGCATTCATCACCGGCAGGTTAACCGCGTTCACCAGCTGCGGGTTCATCGCCCACTCGGATCGATCCACCGGCTTTCCGAGTTTGGCAAGGTTGCGCTGATATTCGAACTCCTCGGCGCGTTCGAAGTTGCCGAACGCGTCGCCGTGAGTGACCTTCAGACCCGAGTAATCGCGCCACTTGTCTGGATAGCCCACGCCGACTTTCAACGTCGCGAGCTTCTCTTTGGCTTTGACCTTGGTTTGCGGGGCCATCCACTCAAGGTTATCGATGCGCCGCCCGAATGCGGCCACCAGGTTCTTGACCATGGCTTCGGCGCGCGCCTTCTCGGCGGGTGAGAAGTAATGCTGCACATAGAGTTTGCCGACGGCTTCGCCAAGTGCTGCGCTCGTCGCCTCAACGCCGCGCTTCCAGCGCTCGCGTAGCGTCGGCGTGCCTGAGAGCACATGGCCATGGAAAGCGAAGTACTCGTCCACGAAGGCTTTGGGCAGGCAGTTTGCGGCGTGCTCGATGGCATGAAAGGCCAAATAATCCTTCCAGGCGTCGAGGGGCTGGTTTGCGACCAGAGCGGAAATGCCGGTCACGGCGCCCGGTTGCCAGACCGTGAAGTCGTTCTGTGCGCCGAGTTGTGCAGCTTTAAAGAATGCTTCCCAGTCAAGACCGGGAGCGCGTGTCGCGAAATCGGGCCGTGCCCAGTGATTGTTGCCCTTGAGGACATCCTCGGAATCCTCACGGCTGCCGTGCACTGCCGCGATCCGATGTTCAAGATCAAAGATAACTGCGGACTTGGCGTGCGCGTCGGCGATGTGCGCAAGAGTCAAGACATGCTCGATATGGGCCTTATATTGGTCACGGATGGCCGCCATAGACGCTGACGAAGCCAGGTAGTAGTCGCGATCGGGCATGCCCAAGCCACCCTGGAGGAGGAACGGCATGTAGCGGGTGGGATCGTTCAGATCCGCGGCAATCCAGAGGCCGAAGAGGTTGCCGGTATAGAGGTTCGTGGCATTGAGGACGTCCACGTCGGCGCGCAATGTACCGCCCAGCACTCGCGCCAGCGCGGCGCGATCCGCGATGTCCGCGATGCGCTTCAGGGCCGGCTCGAGCGGCCGCAGTCCCCGGGCTTCGATGGCCGCCTCATCCATGAAGCTTGCGTAAAATTCACCGATCTGACGGCTCTCCGCGCTCTGGGAGGCCGTTCGCACTCCGGCTTCCTGGATGAGTGCGGCGGTGCGCTTATCGGTAAGCTCGATCAGCAGAGCGTCGACGCCGTAAGAGCTACGATCGGGCGGAATCTGCGCTGTTTTCAGCCAGTTCCCGTTCGCATAGGCAAAGAAGTCCGCTCCCGGCTTAACAGCGTGATCGATGCCGGCAAGATCGAGCCCGTGCGGGCCTGCTGGCGGCGTTTCGCGTGCGGAGCCTGCCGCTGCGACGAGCGCAAGGCCAATGAGCGCGCCCATGGCACGGCAGGTAATTGACAGTTTTGAAGCGTTCATGCGGGGATATATTAAGGTTTTCTAATGTTGCCGACAGTGATTTCTAATTGCCGCGGCGGCTGTGGTAGCCTCGGGCGTGACTGCACCTGGACCCCGCGTTCATATGAGTCGGATTCGCTTCGTTCTTGCACTTGCGCTGCTGCTGGTTTTCGCCCAGCAGGGAGCGCTGTTGCATGAGCTGAGTCACGTCTACCGCAGCGGTGCTCCTGAGTTCACGAGCGGTGCAACCTTCCTCGACGGCAAGCTGTGCGAGGGCTGTCTTGCCTTCGGGCAGGCGGCCAATCCTGCGAGTGGCACACTGCTGGTAGCGCGCGTCGTTGCAGCCGTTCGTCACGTCAGCCCGGAACCCGAGTACTCAATCATTGCCGCCGGCGCGCCCGCGCCGCGCAGCCGCGGACCACCCATCCTCCTCTGACACTGTTGTATGACGCATGCGGCGACTGTGAGCGATCAGACGCTGCTGCAGTATTGATGTTCAGGTGGTGAGGAGTTTTCCATGTTCGGCCCTCGAGTGCGAGTCACGGCGACTGCCGCGGCGGGCCTGTTTCCCGTGTTCGGCCGAGCCGCGCGAGCGCAATCCGCAGCGCCTGGTGCCGTCGAAGTTGTGCCACCTTGCGTCGCGGCGCTGGCGTTGCTGCTCATCGCCGGTTGCGCGGTGGGCCCCGACTTCAAGAAACCTGCTGCACCTGCTGTTGGCGACTACACGGCGTCGCCGCTGTCGACCACCGTCGCAAGCCCGAACGCCGCCGGCGGGGAAGCGCAACGCTTTGCCAGCGGAGCTGACATTTCCGGGGATTGGTGGGTCTTGTTTCATTCCGGGCCGCTCAATGAGCTGATTGAACTTTCGCTCGCCAGCAATCCCGACCTCAAGGCAGCGCAGGCGGCATTGTCAGTGGCAATGGAAAATGTCCTGGCGCAACGGGGTGCTTACCTGCCCAGCGTAACGGCAGGCTTTTCCGCCAGCCGCCAGAGGCAATCCGGACAGATCGCGCCCACGCCCAACTCAAACGCCTTTCTTTACAATCTCTTCACGCCGGAAGTCAGTGTTTCGTATGTGCCTGATGTTTTCGGCCTGAACCGCCGAACCATGGAGTCATTGCAGGCCCAGGAGCAGGCCGTGCGCTTCCAGATGATCGCGACCTATACCACGTTGACAGCCAACGTCGTGGTCGCGGCGATTCAGGATGCCTCGTTGCAGATGCAGATCGACGCGACGCATCAGCTCATCGACATCAACTCCAGCATGCTGCAAATCCTACGGTACCAATTCGCCAAGGGCTATGCCAATGGGCTTGATGTCGCCGCCCAGGAATCGCAGCTCGCGCAAGTGGCCGCCACGCTGCCGCCGCTTCTCAAGCAAGCTGCCCAGCAACACGACCTGCTGGCGGTTCTGACCGGCCGCTTTCCGAATCAGGCGCCGGCTGAAAAATTCGAGCTTGCGAGTTTGAAATTGCCCGAGGACTTGCCGGTGAGTCTGCCGTCGGCCCTCGTGGCGCAGCGGCCGGATGTCCTGCAGGCCGAGGAAAACCTGCACGTCGCCAGCGCCAAAATTGGAATCGCAATCGCCAACCGCCTGCCAAATATTACGCTGACCGCCAATGCCGGCAGCACGGCGCTCGCCATGGATCAGTTATTCACGAGTGGCACTGGCTTCTGGGGTGTGGG
The DNA here is from genome assembly GCA_003140135.1 of Gammaproteobacteria bacterium. Classification (GTDB taxonomy): domain Bacteria; phylum Pseudomonadota; class Gammaproteobacteria; order Steroidobacterales; family Steroidobacteraceae; genus PALSA-1196. The sequence goes on from PLIX01000295.1 coordinate 26,570, forward strand.
CGCGGCGGCGACCGCCCCCCTGTTCGAAGGCGGAACGCTGCTGCATCAGGAGCGCGCCGCGAAGGCAGCGTACGTGCAAGCGGCTGAGCAGTATCGCAGCACGGTTCTGACTGCGTTTCAGAATGTCGCTGACACATTGACGGCGCTCGAGCAGGACGCCGCGGCGATGCAGGCGGCTGCAGCAGCTGCCGACGCCGCAAAGGTGACCTTGGATTTGGCGCAACGCCAGTCGCAGGCCGGCTACGCCGGCTACCTGGCGCTACTGAGCGCCGAGCAAGCCTATCAGCAAGGACGTATCAACCTGATCCTGGCCGAGGCCAATCGTTATGCCGATACGGCGGCGTTGTTTCAGGCGCTGGGTGGCGGGTGGTGGCAACGAGCGGATTTGAATAAGGATAACAATGGAAGATAAATCATCTGCAGAGATGCCGCCCCGGAGAAGCCGGAGCGCCTTTGCGTGTGCACTGGCAATTGCCGCCATGGCAGTCGCTACCGCCGGCTCATTCACTGGCTGCTCTTCCAAAATCGACGATAGCGCGCAGGCAGCGTCAGTGTCAGCCAGCAATGTGACGCTCACGGCGGCGCAACGGCAGAACATCCACCTATACACTGTCGAGTCTGCCAAATTTCGCAAGACGTTTGACACTGCCGGAACCGTTGATTTTGACAACGACCAGGCCACAAGTGTGCTCGCACCCTTTTCCGGGCCGGTATCGAAGCTGCTCGTCTCCCCTGGTGACCAGGTCAAGAAAGGGGCGCCCTTGGCGCTGGTGGATTCACCCGACTTTGCTGCCGGCATCGACGCCTATCGCAAGGCGCTGGCGACTGCCCGGACCAATCGGCGGCTTGCCGACCTCGACAAGGATCTTCTCGAGCATCACGGCGTTGCGCAGCGCGAAGCCGACCAGGCAGAGACCGACGCCACCAACGCCGAGGCTGACCGCGACGCCGCCCTACAGGCACTCGTTTCGCTGCAGGTTGACTCGCAGACTATCAAGGACATTGATGCGGGCCGGCCGATCGCGCATCCCGCGGGAGTGATTCGCGCGCCGATCGCGGGAACCGTGGTGGAGAAACTGATTACCCCCGGAGAACTTCTGCAGGCTGGGACCACGGCGTGCTTTACGGTCGCTGACCTCTCGCGCGTCTGGGTCATGGCGCAGTTGTTTGGTTCCGACCTTGCTGCCGTCAACCGCGGCGATCCCGCCGAAGTTGAAACCGGCATCGCTGCAAATAGACTTTCCGGAACCGTCGACAATATCTCGGCCCTCGTGGATCCGGATACGCGCGCAGTGCAAGTGCGCGTGGTCGTCGAGAATCCGGGAAACGTCTTGAAGAAGCAGATGTATGTCCGGGTGCTCCTACGGGCACGCGAGGAGAGCACGGGACTCCTGGTTCCGGTTTCGGCAATGCTGCGCGACAACGAGAACCTGTCATTTGTCTATATCGCCAAGCCCGACGGCAGCTTCGCGCGCCAGCACGTGACCCTCGGTTATCGCGCCGGAGACCAATACGATGTTGCCGCTGGTCTGCAAGCCGGCGACAAAATTGTGGTTGAAGGCGGCATCTTTGTTCAATTCATGCAAAACCAATGAGCGCAGTTCTGCCCCCGAGCGGGCCTCCACAGCGA
>PLIX01000295.1:28242-47031 GCA_003140135.1 Gammaproteobacteria bacterium
GAAATCGAGATGAACGGCATTCCGCAAATGACGACGATCCGTTCGATCTCACTCTATGGGCTGTCGGACGTCATTCTTACTTTTCAGATCAACACGGACAATTACTTCGCCCGCCAGCAGGCTTACAATCGGATCGGTGATCTCAGCCTGCCAAGCGGCGTGAGCCCTTCGGTGGCGCCGCTGTCCTCGCCTTCGGGTCTGATCTATCGATACGTGCTGCAGAGCCCCGACCGTTCACCGATGGAGCTCAAAACCTTCGAGGACTGGACCGTCGAACCCCAATACAAGTCCGTTGCCGGAGTGGCGGATGATTCTGGGTTTGGCGGCGGCACCATGCAGTATCAGGTACTGCTCGATCCGGTCAGGATTGCGGCGGTCGGCTTGTCGGTGCAGCAGGTGGAGAGCGCCCTCACGGCCAACAATGCCAACGCCGGCGGCGGATTCTATTCGCAAGGCGGCCAGTTCTATTACGTGCGCGGCATGGGACGCTTGATCACCGTGGAGGACATCGGCAACGTGGTGCTGGCGGTGCATAACGGCACCCCGGTGCTGGTGAGGGACGTCGGCCGCGTCGCCATCGGCATCGCCCCGCGCCTGGGTGAATTCGGCTACCAGCAGCAGGACGACGCCGTGGAGGGTGTCATCCTGTTGCGCACGGGCGAAAAAACCCAAGACGTCCTGAAGCGGGTTGAGGCGAAGACCAAGGAACTCAACGATGAAGTCCTGCCCAAGGATGTCAAAATTGTCCCGTTCTACGACCGCAGCGATCTGATCGAGCTGACGACGCAGACGGTGGAACGAAACCTGTTGCGCGGCATGCTGCTGGTCGTCGTAGTCCTGATATTTTTTCTCTACGATTTTCGTGCAGGGCTGATTGTAGCGACAACCATTCCGCTCGCGTTGCTGTTCGCGTTTGTATGTCTCGATCTGCAAAATGCGTCGGCCAATCTACTCTCCATCGGCGCGGTGGATTTTGGGATCCTCGTGGACGGCGCGGTTGTGATGGTGGAAAACATCTTCCGCCAGATTGCGGCGCGCCGCGGGACTGCACTCAACATAAGGGAAATCATCAGAGAGGCGGCGGCGGAAGTGGATCGCCCGCTTTTCTACGCAGTCGCAGTGATCGTGGCGAGCTTCCTGCCAATCTACGTCCTATCCGGGCCTTCCGGGACGCTGTTCAAACCGATGGCAGACACGATGATCTTCGCGTTGGTCGGCTCCTTGATTGTCACCCTGACATTGTTGCCGGTCCTGTGTTCATGGTTCATGCGCAGTGGCGTGCGGGAGCGGCGCAACGCCGCTGTTGAAGCCATCAAATCGGCCTACATCCGGGGCCTTGATTTTTGCCTGGCGCATCCCTGGGGTACGACATTGGCTTCGGCGATTCTGCTGGTGGGTTCGCTGTTGCTCATTCCCAGCATCGGCGCGGAGTTCATGCCGCAGCTCGACGAAGGCGCGCTGTGGGTGCGCGCGACGATGCCCTACACCATTTCGTTCGACGAATCGGCGAAAATTACTCCCAGAGTGCGGGAAATATTGCGCTCTTTTCCCGAAGTGACCACGGTCGCCTCGGAACTGGGCCGGCCCGACGACGGCACGGATCCGACCGGCTTTTTCAACGTCGAGTTTTACGTTGGGCTGACACCGTACTCGCAATGGACGGGCCATTATCGCACCAAGGCCGGGCTGATTGAGGCCATCAACCACAAGCTCGAGGCATTTCCCGGAATCATTTTTAATTACACGCAGCCGGCGGAAGATGCGGTGGATGAGGCGGAAACGGGTTTGAAAAGCGCCTTGGCTGTAAAAGTCTTCGGCCCCAATTTGGATACGCTCGAAAAAAAGGGTAGAGCGATCAAACAGATCCTGCAGCGGGTGCGCGGCATCCGTGATGTGACCTTGGTGCAGGAGCTCGGACAGCCGAGTCTGACGATAAAGATCGATCGCGCCCGCATTGCGCGTTACGGTTTGAATGTCGCCGATATCAATGCGTTGATTCAGACGGCCATCGGCGGGGATGTGGCCACCCAGGTGGTACAGGAGGAAAAGCAGTTTGACCTGATCGTTCGTCTCGAGCGCGAATACCGGGATAACCCTGAGGAAATCGGCAACATCCTGGTGGCCACGCCGGGCGGGCAGCAAATTCCGCTCAAGGAATTCGCGGACATCGAAGTGGCGAACGGCGCCTCCTTCATTTACCGCCAGGATAATTCGCGCTACATCGGAGTCCAGTTCTCGGTGGAAGGGCGGGATCTTGCGGGTGCGGTGGGCGATGCCATTCAGCAGGTCAACGCCAAGGTCGTCTTGCCACACGGCTACCGCTTGGATTGGGGCGGCGAATACACGGAATACACGGCTTCGCGGCAGCAACTGAATGCCATTCTGCCGCTGACCTTGTTCCTGATCTTCCTGCTGCTTTTCGCGCTCTACAGCAATTTTAAATTTCCGTTCATCACCGTGCTCGGTGTGCTGCTGTCGGCGCCGGTGGGCGGCATCGTGGCTCTGTGGATCACGGGGACGCCATTTTCCGTCTCTTCCGGCATCGGCTTCCTGGCCTTGTTTGGCGTCTCGGTACAGACGGCGGTCGTCTATATCTCCTATGTCAACGAACTGCGCTCCAGCGGCACCTCTCTTGCCGAAGCGATCCGGCAAGGTGCAATCCTGCGGTTGCGCCCGATCATGATGACCGCGCTCGTGGCGGCGTTGGGCTTGTTGCCGGCGGCGCTCGCCACCGGAGTGGGCACGGATACCCAGCGGCCGTTTGCGCTGGTCATTGTCAGCGGCCTGTTCACGCGACTCTTGATCAGCGTATATCTAATGCCGGCGCTCTATACCCTGGTAGCCCGGCCCGGAGATCGGCTGGAAGTGTAGTGCGCCATCCCGCGGATTGCGCCACGACCGCGGCGGTCGCAAGTCCACGGTGCAGTTCTTTGCGCCGCCGCCGGGGGGTGGAGTTCTAATTGCGCGCGCTGGCAATTCCCAAGCGCTGACCGCCGGCCTCTGCAAGCTTCGATGGCGGCAGTAACGTGCGTGGGTTGATCGCCGTGTCGCCCTCACGGATCTCAAAATGCACGTGCGGGCCGGTCGAATGACCGGTATTGCCGAGGAGCGATATCAGCGTGCCCTGCGTGACGTGGTCGCCCTGATGGACCTTCAGTTCGCTGTTGTGCGCGTACAGGGAAGTCATTTGCGCGTCGTGGCGCAGAATCACGACGTTGCCGTAGCCGCGCAGGCCGTCGCCCGCGTAGATAACGTCGGCGTCGGCTATCGCATACACGGGCTCGCCGGCGTCTGCTGCGATGTCGATTCCCTTGTGCTGCTTGCCCCAGCGGGCGCCGAACTCTGAGCTGACGATGCCTGCATCAACTGGCCAGCGCAGATTGCCGGCGTACTTCTGCGGTACGGCGGCCGAGGTAGGCTGCCCTTTTGTCGGCGGCGCAGTCCCCGTCCCGTGCGGAGTCGCCTTGCTCGTGTTCGCGCCCGCATGCAGCTTCGACTTGTGCAGGACGTCGAGGACCGCTGCCTCGCTGTGCTCACCCGCGTCGTGGAATGTCTGCAGCACGTCCTTCTCCGCAAGATAGTGCTGCATGCGCTTGAAGGTTTTGGACGTCGTGTCCGTGACGGTATCCGCCGCCTTGACGGACGCCTCTTTCGTCTCCTGATACCACTGCTGATCGTTGAGCGTGCTGCAGCCGCTGATGATGCCGATCAAGCCGCATACGACCGCGATACGGTGCGTGCGTTTCATTATTATTTTCTCCCGTGCGAAACAAATCTATCACGCGCTTGGGAATGGTGCCAAACTGAAAGCGCAACGTCGTCACGCGGGTAAGACTTAATGCAACGAAAAGTAGACGTAGATCACGCGGCGCTCGCTGCTCTGGGCGCCATCGGCGTTGGCTGGTTCTTGATGACCACGCTCGTCGTAAATCTCGGCGTGTGGCAGCAGAGCATTCGCTTCTACGATGTGTGGGCCGTCATCCAGGACCCGGTCGGTCGTTTAGGGGGCATCAACCGCTCGCATGCGCTCACGACACTCGCATTTGGGCTGGTATGTGCTGCGGCAGTCTTGGCGCCGGCGATCTCGATACTCTACAAACGCAAAGACGCCTGGCTCACCTATCTCATTCCCTTTGCGGTGATGACGGTCAGTTTCGCCGTGCTCTATGCCAAGAGTTCCACCAGCTATATCCCCGCCGACCATGATACCCATTCGGTGAGCGCGTTTTTTGCGCGTATCGCCCAGGCCGCCGTTACACGGGCGGGCGACACGGTGGCGTCGCACATATCGATTGGTGCGGGCGCTTATGTGGCAGCGTTCTGCAGTTGTTTTCTTGCGCTGCGCGGCCTAAGCATAATGCGCGCAGCCGCCACTCGTGCGGGCGCCATCGAGACGGGCAGTGAGGACCTAGCGGCGCGCCGGCAGCGCGATGCCGGCACGCGGCAGATAGAACCGTAGCGCCGGTGTCGTAATCACTGTGCTCACGAGCGCCATCAACACAAGAATCGTGAACATCTGCTGTGAGATGACGCCAAGATCCAGGCCGACGTTGATGACCACCAGCTCCATGAGCCCGCGCGTGTTCATCATGAAGCCGAGTATTGTCGCGGAGGTGTGATCCAGAGAGCGGCGCGCGGCAATATAGGCGCTGCCAAACTTTCCAAGGGTCGCCAACGCTATGGTGAGAGCGCACCAACCCCACAGCTGCGCAGTCTCGAGACCCTGTACCGAGGTGCGCAATCCCGTGTAGGTGAAGTATAGCGGCAGGAAAAACACGGTGACGAAGTCACCGACCCGTCCTTGCCACGCGCGCACCAGCTGCGGTTCATCGAACAGAATGACGCCCATCATGAAGGCGCCGAAGACGGCAAAGATGCCAACTTCGTAGGTGACCATGGCCGAGATGAAGATCGTGCTCAGCAAGAAGCTCATGAGAGCGCTTGAAATCCTGCCGTCGGTGAGATCCGAGCGGCGCACGATCTTCTTCAACAGCGGTCGCAGCCACACCACGCACAGGAGGATGTAGCCCGCGAGCAGCAGGATGCGCAGTCCGTAGTGCGCGCCATCAAAGGTTGCGAGGCTGAGCGCCGTGACCAGCGCGAGCAGCAGCCAGCCGACGACATCGTTCAGCGCCGCGGCACTGATTGCGATCACCGCGAGCTGCGTGCGCGTGATCTGTAAGTCAAGCATGATTCGGCCGAGTACCGGCAGCGCCGTAATCGAAAACGCAGTCGCAATAAAGAGCGCAGAGTCGAGCCGATTTGCCTGCGGCGAGAGGGTGGGCGCGGCGTAGTAGCCGAGCGCGAGGCCAAGTCCGAACGGCAGCACGAGGCAGGCCGCGCCCACACGCAGCGCGACTGCGCGGTTGCTGCGTGCCGCGAGATGCGAGAAGTCAAACTCGAGCCCGATTTGAAACATCAGCAGCACGAGTGCCAATCCGGAGAGCGTCTGCAGGGGTTCCGGCGGCGCAGAGCGGAATATAAAATTGAACGCTTGCGGGGCGGCCCAGCCCAATAGTGACGGCCCCAACAGGATTCCCACGACGATCTCGCCCACGACCGGCGACTGTCCGACGCGCCGCGCCACCGCCGCGGCTACGCGCGCGGCGGCAACGATAGTCGCAAGCTCGAGGAGCGTGAAGAAGAGCAGCGTCTCGTTCTTGTGCACGGCCAAGGCCGGCACCGCGGTCGCAACCCCCATCAGGTCATTCCGCCGTTGATCGAGATCACCTGCGCCGTAAGGTAAGCAGCCTCCTCGGAAACGAGGAATGCGACCAGATTTGCGACCTCTTCGGGCTGACCGACGCGCTTCATCGGGACCAGGCGCGCGATAGTTTCCTCGTCAAACATGGTGTCGGTCATGCCGGTGGCAATGATGCCGGGAGCGACTGCATTGACCGTGATCCCGCGGGTTGCCACCTCCAGTGCCAGGGCGCGTGTGGCCGAGTTGAGCGCACCTTTGGCCGCCGCGTAGTTGACCTGACCGCGATTGCCCATCAGCGCGGCAACCGAGGAGGTGGTCACGATGCGACCCCAGCGCGTGCGGATCATCGGCAGCATGAGCGGCTGCGTAACGTTGAAGAAGCCGTCGACGGAGACATCGATGACCCGGTGCCATTGCTGCTCGCTCATTCCGGGAAACGCGGCGTCATCGTGAATTCCCGCATTGTTCACGAGGATCTGGATCGCGCCGTCGGCGAGCACGGTCTCCAGGCCGGCGCGTGTCGCCGCGCCATCGGTGATGTCGAAGGCAAGCGCCTGGGCGTGGCCGCCCGCGGCGATGATTTCGGCCACCAGAGAATGCGCCGCGGCTGTGCCGCGATGGGCCTGCACGTACACAAAATGCCCGGCGAGCGCTAAGCGGCGGCAAATTGCAGCACCGATCTGACCGCTGCCACCGGTGACGAGCGCGCGCCTGGCGACGCTCTTCATGGCGCGGCGCCTGCGGGAGCCGTGCGTGTCAGAGCCGTGACGTCGAGCGCGACGGTGGCGCGCCCGCTGAGGAAGGCGCAAGCCGCGTTGTGCACGGAGAACTGATACAGGGCGATCGTAGCATCGCCGTCAATGCGCTCGGCGCTGACCAAGAGATCGGTCTCAACATCATCCAGCCGTGCGACCTTCAACAGGACGCGGCGCAGGCCGACCAAGTAGCCCGCCGCAGGCGCGTCGGTACGGCCGGCGACGAGCGCACCGTGCACGGCCATCGCTTGCGCCGCGTATTCGACTCCGCAGGCGCAGCCGAGCCGGCCGTGCGAGCGCAGCGGATTGTCCACGTCGCGATGCGTGGAAGTGCGGCACTCGATGCGGTTCGCGTCCCAGCTTAGCACTGCGTCCAACAGGCACATCTTGCCGGCGTGCGGAATGTGAGCTCCGATCCAGCGGCGGTCTAGCTGCACAGCTCAACCTCGAGCGCGAGGCGCACATGGCTGAGGTAGTCAACAATGACGCGCCCGCTTTCGCGTTGTGCGAGCTTTTTCAGCAGAGGGAGACTGCGGGCGGCCGGAATGGACGCGCGCATAGCCTCCAGCGGCGGCTCGCTCATGTGGTCGGCGTCGTTGTACGTGAGCATAGCGGTGAGCTTCGCAAGCGTTGGCGCGCTCGCGTTGGGTGCAAGAACCAGAGCGACTCCGAAGGCATCGGGAATAGGGCGCTTGGCATTTAATGGTTCCGGGTACTGCGTATCGTAAGCCAACAGCAGCAGCGGCGTGCGCGCGACTACCACCTGAGTCAAGGCCTCCAGCAATCCCGCGCCGAAACTTGCGTCGTGTGCACACAGGACGTTGGCAGCCGCCGTGGCGCCGGCGGCGATGCTCCAGTATCCGGCCGCGACATTGTGCACGGAGTTGTGAAATCGCGTCGGCGAAAGCTGCCGATCCGAACTTGCCAGCACCTGGCAGATTTCGTGGCAATTAAAACCGTCGCCGCCGGAGGAAGAGAACACCGTCGTCAAAGAGCTGCGCTCGATGGCGGCGCGCGTTGTGGCCTCAAAGCCCACAGCGAGCGCCAGTTTGACAACCCGTCCGGTGCGGCGTCTTTCCGGGGGCGGCAAAGACAGCGGAGCTGGCAGAACTGTCGCCGCCGCCACGTACGGCGCCGCTGCGCAGAGTATCGCCGCCGCGCTCGGCCAGTCAGCAAATCCAGGGCCCAACAAACCAATCCCATCGATATAGGCGGTCAGCGGGATCATGGCCGGCATGGCCTCAGGCGCCGCGGCCAAAGATCAGACTGCAGTTGGCGCCGCCAAACCCGAAAGAGTTGCTCAGCACGCGGCGGACGTTACCGCGCCGGTTCTCACACAGATAGTGCAGGTTCAATTTTGGGTCGACTGCGGTCGTGCTAAGGCCGCCCGGCATGATTCCATGTTGAATGGCAAGCGCACAGATGACCGCTTCGAGCGCGCCCGCCGCACCCAAAGCGTGACCGGTCGCCCCTTTGGTCGAGCTGCAGGCGGTGCCAGTGCCGAATACCGATGTGACCGCGAGATCCTCGGCGCAGTCGTTACTGATCGTGGCGGTGCCATGCAGATTGATGTAGTCGATGTCGCCGGGCGCAAGCTGCGCCGCCGTGAGCGCCTGGTGAATCGAGGCGCGCGCACCGCGGCCTTCCGGATGCGGACTCGACATGTGATAGGCGTCGCTCGATTCTCCAGTGCCTAGGAGCATGATCGCATCGCCATCAAGGCGCGACGGCGGCCGCTCGAGCAAGACAAAAGCCGCGGCCTCGCCGATGGAAATGCCATCGCGCGCGACGTCGAAGGGGCGGCAGGGGAGGCGCGAGGTGAGCTGTAGGGAGTGAAAACCGTAGAGGGTTGTGAGACACAACGAATCCACGCCGCCGACCACGGCGGCGTCAATCAGGCCCGCACTGATCATGCGCTGAGCGGATGCGAAAACCTTGGCGCTCGAGGAGCAGGCCGTGCACATCACAGCCGCGGGACCTTCCAGGTGCAGCGTCTGCAGGACGAAGTCGGCGACCGAGAATGAATTGTGAGTAGCAGCGTAATTGAAGTCCTTGGGCAAGGCCCCAGCCGCAGGGTCACGCGCGCGATACGCAAGCTCGGTCTCCAGGATCCCGGACGTGCTGGTGCCGAGAAACACCCCGACGCGCCGCGGACCCCAATGCCCGGCGCTCGCCGCGACGGCTGCGGCGAAGCCATCCTGCATCAATCCCAGCTGTGCGAGGCGATTGTTGCGGCAACTGAAGCCGCGCAGAGATTCGGGTAGCGCAGTCGCGTCCACTCCCGGGACCTCCCCGACATGAGTCTCGACATCGACGGTTTCAAAGGCGCAGGGCGCAAGACCGCTGCGCTGCTGTTCCAGAGAATCCAAGGTTTCCGCAGTGCCGCACCCCACGGCGCTGACTGCTGTGAAGCATGTGAGGCGCAGCGGAATCATCGACGCCACGCGAGCAATGCCACGCGGGTTGACAGGATCAAAGCCAGGGCGGGATGGCACAGCCACGCGGCGGCGCCGCGGCAACGCGCGTGCGGGGCATCGATGAGCGCGCGCGCTGCGGGGATTTTCATCATGCCAGCGCCGCGCTCAGGCGAACGGGGGTCAACCCTGACTGCGCAAAGGCCGCGAGAAGTCGCGGCAGGACCTCGAGGATCACAGGCGTGCCCGAGCGCGTGCGCGCGGCATGTCCATCATGCAACAGCAGGATGTCTCCGGCGGCAAGGCCGCTCGCAAGGCGCGCGAACACGGATTCCGGATCGCGGTTCACGGAGTCAAATCCGCGCCGCGTCCAGCTCGCGAGCAACAGATCGAGGCGCGTCAGGATGGGGTCGAGCAAGGGGCTGCGCAACCCGGCCGGGGCGCGAAAAAAAAGTGGCCGCCGGCCCGTAATACCGCCGATGGCCTCCTGCGCGCGCTCGATCTCATAGGCAAGCGCGCGCGGCCCGAGCAGGGAAAAATAGTGGAGATGCCGGTAGCTGTGGTTTTCGATCGCATGGCCGCGGTGCACGATCTCGCGCGCCAGCTCCGCGCATACCTCGACGCGTCTGCCGACACAGAAAAACGTAGCCTTGACGCGGTATTGGTCGAGAAGATCGAGCACTTGCGGCGTGACTGCGGGCTCCGGCCCATCGTCGATGCTGAGCGCGACTTCGCCGCGGCGTGCCGCCGCCGGTGGCAGGCGCGTTAGATTCGGCCCGAGCAAAGTGCTGCGTGGCCACAGTCCCGTTGCGGCGAGCTGCACGTGATTGACGACGACCGCGCCGAGCGCCCACGGCCAAAGAGTCGGGCGCGCGAGCGCAAGCGCCGCTGCGCCCACGTGCAAGGCCGCCGAGGCTTTGAGGAGCGGCGCCGGGGTCCAGCGTGGCGAAGCCCGGGTGGCCATCTAAGGATTGCCGGCCCGCTGCACGGGCGGTGCGCGACTCAACGCGGCCGAAAAAACCAGCGCTAAGAACGCCCCGGGGGCGACAGTGGATCCGAGCGCGGCCAAGACCGGCACCTGCGAGAATGCGAGCACGCCAAATCCCACGACGGTTGCGGCATTGGCGATCAAGAGCGATGCCAGGGTGAGCGGTGCCGTGCCCGCGTGCTGATCGGCCTGAGTTCGATCGAAGAACAGCGCATAGTTCGAGCCTACAGCGACGATGAGCAGCATTCCAATCAGATGCAAAATCGTCAAGGATCGGCCGCCGAGCAGCAAGGCGGCGGCGACGACGAGCACGGCGAGCACCAGCGGTGCGACCACGCCGGCCACTCGGGCCGGCGAGCGCAGCGTTATAAGCAATAATACAACGATCGCCGCAAGCCCGGCTCCTGAGAGGCGCAGGGCCTCGGACAGATAGCTTGCATAGAGCGCGTCCGACTCGCTCTTGAGATTCAGAAGCAGAGCCTGTCCGGGGGCTGCGTGCTCGACCGCGGCGCGAATCTGATTGATGGCACCCTCGGACGGTGGAGCGCCCGCCTGAGCCGCGTGCAACGGCAAGAGTGCGAGCCACTGTTCGTGCTGGCGGATCATCAAGGCGTCAAAAGCCGCTTCGAACGAAGTGCCTTTCAAGTCTGCAGGCAGGAGCAGCGGCGCCGTGCGGGCGCGCGCGACGTCCTGGACGAAGGGCTCGAGGCGCTCGGCGCTCACCCCAAGCGTGGCGGTCGCAGCGTGCAAGCGCACGCGCAACTGCTCAGAATCGGGAAGGCTCGCGCGTCTTTGCGTTTGCGTGGCAATGCTGGGCAAGTAGCGCGCAGGACTGTCAAAGCCTCCGATCGTTCGATTGGTCATCAGTCCATCGAGCGCGCCTGCGACCTGCTCGCAGGCGCGCAGCACTGTTTGCAGGTCCGGATCAGTCACGACGATGAAATCGCTGACATCCGGAGCGCCTAGATCGGCACGCAGTGCGGCGTCGAGCTCTTGTGCACGTGCCGTTACGGGACTCAATGCCGCCAAGTCGCGATTCCACAAGGCATCGCGTTGCAGATACAGCACCCCTAGGGCGAGTACGGCAACGACACCGAGGAGCCAGCGCCAGGTGCGCACTCGCAGGAGAACTTGGGCCGCCGTGTTCCCGAGTGGCGTCAGGTCGCGTACCTGAAAGGTTTTTGGCATGAGACTCGGCAAGACAAACCGGGTCACTGCTGCGGCGGCAATGAGGCCGGCGATGGAGTACAGACCCAGTTGAGAAAGTCCTGGGAAGCCCGACGGCAGGAGCGATGCGAAGCCGCACACCGAAGTCAGTACGCCAAGAAGAATGGTTCTCCACAGCGCGCGTTCGCGCCGCTCGGAATCCAGCGCGTCATCGGCCCGAGATCGGGATTGCACAAAGAGGTAAATGGAGTAGTCGACCGATTCACCGATCAATGTGATGCCGAAGGCCAAAGTAATGCCGTGCACGACGCCGAATCCCAAAGCGACCGCAGCGATCCCCGCGAGCGCTGCGGAGGTAACGGGCAAGAGACCGAGCAGCAATACCGGCACCGAGCGGTACACGGCAAGAAGCAAGCTGACGATGAGAAATGTGCTCACGATCGAGAGCCGCACGGCTTCATGCTTGATCGTCGCGCGCGCCGCGACGGCGAACACCGGCGAGCCGGTCACGAGCAGCCGCGCCGCGTGCACCGCGGACGCGCCTGATGATCGCTGCGCTGCGGCAAATGCCGCGCGCACGGCTTGCACGGCGTGCTCTTCGGCGTCGAGGTCGGAGCCGGATGTGCGCGTGGCGGCCAGCAGGAGCGCGCGCTGGCCATCAGGCGAGGCCCAGACGCCCGCGAGCAAGTGCGGCTGCGCGCTACGATCGAGCTGATTTAGGATCTGCAGGAATTCGCCGGTGGGGTCGCGTGGCAGCAGCGGCTTCGCGATGAGCCCCGCGGGAGATGCGAGGAGATCAATGGTGTCATCGATGGCGGCATTGAGGCCGTCTACCGTGAAGCGCTGCGCCGTCACGGTCTCACTCAGGAGATAGCGATGCTCGAAGAGAAATTCCTGATCGCGCTCTTGGTTTACGGACTCGCCGTTCTCGACGCTCGCGAAAGCCGCATCGGCGCGCAGTTGCCGCGCGATCGCCATCGATAGCTGCGCGCGGACTGCGGCGTCGCCATCCTCGATGGCAATCAGCAAGAGCCGCGAGCTGGGGCCATCGCGCAGTTGATCGACCAGCATTCGCTGCCGGGCGCTCGGCGCACGCGGCAGGAACCCGGACAGATCCGCCGTGTAGTGCGCACGCGCGACGATGATCGCTGCAAGCACCATGGCGCTCGCCCACAGTGCGATTCGGGCGACGCGCAGCCGCGTCATGGCGGCATCGGCGATCCGAGGGTCATGACGGAACGATCCCCATCGGAAAGCCAGATGCTCAAGGTCTGCAACTCATCGCGCGCCCCGTCGATGCGGATCTGCTGCGCAACGCCTTTGAGCTTGGCGTTCAGCGGCACGAGAGTCAGGGTCCAGTGCTCGAGACTGCCTGCAAACGCGACCTGGAAGATTTGCTCGAGCGCCTGCCGATCTCCGGCCAAAGTCGCACGCAAGCTCTCGACGAAGGGGGCGAACTGCGGATAATCGTGCAGCGAGAGTACGTGACTGCGCCCGCGCGCTTGAATCGTCACGCTGCCGCGTTCCAGAATCAGGCTTGCCGCATGCGGCGCGAGCGTGCGCTTTTCAAGTCGGTCCGGCCGATCGTAGAAGAGCTCTCCGGAGGAGCGAACCGGGCGGTCGAGCACCGCCAGATAGTCCTCTTCCACAAAGCTCACGTGACCGTGCACCCGCTCGGCTAACAGAGCCATGAGACGGTCGAGGTCGCTCGCAGCGGCGCGTACGCTGGGTGCAATGAGCACACCGAGCAGCATTGCAAAACGCACGGCGCTGCGCATGGCCTACGACGGATGCGACCGCCGCACGGCCGCGTCGCGCCAGAAGTCAAAGAAATTGAACCAGTTGTAGGGGTCGCTGCGGCAGTATTTCTCCAGCAACGCCGCATAGCGCTTGATGGCTTCCTCGACTGCGGCGGCGCGTTGCGCACGTCCGACCGCGGAGAAGTCGGCGATGAGGTCGAACACCAGATGGTAGCGGTTGCCGCCGCGGTATAACCCGAGCATGAAGACCGTCGGGCGCCGCAGGAGTGCCGCAGCGCGCATTGGACCCACCGGAAAGTAGGCCGGGCTGCCGAGAAAGTTGACCTCCTGCAGCGGCTCGTCCCCGAGCGTACGATCGCCCAGGATACCCACGAAGGCGCCTTCATCCAGACGCTGGCGCACTTTGAGCATGGCTTCAATGTGTCCAAGCGAAATAACCTCAGGCTTCAAGACCGGGCGCAGTGCCTGCAGCATGGCGCTGATCTTGCGGGCGTTGTCTTCGTACATCGCCATCACGATATTCAGTCCCGGCTGATGCGCGCCGAATGCATGCGTTACTTCAAAGCTGCCCATGTGGGCGCCCATCAAAAATGCCCCTTGACCGCCCGCGATAATCTTGCGCATCAGCTCATCGCCCTCGAGCGAAAATTCAAACTGGTCGAAACAGTCGTCGAGCAGGTACACACGATCATGAATCGTGGAAGCGAAGTTCAAAACATGGCGATAGCGGTCCGCGAAGCCCGGCTCACGACCGAGCGCACGGCGCAGATAGTTGCGGGCGTGGCGGCGCGCGGTGGGAGCAAACAGCACAAAGTAGGTCGCAATGAGGTGCAGCAGCAGGCGGCTCGGCGCACGCCCGAGCAGATGCGAGGCGGCGGCCATGACCCGCAGCAGCGTCATGCTGCCGCGCTCGGGACTCCTCAGCCACTCGGCGGGCGTGGTGCGCGGAGCGGTGGGGACGACCACGGAATCAGATTTCACGATCCGCGTCCCGGGCGCTGGCGAGCCAGGTGAGCCTGCCGGAGGCCACCGTACGATCGGCGCTGCGAATCACAAAGCGGATCGACCCATCAGCGCAGGGTTCGTGCTCGATACTCAGCGCTTCGCCGGGTCGCACGACGCTTAGGAATTTCGTCGCGGCTATTTCGCACTGCGCGGTGCCGCCGTGATCAGCGCCTTGGCCGAGCACGCGCACGGCCGCATCGAGCAGCAGCGCGCCGGGCACAATGGGACTGCCGGGAAAGTGGCCTGCAAAGACCGGGTGCTGGGGCGAGAACTCTAAGCTTACCGTGCCCATGGACGGCCCAGGTTCGCCGGCGCGCATTCCGCAGCTCCGGCAGCGAGCGACAGCAGCGCCTCGCGCGGCAATTTGCCCGTGGTGCTGCGCGGCAGGCGCTCGACAAACAGCAGTGGCCGCGGCAGGAACACGGGGTCGATCCGTTCGCGCAGCCGCTCGAGGAGCGATGCGGCGTCGAGGTTCGGTGCCACCACGAAGGCGGCCAGGCGCGTGACACCGCCTGCGGAGCCGGGTTCCTCTTCGCGCACGAAGAACGTGCCGTCGAGTACACCCGGAATGGCATTCAGATGATGGTTGAGGTAGCCGAGCGAGCCGCGCTTACCGGCAATGTTGACGAGATCTTCGGTGCGACCGAGCAGGATGAAGCGTTGATCGCCCCGCGCCTCGAGCACATCTCCCATAAGCGTTGGCTGCTCGACGTGACCGCCTTGCGCCCAGGCGCGACCGTCTTGCAGGGTGAGGCTCACCTTGGGCCACAGCTGCCATTCGTGCGTCGCCACCGTGCGGCGCGAAGCGATCTGGCCGGTCTCCGTCGAGCCGTAGATCTCGATGAGCGGTGCGCCGAAGCTCTGTTCAGCATCGAGCGCAAGTTGCGGGGACAATGCCGCGGTTGCCGATACGATCAGATCCGCCGCCGGCAGATCGATATCCGCGCCGAGCAGGGTGCGCAGATGAATGGGAGTTGAAATCAAGACCCGCGGGCGCGGCAGCCGCGCGAGATTTGCGCAGATGTCGACCGGATAAAACGGCCGCTCCGCACACAAGGCATTGCTGCTTTGCAGGCACGTGAGGACAGTGGATTCGAAACCGTACATGTGCTGCGCCGGCACCGTGCCCAGCAATGCGTAGGATCGGCCGCCCGCGATGCCGAGCCGCTGCGCACCCTCGCGCACACATGCCACGAGCCGCCCCCAGGTCTTTTTGTGCGGTACGGGCGTGCCGGTCGATCCGGACGTGAAGACGTAGGCGACGAGCTGCTCGGCGTCGATTGCGGGTACGGCGCGCGGCGCCGTGTCGCCAGCAGGCGCATCGGGATAACGAAACTGTGGCAGATCGAAGTCGCAGCCGGGATCGTCCGTCATGCAGAACACGTCCGGTGCAAATTGGACGAGCTGGCGAATGAACTGCGGCGAGTGCGTTGAGGGCAGGAGGCTCACTTTCTTTGCGAGCAGTGACGCGGCAAATCCCACCGTGAAGCGGTAACGATCTTTACAAACATTAAGAACGTGGTCGCCACGGGGCATGCAGGTCGCTAGGTGAGCGACATCGGCGAGGAAAGTGCGCGCCGTCACCGCGATGCCGGTGCGGTACGCGACTACGGCATCGGGCGAGCTGTGCGCGATGAGCGCGATACTGGCCATCACGTGCGGCGGCGATTCTTCGGAGTGCCGATCATTGATCAGCGACCCTCGTGCGCCGCGACGAATCCAGGTACACGAGTACGCTGTCCCATAGGCCGCTGCGGTGCAGCGGCGGCAGCACCCTGCGGCGCACGACATATTCGCCGACGAACATCAACACGACGAGCGGAAATGTTGCGAAGTAGGAAAAGGCCGACCAGACGCGCAGCGGCGAGTACACATACAAGGCGAGTGATGCCGCGCCGACGAGTGCGAAAAATAACGCCCACGCGGCTGTGGTCTTGCGCGTATAGCGGGCAACGAGCGCGGGCAATGGACCGTGCACCAGATCCGCCCAATACGTGCACAGCGGCACGTGGCCGCGCAACAGCGAGCGCGCAAAAGTCAAGCTCAAGACCCCATAGAAGCCCACATCCTCGAGCAGATACAGCAGCGAAAAATTTCTCTCGAGGATTTGCCAATAACTAAAGATGAGCGCCGCGACGAGCGCCGCGATTGCGATTGCGACGAGCCGATAGGCAGATCGCCAGGCGAGTCCGATCCCAAGCGCGAACGGCGGCGCAATGGCGAGCAGGGCACCCAGAGGCCTCGCGCTCGGATTCACATTGGTGTAATTCGCCACCAGCGCATAACAGACCACCAACGCCACCGTCCAGCCGTAGCGCTGGGTGGGCCACCCCCTCCTGGTCACTTCATCCTCTGCGCAGCAACATACTTTGCGAAGTGTCGCAGCGAGCGGAAGATCTCGCCGTTCTCTTCGCTGTCGGCGCGCAGCTGGATGCCGTACTGCTTGGAGACGACGAGCGCCACCTCCAGGATGTCGATGGAATCCAGACCCAGCCCCTCGCCGTACAAGGGCGCTTCCGGACTGATGTCGCGCGGATCGATATCGAGATTGAGCGCCTGCACAATGAGGCCCGCAATTTCGCGTTCGAGCGCGGCCGGCTCAGGCGCCGAGGTCTGTTGGAGAAGCGACGCTTTTTCGGACATAGAGATTGAAGCTTTGACCGCGATTTTAGGGTTACCGATCGGGTAGTGGAACAGTATATATGGGCTCTGTGTGCCTATGTTATGGTACTCGGAGCCGGCGCGCGGCCCCTGGATGCGCAAACCTTGAGGTGTGCCCGACCGTGTCGGCCCCCTGTCCACCAATGAAGGAATATTACCCGCATGAGGCGGACCGCCGCGGCTGGGTCGGCGGACTTTTTGACCGCACCGCAGGTGATTATGACCGGGTCGAGCGTGCCATGGCCTTCGGCACCGGTTCCCGGTATCGGCGTCGTGCACTGCGGCGAGCAGGCTTGACTCAAGGAATGGTCGTTGTCGACGTTGGAGTAGGCACCGGGCTCGTCGCGCGCGAGGCGGCGCACCTGGCCGGTGATGCGACTCGCGTGACGGGCATTGATCCGAGTTCGGGAATGGTGCAACAGGCGAAGGTGCCACTGGGTGTGCGCCTCATGTGCGGCAGCGCCGAGGCGATTCCGCTGCCGAGTGCGTGCGCGGACTTTNNATGCGCGGCGTCATCCCGATGTTCGCGCGCATCGTCGCGCGCCATCCGGAGACCCCGAAGCTGATGCGTTTTTACTGGGACACGATCGAGGCGTGCGCGCCGCCAGCCGCGATCATGAGCGCGATCAAGGATGCGCGTTTTGAGGATGTGACCCGCTACGTGGAGCTCGGGATTTTTTCTGAATACTGCGCGCGCAAGCCGCTGTCGGCAGCGGCGCTTTAGCGCGCGATTTTCGCCGCGCTGGAATGCATCAGCAGCACCGGCAGGCGCAGCAGAAATTCGGCGAACAGGCGCGCGTGCATCCAAGTCAAGAGCGCGTTGTCGCGCCAATAGTTGAAGTGTGAGACGCCGCCTTCGGCGGCGCTGAAGTACTCGACCTTGGCAGGCAAGTTGATGGGCCGCACGCCGTGCCAGCACAGGCGCACGACCGCCTCGACGTCGAAATCAAAGCGGCGCATCCAGGGCTGAAAACGCATGGCGCGCACGAGCGGCGCAATCGGGTAGACCCGAAANNGGCTCGCCGAGTATCATCGCCTCGGGCGCGGCGCGTGACGCGGCCATGAAGGCCGCAATGCGCTCGACCGGATGCTGTCCATCCGAGTCCATGACCAGTGCATGCGTGTAGCCGCGCGCGAGCGCCGCGCGCAGTCCGTAGAGTACGGCGGCGCCCTTGCCGCAGTTCTTAGGTCGCAGCAGCACTCGCAGGGCGGGATCTGCGGCCGCCATGGTCGCCAATTTCTCCCCCGTGCCATCCGTACTGCCGTCCACCACGACCCATACCGGGTCCCAGTGCTCGCGGGCGCCGCGCACAGTCTCAAATACCTTCTTGCCGGGGTTATAACTCGGGATGAGAACGAGGTGCGTCGCGGACGGCGCGCTCACTGCACGTTTCTGCTTGCAGAAGGGCTTGGCGTGCCGGGGAGCCACTTCGACTGCAGGGAGCCTGCGAGCTCATCGTGATAATAGGCCTCGAGCTGCGCCATGAACGTGAGTACGTCTTCGGGCGGCTCGAAGCGACGACCGAGGCGCACGCGATACGTGATGGGCAGCGGCGGGCGGCGCAACAGCGGCCAGCCCTTGCCAAGATACGGTGAATCGGTTTCGATGATCAGCGTCTGCACCGGCACCGCAGCTTGCTTGGCGATGACACCGATGCTCCCCTTGAGCGCATTCATCGGCGCCTGGATGCTGCGCGTGCCCTCCGGGAACAGCAACAGCATGCCGCCGCGCTGCAGGTCAGCGACGGCTTCGCGGATCATCTGCAGCGGCGGCTCGTTGCAAACGTACCGGGCGAGGCGTGCTCCGGAGCCTAGAAATACGTTTTTCAAAACCTCTTTCTTCATCACGCACACAATGTTGGGATGTCGCGTCAGGATGAGCAGCGCATCGATCATGCACGGGTGGTTGGGCGCGAGAATGCAGGCGGGCCCGCCGCGCAACGCGTCGATCGCGCGCAGATCCAGCCGGTATGCCCGCACGAGCTTGAGCCAAGTCGTATAGATGCGAAATCCGGCCATGATGCCGCGACGTCCCGCGGCCGTGCCCGGCCGCCGCGGCAGCAGCACGTACAAAGGCAGCGCGATGACGGTCCAGCTCAGGCAGATCAAGCCCAGGACGAGAAGCGAGCTATAGAACACGGCGCAGTCGTACGCTGTTCTCAGGACCCGCGGCACACGGCCCATTTCGGTATGCGTCTGCATGAGGGATGTTTGCACGAGTTACGACCTGCTGTTCGCCAAATGACACCCGGTCGCCTCGATTTCGACCAACAGGTCCTGCCGGCACAAGTCAGCTTGCAGATACAGGGTCTGCGCGTGCTCGCCGAGGGCTGCG
>PLIX01000090.1:0-6077 GCA_003140135.1 Gammaproteobacteria bacterium
CTGAAAGTATTTGATCGAGAACGTGCTGCGGAATGCAAAGATTACCGCGTACCAAAGCACGCACAGCACCAGCAAGAACCAGTAGGCGGTTCCGAAGCGCAACAGGTCGCTCAGCACGAAGCGCTTGGCCGTGTCCGATGCGTCGACCTTCGAATGGCCGCGGCGCCGGTCGGTCCACCAGTAGCCGATGGCGGCGGCAAGAGCGATTGCCGCAATCACGGTTGCGATGACGAGCGGTGGCTGCCAGCCTTGTGCGTACGCGCGGGCAAACCATGTCGGTGACATGTCCGCAGCGAATGATCCCGCGCGGCCGATGGCGAGGCACAAGCCCATCGCGAAGGCAAGGCCGCCGCCCGCAAAGTACTGCGCGATCGCCGCCAGCACACCGATGTTTAAGGTTTCAGCGCCAATCCCGAACAGTAGCCGGCCGGCGGCCATGCCTACGAAGCCCGGGCTGAACGCGGTAAGGGCCGTTCCGACGAAACACACGACCGTAGTCCAAAGGGTCATGCGGGCAGCGCCAAAGCGATCGACGAGGACGCCGCCTACGAGGATCAGCACTATATTTGGCAGGTGGTAAATAGCATTGAGCATCCCGATTTGCGAGTCGCTGAAATCGCGTTGTCGCTGCAGGAGATCAGCAATGGGGCCGATGGAATCGTAAACGTAGAAAGCTCCAGCCAGCGCCACGGCAACTAGCGCGAACACAAGCCACGCGATGCGCCTGTCTTGGGTGGTGTCGCTCATTTATTTATCTCGTTGACGCGGCGGTGTTTCCCGCCGCGTAGATACGTCCGGCTCGCGAGCGCCACAATCGGTTGAGTAGAGTACCACTGATGCTGAAAGCAGCGCAGTTCTCACCGCGAGCACGCCGGTTGCGGCGGCTCCTCCCCATTGCTAGCTTGACGCAGGCGGAACTCCGTCGAAGAACTCGACAACTCCAGTATCCAGTGAATATTCCGCGCCGACGACCTGAAGCCCATCTTTCTGGATCAATTGCTCGAGGATTTCCGATCCATGTCGCAGATGGTTTGCTGACATGCGGACATTCGCGCGCACCGCTTGGTGCACCAGAGCGTCGGGGTCGCGCCCGAGTTCTGTCTGCAGCAGCGGTTCCACGGCCGGCCGAATACGGTCAACGATGGCACGCAGATTCCGTGACTGCTCGTCCGAGCGACGCCCGAGCTGTTCCAAGGTCGCCAGAACAGCCCCGCACCTGGAATGTCCCAGCACCACGACGAGTCGCGTGCCGGAGCGTTCCGCCGCGAACTCGACGCTGCCAATTTGAGAAGGGGCGACGATGTTGCCCGCAACGCGGATGACAAACAGATCCCCTAGGCCCTGATCGAAGACGATCTCCGCCGGCACGCGCGAATCGGAACATCCGAGAATAATGGCGAACGGCTCCTGGCCTGCCACCAGCGCCTGGCGCCGTGTCTGGTTCGTTAGTGCGTCACCGGCCCGGACATCAGATACGAATCGACGATTGCCCGCACGCAAGCGTTCGAGTGCATCCCGCGCTGAGATCATCGACTCTTGCCTCATCTTGTTAGCGCCTGTCATTTTGACGCCCATGACGGATAACCGGCCACCGCTGCATGATCAAAACCAACCACAGCGGACACTCATGGAGGAGGTAGACCGTGACCGACATTCCGCAGGTGTATACCAAGCACAGTTAGGCAATCGATGCTAGCGTCTGGGCCACCGCGGTGGTTAAACGACATTAACATGTCGTTTCCATAGTGTCGGGCATTCCTAATATAGGGACTGACTGCTCCACTTCTACGTGATGCTGAGGCGCATCTTCGTACCGATCGAAATAGCCCCAAGATCAGCCCGTCTTGCTCTTTGCTTCCGCCGCGCTTTGTGCCTTGATTTGCGCGGCGGTCTCCTGCGCCATCTGTTGAATTCTAGGCATTAACGATGCCATGCGCTGTTGCACCAGGGTCATCGCATTTTGCATGACGAGCGGAAGCTTCTGAATGATTGCGTGGCCGGTAGGACTTCTATAAAACCCCACCAACCCGTCGATTTCCGATTGGGAGAAAGTATCCGCGTAGATCTTCGTATATATGGGCTCCATTACGCTCCAATCGAGCTCCTCTCTCATAAGGGCTGCCACTCTTGTCCGCATCGCGTCGACCGCCTGCTGCTGCTGCGGCGACAGGGACTGTCCTTGCAAGCGCTGTTGCAGCGTGGCTGTCATCATGTTTTCGACCTGCTGGGGAATGGCTTCGACGAGTTTCTTAGCATCCATAATCTGAAGTAATCGACGCACGGACTCATCTGTCGGCCGCAAATCTGACTGCGGCGTGGAATTCTGGGCGAATGCAGGGCTCAAGGTGATGAGCAATGCCATGACAATCTTAATAATCTTCACTGCAGCCTCCATGAGGCCTGACCTAGGCCTTCTTTGTTATGCCAATTTTTGACGGCCCTGTCCACCGCGCGGCACCGGCACTGCGCTGTTCGCGCGGGCGACACGGCCTGCCCTGCGATGGCCACGCGGGCCGAACGGGAACGTGTCGATGAGCGATACGGGCTAGCCCGCACGCTTCGGCCGGGCCGCGTGCTCGGAAGGCGTAGGCTGATCGTCCCCTATCTCGCCTGCCGACATCGAAATCGCAGGCAAGACCGACGTGGGAGAGTCGTCCTCGGAAAGGATCACCTCCTTGACGACGACAGTCTCGCCGGCACTGCTTTCGGCCGTCTGCAGAAGCCCTGCGAATGGCTGGTCACGCAGGAATTGCAGGGCAATTTCCGCGGCGACCGGCTTGCTGAAATAATATCCCTGACCGAACGTGCAGCCCATCTGCTGCAGAGCCTGTGCGGCGGCCTCCGTCTCGATGATCTCTGCGATGGCTGTGAGCCCGAGACCGGGCACCATCTGCAATATCGCCGTGACCATCCCACTGCTTGCGTGGTCCGAGCCCGTGCGGCTGACGAAGGGTCGGTCAATCTTGACGTAGTCGAGCGGGAAGAGCTGCAGATAGTTGAGAGACGAATATCCCGTGCCGAAATCATCCAGTATCAGCTGCACGCCGAGGCTGTGCAGGCGTTCAAGCAGGTCGCGCGCGGCGCCGACATTGCTGATCAGCGCCGCTTCGGTCACCTCGAACTTCAGAGCCGCAGCCGGAACCCCCGTCTCGCGCAGCACGCCCGCCACGTACTCGCTCAATCCTTGATCACGCAGCACGGCCGCCGAGAGATTTATGCTGAGATAAAACTCCCGCCCGCGAGGCAGACGCTGCCGCCAGACGCTGGCGAGTTTGCACGCGCGCAGGATGATGCGGCGCGTGATCGCCACCATGAGGCCAGCCTCTTCAGCGATGGCGAGAAATCGATCTGGCGTCAGCAGCCCCTCGACAGGATGTCCCCACCGCAGCAACACTTCCGCACCCACCATCTGGTAGTTGCGCAGATCAACGATGGGCTGGAATACCAGCCGCAGCTCGTTGTTCGCGAGCGCCACATGCAGGTCGGCCTCAAGGCTCACCAAACTCGCCGCCTGGCCACCCATTGCCGGAGCGTAGGCAAGCGTTCGGTTGGACTCGTCCTTCTTGGCGCCGGACAGGGCAATATCCGCTTCACGGATCACGTCCTCGGCGCGCTGGGCGGAATCCACGGCGGTCAGGCCGATGCTCGCGGTAACGCTCAGGCGATGCTTGCGCAGTTCAAAAGGCGTATGCAGAGCGTCCTGCAAAATGCCTGCAAGTGCAGCGGCGGAGTCGGGCGACGGCACATCCAGCAGCAGCACCGCGAATTGATCCCCACCCCAACGAGCGAGCACACACTCGAGCGCAGCCGTCGAGTTCGCGAAGCGTCGCGCCGCCTGCATCATGAGCTCATCGCCGGCCGTGTGCCCGAGGGTGTCGTTGATGAGCCTGAAGCGCGTGATGTCGACGAGCATGACGGCGATGCGCGGCCGCTGCCGCGTGCGCACTTCGCGCAGCGCTCGATCGAGCTGATTCATGAAATAGCGGCGATTGGGCAGTCCGGTGAAGGCGTCGTGATAGCGCGCGTGATCAAAGCTCTTCTGCAGGTCCTGGCGCTGCTCGATCTCGGCGCTCAAGCGCGCGCTCAGTGCATGCTGCCGCTGCCTGGACACGGCAAGTCTCTCCTGCAGGCGACGCAGGCTGTGAGTGAGATCGTGCGTGCCAAAAGCCAGCACCCACGCCAGGATCGCGAGCACGCCGATTTCGGTCGCAAGCTCGCTAGTCGGGTACCAGCCCGCGCGCGGCCGGACCGCGACCTCAAGATCACTGCCGGCAATCGCGGGTGCAAAGCCCGCGGGCAAGCGAATGGCACGCGCGACGGGTGCATCCAATGGCGTCGCGCTGGAGTTCGCGAACGTTCGCGCGCTGCCGCTCTTGGAGTCCAGCTGCGCGACCTCGAAATCATAGCCGGCATCGACAATCCGGCCGAGGCGTGTGGCGGACAGCAAGCGGTCCAAATCGGCGTATACCACCGACCATCCGAGCGCCTGGCGGTCACCCTCCGGGCGCGGCGCCATGATCGGCACGCGCGCTGCAACGATCCACTGGCTGCCCTCGCGCATGGGTCCGAGTACGCTTGACCTGCGAGGGCCACTTTGCGCGGGTACGGATGCCCATTCGCTCACGATGCTGTGCGCGATTGCCGCGGGCGTGTTCTTTGACGGCAGCGCCGTATCGTCCGCGGCCATCCAAAACCCGTTAGGCACCNNTCCGCTACGCCCTGCAGTTGCCTTTCGATGCTGCCCGCGACTTGCGTCGCCTCCACCTGGGCCGCTTCACGCGCGCGCTCGGCATGCTGCTGCATGCTCAAGGCAATGAGCCTGGAACCGGCAATCAGCACCACCGCCAGAACGAAGGTAGCGGGCAGCCATCCGAGGGTTCGCTTGAAAAGCGCCGCAATCATTTGGGCCGTCCGCTTGCACCCAGATCGAATATGTAATTCACGGTCAGCGTGACCCGCCGGGTTCCGGACAGATCCAGGTAATCCGCGACCACCGTGAGGTCCGAGCGCGCAAGCGACTTTGAGGCGCCGAGAAATACTTCTTTAAGCCTGCCCGATCCCGGCTCAATGACGTCGGTCGTCAGATTGAACACCGCCGGAGCGCCCTGGCCGTAGGCCCCGCCTACCAGATAGTTGAGCGGCTTCCCATAGGCATCGATGCGGATCGAGCCCAAATTGGTGCCGAGGTTGCCGCTCACCGAGTGCTGATACGCGACGGCGGTCTGCAGTCGCGGACCCCAGAGCACCGTCGCGCCAAGCTTCGGCAGGTTGCCGCGACTGGTATCGATATCGATCTGCCGGTCCTCGAGCAGCAGCGAGAAATGCGGGCCGATCGTGCGGATGAGGCCCACCGCCTCGTTTGCATAGTCGAAGCGGTGTACCCCGAGGTCGCCCGCGCCCTCATGAATCTCGCCGTAGAGACTGAGCCTGGCGCCCGCCGGCCCGCTCGTGGTCGCTGCGTTCAATGACCCGAAGGTCCAGTGTCCATTCGCAATGGTGTCGTATTCGACCGCCGCGCCCGCAAGATTTCCGTTTCGATCAAGGCGCTGGAAGTCGNNGACGCGCTGAATATCAGCCGATCATCGCTGCCGGTGTCATCGGCACCGGC
Source organism: Gammaproteobacteria bacterium (assembly GCA_003140135.1). Lineage (GTDB taxonomy): Bacteria > Pseudomonadota > Gammaproteobacteria > Steroidobacterales > Steroidobacteraceae > PALSA-1196. The sequence continues at coordinate 5,609 of PLIX01000090.1, forward strand.
GACGCCGGCGCACATCAGGGCCGCAACGGAAATCCACAGGCATGCGTTGAGTGTTCTCATCTTTTCAGAATCAAAGTGGGATCGACCGCAGTGATGGCGCCCGCGACTTGGTTCGCAGCTTCCGCCTTGGCGACGGGAAGAAACGCCACGGCGTACAGGCGCTCCTCTTCGGCCGGAAGCGCGACGGCGCAGCTTGTGACCTGGTAAACCCACGGCGCCATCTCGATGTGCCGCTTGCGGCGGCCGGCAACGCCCGGATCCCACCATTGCCCTCCGGAGGCGGCTTGCGGCAAAAGCCCCGCGGCATCCATCCCGATGGCCATGCCGGCAAAGAGCCAGGACGCCGGTTTATTGAAGGCGCATACGCGCCCCCGCGCGTCGATGACGAGCGCTGCGTATTCGGCCGAATCAAGCGCGGCTCTGATGCAAAAGGCTTCGGTCGTATCTTCGACCAGCACGAGCGCGAAGC
>PLIX01000090.1:6096-13877 GCA_003140135.1 Gammaproteobacteria bacterium
AGCGCACGGCGTCAAACAGGGTGCGCCCCGCGATGGGCTCGTCGTCGCTGCAGAATTTGCGCAGCGCAAGCTCGCTGGAGCAAACCACTTGCAGGGTGTCGACATCAACCAGAAAAGCCGGCACCGGCAGCTGCTCGATCAGCCCGGTCCACAATTCCTGCCCGCCCTCCGCCTCGGCGCGGGCCAGGCTCACGAGCGAATAGAGGCGTTCGAATATGCTGCCGAGGTACTCCGCCGCCACCGCACAGGCCACGAGCACGATGGCAAATACCTCCAGGAGCACGACGAAGTAGCGCGCAGGCGCGTAAAACCCCGAGAAAGGCGCGCTGGCGGCCGCCGCCGATGGATCGCCGAAAAGATTGGCGAGCCACGGCCCAACGCCGCTCAATCCGCTCGCATACCAGCGCAATTCGGGAACCTGACCGAGAGCCACCGCGGTGACCACAAAAATGGCGACCACCGCTGTGAAATACGGCTGCCAGTCGGACACGAAGATCGCACCGATGACGGGCAGCACAAATACGCATAGAAACACGGGATTCTGTACGCCGCCGGTGTGCTGCCAGATGAAGCCCACGCCGATGACTCCGGCGAGATGCAAGGCGGCAAGCCCGCGACTTCGCCAGCGTGTATGCGCGCGCGTTTTCGCGCCAATCGAGGTGAACGCCACATGGATGGCGGCGAGCACCAGCAGGCCCCAGGTTGCAGCGCCTAACCGGACTTCAAATCCGCTCAGAAACCAAGGCACTGCCGTGGCAATCAGAATGGCGACTATGGTGAGCAGCCAGACGTCGTCCAGCAGATGCACGCGCGGGTCCGCCCACGTGGGGCGCGGCAGCATTTGAGTTCGTTCGCTGTTGCTCATGGCGGCATTACTGCGCCGGGTGCGGGCTCCCGGCAGCGGGCACGGGGGCGGTAGCGGCGGCGGGGCTTCCAGCCGTCGGAGTCCAGCCGCCCTTGTCAAAGGTATTGTTGTCGAGGAACGGCTGCGCCTCGACTTTTTGGCCGCCCGGCGGCGTAAATCCGTCGACGTGCAACGCCACCGCGTGCGGCCGCAGCACTTGATTTCTGCGCAGGATCGGCGAGTCGCCGATGACATCGATACCGTTGAATTTTGTCTCGATGATCGTGTTCTCAACCGCGGTGCTCGGACTCTTGGCATCCCCGAGCACGAAGGCGAGTCCGTACCCGGTGTTGTGGACGCGGTTTCCGCGCACCAGTGTATTGGCCGAACCGCGCACCATTACGCCATAGGCCGCGAGACCGTCAATCTCATTGTTGTCGATGATGGCGCTGCGCACGTTCTCGACGACGACTCCCATCCCGGCGCCGCCGCTGACCCGGTTGCCGCGGATCACCGCGCCCGCCCCGACCAAGTGGACAGCGGCCTCCTGAGAATTGAAGAATTCGTTGCGCTCCACGAGGATCGGAACATTGCCGGCGACGATGCCGGTGTGCTCGTCGCTGAAGCGGTTGTCGTGCACATTGATCGGATCGCCGCTGGTATCGGGGCGGCTGCCCACGGCCCACAGGGCGGCGTCTTTGTCATTCGCGAATTCGTTCTTATCCACCACCGTGTTGTGACCGGCGGCGGCAAAGCGCACCGCGATCCTATTCTTCGCGAAATGATTGTCTTCGAGCAGCGTGTCATTCGCGTTCTCGGCGGCCTCGACGCCGACATCGCACGAGTCGATCGTTGTCGCACGCAGATGAAAGCGCGCGGCGCGCAGTAAAATGGCCGCGCCGGGACAATTGCTGATGTGCAGGCCTTCGATCGACGTATTGGGGCCGGCGATGTCAAACACCGGTCCGCTCGCAAGCCCATGAGCGTCGATCAGCGCGCCAGCCGGGTGCGCGACGAGGCTGACGCCGTGTGGATTCACAAGCGGCGGCAGCGCCGTCTGCACGGTGATCCTCGACACCTGGATGGAGACGGTTGCGCTGCCCTTGGCCGCGGCGACCACGAACAGCGCCTCGCGCAGCGTGCCGGGGCCGCGGTCGCCGCCGTTGGTGACATTCACCAGCGTGCTGCCCGCGGCTTGGTCCGCTGCCGGGCTCTGCTTTTCGTACCATCTGCCGACCGCCGCAACACCGCTGAGCAGCACCAACACACCGACGGCCACGGCAGATCGACGGCTAATGCGCATGATCGTCCCCTTCGCACGAGCTCTGCAAAAGAAAAACGGCATGCCAGGATCGCTCGACGGCGAACCGGCCGAAGAGCGCATCGATGGGCAGCGACAGCGCCGTGGCGGCCGCCAGGGCGGCAATGGCCAGATGCCGCGGCAGGTGCGGCAGATGCGGCAACAGCAGAGTCCTAAAAGGCGCCGCATCCACGCCGGTGATCCCGCGCAGCCGCAGCCCGCAGTCGGCAAAGAGCCGCAGGTACACGTCGCGCTGGCGAGCTTCGAATACCGTTGAATCGCAATGATCTGCGAAGGCAGTCGGTGCAGCCTCGAGCAGCACGATTCGGCCCCTCGGGGCAACATGGCGCGCGATGCGCTCCACGGCCGCGCGCAGCGCCTGCGGATCCAGAATGTGCTGCAGCACGGTCACCCCGAGCACCAAATCAAATGGCCCCCCCGCATCAAGAGCGGCAGAATCCTGGACCAGGAAGCGGCATCGGCCCGCGAGGCCGGCGGCCGCCGCCCTGCGCCGCGCTTCGCCGATCATGGTGGGGCTCAAGTCCACACCGGTGACCTCGGCGCCGCGGGCGGCGAGCAGGCGGCTCCAACGGCCAACGCCGCAGCCCACATCCAGCACGCGCGTTCCGGCATCGACCCGCAGCCACGGGGCCAGCGCCAGGCGCTGCGTGAAATGGATGGCGCGATTGTAGAAGCCGGGCATTCCGTAGGCGCACACGGCCGCGAGCCCGTCGCCTTCGGCTGCGAAGCGGCGCGCGCGATCCTCCCAATACACGCTGGGGTGATAAAGCTCGGGCGCCGGAATTCCACGGGTGCTCATGCGATGCCGCGCCCGCGCGTTGGCTGTTCGTCGTCCGGGTCGGCACCGCGGGGTCGCGGTTCGTAATGGTCTTGATAGAGGCGCCGGCCCCAGAGCTTGAGTGCAATGAAATTGCCGAAGCCGACCGACATCGGCGCGATGTGCGCAATGGCATAGAACAAATAGATAGGCACAACGGGAGCAACGTAGGCGCGCTCCGCCTTCGGCACTCGGGTGAACAAGGCGATGACACCGAGCGCGAGATAGCTGCCGATTGCCGCCGTGAAATACACCGGGTTCGTCAGGGCGCCGGCGGGCACCCAATTGTCGAGCAGCAGCCGGTCAAGGCCGCGCGCAAAGCTTGCCACGAGTAGAACTGCGCTCAGTAGCTTGACCAGATGCAGACCGAGCGAGAGCACGCCGATGTAAATGATGAAGTGATACAGGGCGAAGGGCGTGCGGCGGCTGATGCGCCAGATCAGCCCAAAGCGTTCGGTGTATACCTTGAGCAGGCCGTGGTACCAGCCCACCCGCTGCGAAAACCACCGGCTCACGGTTCCCGGGCCTTCGGTACTGACCGCCAGGCGGCCGTCATAGTAGATGCGTTCGCCGTGCCCGAGAAGAATCGTCGCGTTCTCGAAGTCCTCCGCATAAACCGACAGCGAGTGCTCCTGCAGCGCGAGCACGAGCGCATCGCGGCGGTACAGCGAAACGCCGGAAGTAATGCTGAAGTCAGACAGACTTGCGCGCCCGACGCGGAATGCGAGCGCGTACTCAAACGCCTGAAAACGCGCGAGGAATCCATCCGGCTCGATCATGATGCGCGGACACGCGGCCGCCGCACCGGAGAGCTGGAAGTCGCTGATAAAGCGCTCGATATCAATGCTGCTGCCGCTGCTCTTGCCGCGGATGCGAATATCCGGATCAATCACCATGATGGTCGCGATGGCGTCGGGCAGCGTGTCGAGCAGGCTGCGCAGTGCGGCGGGCTTGCGCCGATTGACGGGCTCTGCCAAGCAGCGCCAGCCGGCGCGGCGCAGGCGCACGACGGTATTGTCCGTTGAGCCGTCACTCACCAGCCACACGCGTTCCCGGTACGGTGCGAACGCCTCGATGAATGCCTCGACGTCATCTTCCAGATTGAACACCGAGGCGATGATGGCGTACGGCGCTGCCGGTACTACGCGCCGCGCCCCCTGCGGGAACGCGGCGGCAATGTTGATCGACAGATCGCGGGTATCCTCACCTTCGCGGGCCGTTGCGGTATGGCGCCGGTGCACATAGAGGCGCAATACAAAGTCGAGCGCGTCGGTATATACGATGAGATTGGCCAAACCGAAGATGAGGATCGAGAAGCTTGCGACCTCGAAGTTGGCGAGGGACATGCCAATCCATCCGACCAGCAATGCACACACCCCCAGGGGCGCAAGCACCGTCCAAGCAGCCCGCTGGATGGTCACGCGTTTGCGACGGCTCGCCGAGCCGGCGCCCTCCGGGTTTGCGGCAGGCGCGCGTGCAGCTCAGCGAGCACCTCGGCGTGCTCTGCGATGAGGATGCCGTGCCGGCCCATGACGGGCAACGAGCACAGGATCCACACGAGCGAGCGTACCCGCGAAGGCAGATGCGCTCCGTGCCCCTCGAGAGTCGCCAGCATGGCCTCGAAGTCGCGCTCAATCTCGAGGATCGCCGCGCTGACCGTGGGATCGATCGGCAAGATCTTGCACGGCTGGTCCCACTCCACGTTTGTTCCCGCAACGCGCCGCCGTGCGGACACGGTATAGGGCAGAAGCTTTGGGTCTTGCGCCAGAGCGGCTCCGGAAAACGGAATCACATAGGGATACATGCCGATCTCGCAGCCGCGCCGCAGCCAGTGGTAAGCCTCGCGCAAGGTTTCGGCGACATCCTGCAGGCGCGCGTGCGGCGAGCTCAAAATGAGATCGAGAAACGGCGTGATACCCGCCGCGAGTGCCGCCGTCAGCATCGGCTCGATGTGGCGGTGAATCTGCGCCTTATTGAACTCGGCGAGCACGTGCTGCGAGAAGCTCTCGATGCCGAAGCCGAGCACCCGAAACCCGGCGCGGCGCATCGCTTGCAGGCGTTCCACCGACATCGCATCGATGCGGTTGGTGCTGATGAACTGCAGCGCCGGCGGTATGACGCCGTTCTTCTTGGCCGCGACGATGCCCTCGCACAGCGGCAGCACGCGGTGATCCTGGGTGAATGCGAAAATGTCGTCCTGGAAGAAGATGGTGCGCACGCGCGGATGCGCGGCGACGATGCGCTCGATCATGCTGAGGCATTCGTCGGCCGCGAGCCGCGCAATCGCAGCCACATTGCCCTGGGCCTGATGCAGGAAGTTCGTAGCTGAACAGAAAGTGCAGCCCATCGGACAATAGTTGAGCGTGATGAGCCGTACCGAGCGGATCTCGGCAAGATGCGCCTCGCGCGCCGCCTTGCTCGGCAGCGCGCCGATCTGGTAGGCGTTCTCGAGCCGCTCCCAATACGCGGCATAGGGCATCTTCTCGTACGGGGTGCTGAAGATCGCGTCACGCAGCTCCGCGCGATCGAGTGCCCGCTGCGGCATGAGAAGCGCCTGGCCATCGCTGCCGCGTTCGGCGGTTCCGGTGATGCCGCACGTGGGCGCGCCCGAGCGCAGGCGTGCCGCAAGTTCCAGCAGTGGCCGCTCTCCCTCACCCAGCACCACCAGATCGAACGGCCCGAGTTCGAACATGAGTTCGGGCCGAAAGGTCGCTTCCATGCCGCCGGCCAGCAGGAGCGCACCCGGAGCCATGCGCCGCGCAAGATGCGCAAGCTCAAGATCGAAGCTTAAGGTCATTCCGGTGGTTGACACCCCAATGACATCCCACGCCCCCTGCAGCAATTCTCGCTCCAATGCGCGCTGTGGAGGCCCAGTGCAGCAATTGGGGTCAAAGACTTTCGCACGCACCCCGGCTGCTGCAAGTACGCCGACCAACCGCCACACGCCAAGAGGCGGCGCCAGAAACGTGTACTCGCCGCAATGCGGGTCGTAGGGTCCAATCAGCAGAATTCCTGGCGAACCGGTGATGAGACTGGTCATGTTTTCTTAACGAGCTCTTGCTACGTGCTGCGCGCCCGCGCGCGGTGATCGCAGAAGCTTGGTCTAAATCCAAGCATCCGCAGGAAATGTACCCGCGACCGCTGTATCTCCTCGACACGAAGCGCGCTGCGCTCTTCGCGACTGCCAAGCTTCCCTGCGGGCGCAGCGTCCCTCATGAACAGCGCGGAAAATCTCAATTCACGGCGCCCCGCGAACCGCCAGAGCGATCCGCAACTCGCCTGAAGCCGTCAAAGCTGAAAGAAAGCGTCGGGATTAAGTTAAACGCACTTTTCGGCGCCTAAATGCCGTCGTGAAAAACACCGTACGGTTTGAGCCCTAGATCGAAAGCCTGTTCCCCTGCACGTATATGTACGCGCAGTCGGAATGTTAGGCAATCGATTAAATCGTTCGGTACGTGGAAAATCGGCGCGTCGTCACGAGCCGGCGGCGGAAGTTTTTTTTCGCGTGCCGCCGCAACACTTCCATTTAACTTAATGAATTTTCTGACCCAGCAAGTGCGCAACCAGTTTGCCCTGCGCATCATCGTTGATCTCGTAGCTGCTGCCATTCTGGCAGGCGACGAGATAGTCGCGCTCCATTTGCGTGTCGATATTGACGATCTTCCCGCAGGGTAAAGCCTGCGCAACGAGCAGCGACATCAGTTCCTTGCTGAGCGCCGGGTCAGGAACCGCAAGCGCAGGCAGGGCAGCTAAGCTCATCAGGGAAATTCCCAACACGCACGCCATCAATTCTTTACGCACGACGCCTCCTCATGTTGCGCAACGCGGCAGGATCAAATCAGCGCTTGAAGATATTGAAAAGCCACTGGCCGATATAACCCAGAACCGGCGGCAGCAGCACTCCGGGGATAAACCGCGCGAGTGTCAGCGGCCACCCCAAGAGCGGCGCCTCGTAGGTAAACATCCGGATGGGGCTCACGAGNNGAGATTGGCGGCGATGGGAAACAGCATGTAGGGGCCGCCGGGAAGGATCAGCCCTGCCGCCCAGCCGACGAGGATCCCGCGGCCCAAATTCTCGCGGCCGAGCCATTGCGCCATCGCCTGCGCCGGCAGCAGCACCTCGAGCAGGCCTGCCAGGACGAACCCCAGCGCAATCTCGATCCATACGCCGCGCAGCAGCCTCGCGCTCGCCTCGATGCCCGCAAGCGGCAGGCGCGCGTCTCGCAGGAACGCGACACAGAGCGCGACGACGACCAGTCCCAGAAGAATGTAGAGGCTCGCGTCCAATTTGCGTCGTGTGCGTTTCAATCTCGAGGCCCGGATGGCCCCCAAGCAGGATCGACGTATGCAGCATAGGTCGTATCCAGCAGGTGCCAGAGAACTTGAGTTTTACGAATGAGTGCTGCCACGCAAAGCGTCTGCAACTCGTGCGTCGTCGCATGGGTGGTCACGTACTCGAGCGCTTCGCCCGAATCGCGCTTGGCACGCGTCACCCGAGAGCGGAAATAGGCGAGCATCTCGGGCGCGACCCACGGGTAGTGCGCTTCCCAGGCGAGAATTCTCTTCGCCATGATGTCCGGCGCGAAAAACTCCGTGAGCGATGAGGCCACGGCCTCGAGGAGACTCCTTTCGCGCACCAGCTGCACATAGGCATCGCAAGCGAACACCACGCCAATGAGGACCGAGCGGCAGCTGCGCACCTCTTCACGATCAAGTCCCACGCCTGCGGCAAGCCGCAGCCACATTGCAAGGCCGCCCTCGCCTTCCGTCGTCCCATCGTGATCCTGAATGCGGCGGAT
>PLIX01000143.1 GCA_003140135.1 Gammaproteobacteria bacterium
TGCTCATCGACTGGTTCACCGTTGCTGCGCAGACGATCAATTTCCTGATCCTGGTATGGCTGCTGAAGCGCTACCTCTACCAGCCGGTCCTCGCGGCCATCGACGCACGGGAGGCGAAAATCGCCGCGGAACTCAAAGATGGTGCGGCGAAGAAGGCGCAGGCTCAGGCGGAGAGTGACGACTTTCGGAACAAGGGCGCAGCCTTGGAGGCGCAGCGCGCGCAGTTGCTGCGCAAGGCAACGGACGAGGCCCAGGCCGAGCGCCAGCGACTCCTCAATACGGCCCGTACCGACTCGGATGCCTTGCGTGCCAAGCTGAACGCCGCCGTGCAGAGCGAGCGGCTCGAACTCAATCGCGAAATAGTGACACGCACACAGCAGGAAGTCTTCGCCGTGGCGCGCAAGACTCTGGCGGATCTGGCTGGAATCCGCCTCGAGGATCGCATCGCGGAAGTGTTCATCAGCCGTCTACATGACATGCAGCAGAAGGCCAGCGCGCAGCCGAGTGCAGCGCCGCGAGTCGTGTCGGCGTTGGTGCGCAGCGCCTTCGAGCTGCCGCCGCCCGGACGCACCGCGATTGAAGGCGCGGTCCGCGCATGGCTCGGCGCAGATACCAAGCTGAGCTTCGAAACCGTGCCGGAGCTCGTCAGCGGCATCGAACTCACCGCGGACGGCCGGAAAATAGCTTGGAGCATCAGCGACTACCTCGCCTCGCTTGATCAGAATGTCACGACGCTCCTCGAGCCAAAGCCGGATGCGACGCCCGTAGCGGCGAGTGACGTCCAACATGCCGCCTGAGAGTCTCCTTGCGGATATCGGCCGCGCGTTCACGGGCATGCAGCAGGCGCGTGAAGCCTTCGCGCCGCAGTTCGCGCCGCGCGAGATTGGCACGATCACAACCGTGTCGACGGGGATCGCCACGGTCACGGGGCTAAGTGGCGTGGGCTTCGAGGAGCTGGTCCGATTTCCGGGTGATCTCTACGGCATTGCCTTCAACATCGATGCGCAGGAGATCGGCGTCGTCCTCCTCGGCGATTATTCGCACCTGCATACCGGCGATGAGGTCACGCGAACGGGCCGGGTCATGGACGTCGCCGTGGGCGAGCCGCTCCTCGGGCGCGTCGTTGATCCTCTCGGCAGAGCACTCGACGGCAAGGGTCCGCTCGGCAACCTGCAACGCCTGCCGATCGAACGCGACGCGAAGGCCATCATGGACCGCTCGCCTGTCAGCGTGCCGCTGCAGACCGGCATCAAGGTCATCGATGCACTCACGCCGATCGGACGGGGACAGCGCCAGTTGATCCTGGGAGACCGGCAGACCGGCAAGACCGCCATTGCCATCGATGCCATTCTCAATCAGCGGGGGCAAAACGTCGTATGCATCTATGCCGCGATCGCGCAGCGCGCCTCCGCGGTGGCGAAGGTCATTGCCGACCTCACCGCCCGTGGCGCGATGGAATACAGTCTTGTCGTCGTGAGCGCAGGCAATGATGCTCCGGGACTCACCTACATTGCGCCCTATGCCGCGACCAGCATCGCAGAGCATTTCATGGAAACCGGGCGCGACGTACTCATCGTCTACGACGACCTTACGCAGCACGCCCGCGCCTACCGGGAGCTCTCGCTGCTGCTGCGTCGCCCGCCGGGCCGCGAAGCCTTCCCGGGCGATATTTTCTACATCCACTCGCGTCTCTTGGAGCGCTCCACGCACCTGCGCCAGGAGCTCGGCGGCGGCTCTCTCACCGCCTTGCCCATCGTCGAGACCGAGGCTCAGGACATCGCTGCCTACATCCCCACCAACCTGATATCGATCACCGACGGGCAACTCTACCTTTCACCCACCCTGTTCGAACTCGGTGTGCTGCCGGCAGTGGATGTCGCCAAGTCCGTCTCCCGAGTCGGCGGTGCGGCGCAGCTCGCAGCCTATCGCACCATCGCCGGCAACCTGAAGCTTGCGTATTCGCAGTTCGAGGAGCTCGAGGCCTTTGCCAGATTCGGCACGCGCCTCGACGACAACACCCGCAAAATCATTGAGCACGGCGCGCGCCTGCGCGCCTGTCTCAAGCAGCCGCAGTTCGAGGCGGTTCCCGTGCTCGAACAGATCACGGTACTCCTGGCCTTGACCGCCGGGCTCTTCGATGACCTGCCGCTTGAGCTGACCGCCGATATCGAGCGCGCGCTGCGCGCCGCCACAGCGCAGCTTGCGGCCGACGCGCGCGAACACTGTCTACAAAGCGCACCGCTGAGCGATGCCGATCACAGCGCCATTTTGCGAGTCGCAACGGCGGCTCTTGCTGCCTTTAAGAAAAAACCATGAGTGACACCCTGGCAAGCCTGCGCCGCAAGATGCATGGCGCTCAGAAGCTCGAAGGCGTGGTACGCACCATGAAGGCCATGGCTGCCTCCTCCATTGGTCAATACGAGGCCGCCGTTCGTGCCCTCGGGGAGTATGAGCGCTGCGTGGAGCTGGGCCTCGGTGTGTGTCTGCGGGCCGAAAGGCCGATCTGCGTCAACGAGCCGCCGCGCCGCGCCGCTGCATCCGTCGGCGCCATCGTCTTCGGTTCGGATCAGGGGCTGGTCGGTCGTTTCAACGAGGTCATCGCCGACTTCGCAAAGAAAACTCTGGACGCCATTGCCGGCAGGAAAACAGTTTGGGCAGTCGGCGAACGGGTCGAGCAACACCTTAAAGATGCGGGGATGGCGCTTGCGGGACAGTTCACGGTTCCAAGCTCGGTGGCAGCCATCACGCCGCTCGTGGGCCGGATTCAGGTCGAGACCGAGGCGCACCACGCCAAGGGCGAGTATTCGCAGCTTTACGTGTTTCATAACCGTTTCGAGTCTGCGACGCTCTTCGAGCCGGTCAGCCAGCGGCTGCTGCCGCTTGATGCCCAATGGCGCGAACGCCTGACGCGATTGCGCTGGCCCAGCGCCAAGCTGCCCGAGACCCTAAGCGACCCTGAAGCCACGCTCACTGCGCTGGTGCGGGAGTATCTTTTCATATCGCTCTACAAGGCGTGCGCCGAGTCCTTGGCGAGCGAGAATGGCAGCCGCCTCGTGGCCATGCAGCGCGCTGAAAAGAATATCCAGACCCTCTCAGCAGCACTCCGGCAGACCTTCTACCGCCTGCGTCAAAGCTCGATCGATGAAGAGCTCTTTGATGTAATTGCCGGCTTCAATGCACTGTCTGACAGGACACGCCTTCCAAGGTACGAGACTCATGACTGAAAATGCCCTTGCTCCCGAGCTGCTGCAGAAGATGGACGCCTACTGGCGCGCCGCCAACTA
>PLIX01000121.1 GCA_003140135.1 Gammaproteobacteria bacterium
AGAGAGGGATTCGAACCCTCGAAGGGCTTTTGACCCTTACACCCTTAGCAGGGGTGCGCCTTCGACCACTCGGCCATCTCTCCGTTCGGCTGGAATTCGATGCTTTATCAGGCAGTTGCGCGCTGATCGCGCCACCCTGCGCTCGCCAGGGTGGTCATGATACTTAAGCGGATCGTGGAACGTAAGGCCGCAAGGCTAAGCGCCGCGCGGCAGAGCTTTCAAATGGTGGCGAACTCGGCCGGCGCTTCAGGTTCGCCGTCGTTGTCGCTACTACCTTCCTGTTCGCGCTTGATGCGCTCGAAGATTTCTTCACGGTGCACAGCGACTGTCTTCGGGGCATTGATGCCCACACGCACCTGATTGCCTTTCACTCCCAGCACCGTAACGGTTACGTCATTACCGATCATCACCGTCTCACCCACCCGCCTGGTCAAAATCAGCATTTTTTTATCCCCTCCTTTACATTTGCAGCGATGTGGTTCGAATCCAGCCGCAAATGCCCCGTCGTTAAATTTACGTTTTTTCTGTCTGGGAGACAAATCAGGAATCTTGAAGTGCCCCGAACCACACAAAGTACCTGAAATCGATTCCTGAGTCATTTCCACGCTTGCGGCACATTATGCAAGCTTGGTACGCACGAACTCCGGCACCTGCGCAAGAGCCGCATCGAGAGCTGCAGGATTGTTGCCTCCGGCCTGGGCGAAGTCAGCGCGTCCGCCTCCCCTGCCGCCAACCGTGCGTGCCAGTGCGGCGACGAGTTCGCCCGCAGGAATGCGCGCGCTCTGATCGGCGGTAACGCCGGCGATGAGCAGAACCTTCGTCGGATTCTCGACGGTGGCGAGCACCACGACTGCGGATTTGAGCTGACTCTTCAATTGGTCAACGACGTGCCGCAAGGCAGCGGCATCTGCGCCATCGACCTTGGTTGCGACCACTTTTACACCGCCCACATCCACCGCGCCTGCAGCAAGATCGGTGCCTGGGCCGGAGGCGAGCCGGTCTTTCAGCGTGCGGATTTCACGTTCCATGGCGCGCGCGCGTTCCACAGCGTCGCGCACTTTGTCGCGCAAATCCTCGCGCGAGCCGCGCACCATNNCGCAGCACGCGCACGTCTTTGTCATATTTCTCGCCGAAGAGCGCCATGGCGCCGCCTGCGACGGCCTCTTCGTAATCCATGAGGTTCGTCTCGGCCGCCACATTGCGCCGAATTTCTGCATTCACACGGCGCTCGATCGCACGCACCTCCTCGGGCTTCACTGCCTGAAAGTGTGAGAAATCAAAGCGCAGGCGGTCCGGCGCGACGAGCGATCCTTTCTGCTGAACGTGGGTCCCGAGAACTTCCTGCAAGGCCGCATGCAGAAGATGGGTCGCGGTGTGATTGAGAGCGGTGGCCCGGCGCCGCTCGCCGTCCACACGTGCGCTCAGCGTGTCGCCGAGCGCGATGCTGCCGGCAACGAGCTTGCCAATGTGCGAATGCGCGACCCCGCGTTTCTGCGTGTCCGCGACAATAAAATGCACATCGCTTCCTGCGAGTTCGCCGGCATCGCCCACCTGCCCGCCGGCCTCGGCGTAGAAGGGCGTACGGTCGAGCACCACTTCGCCTGCATCGCCCGCATTCAAGACATCGACGAGCGCGCCGCCTCTCAGCAAGGCAATGACCTGTCCTTCACCATCGAGACCCTCGTACCCTTGAAAGAGGGTACGCGCGGTAACAGTTGTGCCCTGCTTCAGTTCGGCGCCAAACCTGCTCGCGGCGCGGGCGCGCTCCCGCTGCGCCTCCATCAACAATTCGAAGCCGGCCTCATCAACAGCGAGCCCGCGCTCGCGGGCGATGTCGGCCGTAAGATCGGCCGGAAAGCCGAAAGTGTCATAGAGTTTGAAAACGACTGCACCGTCGATCACTTTGCCTTGAAGTTTTTCGATTGCCGCTTCCAGAAGCTCCATGCCGCTTGCCAGTGTCTGCGCAAAGCGCTCCTCTTCCTGCTTGAGTACGCGCTCGGCATGTAGGCGTCCCCGCACGAGTTCGGGGTATGCAGAACCCATCTCCTTCACCAGCGCGCCAACGAGCTTGTAGAAGAAGGGTTCACTGATGCCGAGCTTGTAGCCGTGGCGGATGGCGCGGCGGATGATCCGCCGCAACACGTAGCCACGGCCCTCGTTCGCCGGCAACACGCCGTCGACAATCAAGAAGGTGCAGGCGCGGATGTGATCGGCGATGACGCGCAGCGAACTTAAGCTCGCATCCGTCACTCCCGCGAGCGCTGCGGCGGCGTGAATGATGTTTTTGAATAGATCGATCTCGTAATTCGAGTGCACACCCTGCATCACGGCGGCCGTGCGCTCAAGTCCCATGCCGGTGTCGACCGATGGCTTGGGAAGAGGCGTGAGCTTGCCGTCCGAGCCGCGCTCAAACTGCATGAACACGAGGTTCCAGATTTCAATCCAGCGATCGCCGTCCGCATCTGCCGAGCCCGGCGGACCGCCCGCGACGTCGGCGCCGTGATCGTAGAAGATCTCCGTGCAGGGACCGCAAGGCCCGGTATCACCCATCTGCCAGAAATTATCCGACCCGCCTTCGGGCTTGTCGCCGATGCGTACGATGCGCTCGAAAGGCAGGCCCACGACCTTATGCCAAACCTCGAAGGCCTCATCGTCGGTGTGATAGACGGTGACCATGAGCCGCGCAGGATCGAGGCTCAGCCATTTCGCGCCGGTCACGAACTCCCAGGCAAATTTGATGGCGTCGCGCTTGAAATAGTCGCCAAAGGAGAAGTTGCCGAGCATTTCGAAAAAAGTGTGATGGCGGGCGGTGTAGCCGACGTTCTCAAGATCATTGTGCTTACCGCCAGCGCGCACGCAGCGCTGGCTCGATACCGCGCGCACGTAGGCACGCTTGTCCTTGCCCGTGAATACATCCTTGAATTGCACCATGCCGGCATTGGTGAAGAGCAGCGTCGGATCGTTCGCCGGCACGAGCGGGCTCGAGGGCACGATCGTGTGGCCGTGCTCACGGAAATATTCGAGGAAAACACGGCGGACGTCCGCCGTGCTCATGAAGTGCGGAGTGCTCAAGTATCAGTCGTCCAAATTGAAGTCGGTGCCGAGGGCGGCGCGGATATGATCCGCTGAAAAGCCCCGGTACTGCAAAAAGCGCGCTTGGCGGCTCCTTTCGGGCCAGGACTGCGGCAGCTCGGGGCCGAACCTGCGGCTGCGGACGGCCTGCGCGCGTGCGCGCCAGCCGGGACTTGCGGCGAGTGCAGGATCGATGAGCTCGCTGGAAAGGCCCATGGCCTTGAGATCCGCGCCGATGCGCGCCGGACCCTGCCCGCGATTGGCGTGGTAGGCGACGTAGTTCTCGCAAAAGCGGGCGTCATCGACGATCCGCTCGGCCGCAAGCTCGGCGATGGCGCCGCCGACCACGGCGGAGTCGTAGCCGTAGGATTCGAGGCGCCGGATGAGCGCGATGCTTGCGAAGTCACGCCGCGCCAGGAGCGCGATCGCAGCACTGCGCACCGCGCGCGTATCGCAGGCCTTTGCGGCATCAACCTGCTTGCGGCCCGTGGGGCGCATCGGTCAGGGCGCGCAGGGCGCCGGACAGCGGCTCATCAGGCGGTATTTGCCACCGGTTCGCCGTTGCGCCCCTGCTTCACAGGCAGCAGCTTCACTCGAATCTGGTCCTCGATCTCGCGGGCGATGGTCTTGTTCTGCTGCAGGAAATTGCGCACGTTGTCCTTGCCCTGGCCGATGCGCTCGCCCTTGTAGCTGTACCAGGAACCGGACTTCTCAATGATGCCGTTGGAGCTGCCGAGCTCGATGATCTCGCCTTCGCGGGAAATGCCGACGCCGTACATGATCTCGAACTCGGCTTCGCGAAATGGCGGGGCAACCTTGTTCTTCACCACTTTGACGCGGGTCATGTTGCCGATGACTTCCTCGCCGTTCTTGAGCGCGCCGATGCGGCGGATATCCAGGCGCACGGACGAATAGAATTTGAGCGCGTTGCCGCCGGTCGTGGTCTCGGGACTGCCGAACATCACGCCGATCTTCATGCGGATCTGGTTGATGAAGATCACCATGGTATTGGAGCG
>PLIX01000098.1 GCA_003140135.1 Gammaproteobacteria bacterium
CCCGCGTCGATCTCGGTACGGGTGAACCAGCGGACGTCTTCCAGTTCGCCACCCACCCGGATTGCAGCGTCCGGCGCGCAGCGTGCCTGAAATCCGACCATGAGCGAGGCCGGGAATGGCCAAGGTTGGGAGGAATGGTACTGAATGCCGCGCACGGCGACGCCAGTCTCCTCAGCCACTTCGCGCACGACCGCATCTTCGAGACTCTCGCCCGGCTCGACAAATCCCGCAATCGTCGAGTAGCGGCCGGCGGGCCAGCTCGCCTGGCGCCCGAGGAGCGCGCGCGCGCCGTCGCTGACCATGACTATGATTGCAGGATCAATCCGCGGAAACGCTTCTTGGGCGCAGCCCGCATCCGAACAGCGCAGCACGTGCCCGGCGCGTTCGCGTAGAAGGCGCGCGCCGCACGCGCCGCAGAAGCGGTGCCGTGAGCGCCAGATGGAAAGCCCACGCGCATAGGCGAGCAGGCCCGCCTCATCAGAGGGCAACAGGCCTGCCACGACTCGAAGCTCCTCAAAACGCGTACCGGTTGGCAGCGCTGCCGAGTCCGCTGCCTCGAGCTCAACCAGCACGCAACGTGCACCTCGAAACCAACCGAGGAGTACCAGTTGGTCGTCGCTCGCCGACTTTGCGAATGGATGATCGGCCTGCAGAAACGCAATACGCGGCGCAGGTTCGGTGTACATGAGGTGCGTCGTGCCACACGCAGCGACATAGAGCGTGGCCGGATCGGCTGCGGCCTGCGCTCGCCATGCCGGTGTTTCGCGGGCCTCGGACTGCCGATCAATATACGGACCGGCAAAGAAGTTGGGGCTCGCGTGATCTTGATCCATGAGCTCGAGGGTAAGCCGTGCGGGGGTGTCAATTGTATCAGCACGAGCGCAGTCCCCGCGCGCACAGCAGACAACGCGTCTCCTGCAGGGTGAGCCGGTCGACGACCACCAAGGCGGTGCAGTCCGTGCAGCGCCCATAGTGAATTTCGTTGCCGCGCGCGAGCGCCGTCACCAGGAAGATGGCATGTTCGAAGCTGATCCGTGCAGCCGGAAATACTGCCGTGAAGAGCTCAAACGCCTGACAGATCCGCTCGCCGCGCGCAAGACTGGGCAACGTATGGACGGCATCCGCGAGCCTCGTTGTCGGCACAACGCCGAGCAGCGAGAAGAAGCTGGCGAGAATGCCGGTCTCATGTTGCGCATGTGCGCCGCGCGTGAAGAAGCTCACCTGTTGTGGCGACTTGCCGCGATGCCGCGGCGGACCGTTCGCAGCCCGCACGTAGGAGCTGTAAAGCTTGCGGATGCGGTCATCCGACAGCGTGGTCCACGCGCGAATGGTGTGCGTGCGTGCGCCATGGTTCAGGAAGCGCAGTGCAAGATCCAAACGCAGGCGGTCGCGGCTGTAACGATCATCCGAGATGCGCATGTTCCTCTCTCCTTCTGTACCAGGTACAGGTTGCCCTCGTATAATTTTGGGAGGAAAATCCCAAAAATGCCATTGTGTGGAATTGGTCGAAAAATCCCAAATTCTGAAGAGGAATGCAAGAGGCAAAAGGGGTCGGAAATTCGCAGATTGGGAGCAAACGCGATGAAGACGGAAATTATTCCGATCGTAGAGGAAATGGCGGGACCGCCATGGTCGGCGCAGCCCTGGCTTGGGGGCGCGACCTTGAGCGTGCTCGCGGAGCTTAATGAGCAATGCTTAAGCCTGCTCGTCGAAGAGGCTGCGGCGCAGAATCCCGCCTCTGCGCAGCCGCTGCTGCGCGACCTCGGGCAGCTATGGCCGAAGCTCGATGCTAAGGCGCTGAAGCGGGCGGCGGCGTGTCCGTATCTGCTCATGGATACCGGGTTTGCCGATCCGCAGCGCTGGCTGTGGGCGCAGGGTCAGCAGGTGCTCGAGCGTGAGCGTGGGCCCACCGTGCCGTTCTTTACCGTGCCGCGGGCGGCCGTCCTGATGCGCACCGTGCTGACCTATGGTTGGCATCTGGCTCAGAACCGGCAGTCGGCAGCGCGGCTACTGCTCGGAATGTCGCCACAGTGCGTAAATCTGGTGCGCGCCTGTACTTTGATACAGGTCGGCGAATTGGCCGGCAGGCATCCGGCGTGGCTGCAGCCGCGCTGGCCGCAGCATGTGCGCATTTGGCGCGAGTTTCTGAGCGCTGCGTTGACAGGTGAAGGACGCTCGCTCCAGGAGGCGCGCCTGCGGGGGCTGCAGATCCTGGCGGCCGATGCGCGCGCGGGCGCTGGCGGTTCGTGGCGTGAATGACTACCCCCGCGCCAGGAGAGATGTTGGCCGTGTTCGCCGGATTCGCACCTACGGGGCGCGCTCGAGGCAAGCGTCTTCTGACCTGACCGGTGCACGGGGTTTGCAGGCGAGCCCGCCCTGCCGTGGCGGTCGGCGCAGGAGTTTTACCCGAACCCCCGCAGGGGCTTGACGGCCGTCGCGGCTGATGCCGCGCTGGGTGTCCTGGCGCCGATGCAGCCCCTGTTGAATCAGGCACTTAGGGCCGACCTGAGGGATATTCTCGCCATGTTGGACTTGACGCTGTTGCGCTGCGGACGGAGGCTACGTGCTACCGCTGCTTTGGAGGAGAACAAGAATGGCTGGTCGTCCCATTGCTTCAATAACCATATCGTTCGGTCTCGTATCTATCCCCGTTCAGGTATTCACCGCCGCCGAGTCAGCCGCGCGGCTCTCGTTCAATCTCCTGCACAAGGACTGTGGCTCGAGGCTCAAACAGCAGTACATCTGTGCAAAGGATGGACAAACCGTCGATCGCGCCGACATGGTAAAGGGCTACGAGTTCGCCAAAGACCAGTACGTGCAGTTCACGGCCGATGAGATTAAGGCGCTCGACGCCGTGGGCTCAGATGCCATCGACATAGTCGAGTTTGTTCCGCTGCAGTCAATCGATCCGATTTACTACGAGAAGACCTACTACCTCGCCCCTGATAAAGGCGGTCTGAAGCCTTACGCTCTGTTGGTCGAAGCGCTGCGCGATTCGAAACGCTGCGCCGTTGGCAGCTGGTCTTCGAAGGGCAAACAGCACACGGTCGCGCTCAGGCCCGCCGGCGGCGTGCTGGTCATGCAGCAACTGCTCTTTGCCAGCGAAATCCGTGCCGCGGATGAGATCGTGGTTCCGCAAGTGACGTTCAAGGATGCCGAGCGCAAGCTCGCGCTGCAGCTTATCGCGCAGCAAAGTAGCGCCGCCTTCGACCCGACTGCGTATACCAACGAGGTCAAGGCGCGCATCGATGCGGCAATTGAGGAGAAAGTGAAAGGCAAGGAAATTACTCTGACGGATGCGCCGCGCCGCGCGTCGCCGAATGTCGTCGACTTGATGGAAGTGCTGCGAAAGAGTCTCAAGGATGCGGAAGGCTCGCGTGGTCGAGCTGCCGGACTTGCTACGCGCAAGCCGCCGCAGCGCGCCACTCAAGCTACTGCGCGTAGCCGCAAGGCTGCCAAGCGTTGATCAAGGGTAATGACCGTATACGCTGTCCGTGAAGTTGCAACTGCGCTGCGGATGTCGAGCCGCGCAGTATACGGGCTCGTCAGGAGCGGCTTTGTAACGCCGCTGCGTGACCGCAGGCGCCGCCTGCAGTTTTCCTTTCAGGACATTCTGCTGCTTAAGACCGCCAGCCGTTTGATTGCAGCGTCGATACCCCGACGCAAAGTCACCCGCGCCGTGGCTGCGCTGCGCAGGCGCCTTCCCGCCGAGCTGCCGCTCGCGGGGTTGCGCATCAGTGCCGTTGGCGACCGCATCGCCGTGCAGTCCGTAGGCCACACTTGGGACGCCGAGTCGGGCCAAGGAATTTTTGCCTTTGACGTGCTCTCTCGCGATGGCGGCATCCGGGTCATCGAGGCGAGCGAGCCCGAAACGTCGGCACCAGATATCGACAGCTGGTTCGCCGAAGCGCTGGCGCTCGAAGACTCGGACGGCGCCGCCGCGCTGGCGCGCTATCAGAATATCATCGCGGCGGAGGAGCAGCATCTGGAGTCATACATCAATTGCGGGCGGCTGCTGCACCTGGCGCGCGACTGGCAGGCGGCCGAGCGCGTGTACCGCAAAGGAATTGCAGCGTGCGCCGCATCCGAGACTCTCTTCTTCAACCTGGGTGTGCTACTGGAGGACCAGGATCGCTTTGCTGAGGCGATCGCAGCATATCAGCAGGCATTGCAGTGTGATCCCGACCACGTCGACAGCCATCACAATCTCGCGCGCCTCTTTGAGGCGAGCGGGCGTGTGCAGCACGCGATCCGGCATTTCAACCATTATCGCCGCTTCACCAAGTGAAACCGCGGCCGGTGCGCCGCCGCAACGCCAGATCGGCGCCGGCAGTTTCGCGCTGCATCTCAAAAATTGTCGCGAGCTTGCTGCGCCCGGGCGCTGCACCGTGGATTCGCCGGGCGCAGCGCAAATATCACGAAAGCGTCTCTGCGCTGCGAGTGCTACCCGGCCGTCTTGGCCTCGTCGCGGTAGATTCCGATCTCGCGCCTGCCGTGCGCGTCGCGCGCGCCGCGAAACATCCCTTCGGTGCTGAATTCCATGACGAGACCTCCGCGCGCATCGACGGCGATGATGCCGCCGGTGCCCCCGAGCGCACGGATGTTCTTGTGTATGGCTTCACGCGCGGCCTCGGCCAACGTCAGCCCTCGGTACTCGACGGCGCAGCAGATGTGGTACGCGGCGACAGCGCGGATGAAGTATTCGCCGTGGCCGGTCGCCGAGACGGCACAAACGCCGTTCTTCGCGTAGGTGCCAGCTCCAATGATGGGCGAGTCGCCGACGCGTCCTTGGCGCTTGTTTGTCATGCCGCCGGTTGATGTGGCCGCCGCGAGGTCTCCCCTGCTGTCGAGCGCCACGGCGCCGACCGTGCCCGGCGGCGATGGAATCAAGTCGGAGACGCTGACGCCCTGCTGCTCATGTGCTAGCTGACGGCGGCGCTCGTCGGTGCGCAAGCTGAGGTTGGCTACGAGCGTAAAGTCTTCCTCCAGCGCGAACTCCTCCGCGCCGACGCCGACCAGCAACACGTGGCGCGACTTCTCCATGACCCGTCGGGCGAGGTCCACGGGATTCTTGATGTGGCGGACGGCGGCCACCGCTCCGGCCTTCTGTTTCGCACCGGCCATGACCGCCGCGTCAAGCTCCACCCAGCCGTCGCGCGTCAGGGCGGCGCCGCGACCGGCGTTGAAGAGCGGATTGTCCTCGAGCATGCGCACGGCGGTCGTGACCGCATCCAGACTCGTGCCACCGCGATCCAGAATCGCAAAGCCCGCATCGAGCGCAAGCGCAAGGCTCGCACGATATTCCTGCGCCCGCTCATTTGAGACACTTTCGCGCGGCATCGCACCGGCACCACCGTGAATCGCAATGGCGTGCACGCTCATAGGCATTCGCGCAGAGGAAGATTCGGATCGGCGAGCTTGTCAAGGCTCGGCCGTGCGCGCGCCGCGATCAGTTTGCGCGCCGCCATCTGGTCCTTGGCGCTGTTCACGGTGTCGACGGCAACGAGCTCACCGTTCGCCAGATAGCAGACGCTGAAGCTGCGCTGTGCCGGCGCGCCGCGCATCACCAGCGTGTCGTAGCCGTGGTTCAGGCCGACGATGATGAGCTTCAGGTCGTATTGGTCGGACCAGAACCAGGGAACCTTGTCGTGGACCGCGGGAGTGCCGAGAAGACTCAATGCTGCGCTCGTGCCCTGCTCGAATGCATTGTCGACTGATTCCAGGCGCACCCGCCGCCCGTAATGCGGACTTGGATGAATGCAGCAGTCGCCGGCGGCGAGGATGCGCGGATCGGAGGTCCGGCAGAACTCATCAACCGTAATGCCGTTGGCGCAGTCGAGTCCTGCGGCGCTGGCGACCTCATCGGCGGGTGCGACGCCGACGCCCACCACCACGAGATCCGCCCGATACTCCGTGCCATCCTCGCAGATGACCGCGCGCGCGCGGCCGGAAGAGGCGTCTGCTGCAATGGCTCGAACCCGCATGTTGCACACAATGTTGACGCCGTGGCGCGCATGCTCTGCCTGCACGAACGCAGACACTTCGGGGCAGGTCACCCGATTCATGGTCCGGTCGGCCATCTCGAGCACGGTCGTATCCAGACCGAGCTCCCGGCAGGTGGCGGCCACTTCGAGTCCGATATAGCCGCCGCCGACGATGACCACGTGCCGCGCGCGCGCGCAGTCGCCGCGTATCGCCTCGACGTCCTTGACCGTGCGCAGGAAGTGCACCCCGGGCAGATCCGCGCCGGGTGCGGACAGCGCTCGCGGCCGGCTCCCGGTCGCGAGCAGGAGTTCGTCATAGGGGAGAGCTGTGCCGTCATCGAGGCAGATGCGCTGTGCGGCGCGGTCGATGCGGGTCACGCGCCGGCCAAGGTGCATCTCGATCGCGTGCTCCGTATAGAAATGAGGCGGCCGGATCAGCAGACGTTCATGCGCCAATGCGCCCGCAAGGTATTTCTTCGATAGCGGCGGTCGTTGGTAAGGGCATGAGTCTTCCTCGCCCACCAATGCAATCGCGCCGGTAAAACCCTTGCGGCGCAGCGTGTCGATGGCGGCGGCCGCCGCCTGGCCGGCACCGACGATGACAATTCGCGAAGGCAGCATGGGTGCAGAGGATAGCGGGGCGACTTCCAGTGCACCAAGCCTAGGCGGTTCGTGAGCACAAGTGCGCTAGAATAGTGCACAGGTGCGGCGCGCGTGCCGGTCGCGCCACGCCAAAGAACGTCATTTCGCGAACGGTTCGGCCGTGGCATGAAAGCTGCAAAACGCCGCTGCTTGGCTGCCCCGCCATGATTTCGAAGCGCCGACGGAGAGCTGTCCATGAAACTCGTCACAGCCATAATCAAACCCTTTAAGCTCGATGACGTGCGCGCGGCATTGTCCGATATCGGCGTCTCGGGGATGACCGTGACGGAGGTGAAGGGTTTCGGGCGGCAACGCGGCCACACCGAACTCTACCGCGGCGCGGAATACGTGGTGGATTTCGTGCCGAAGACGCGCATCGAAGTCGCCGTGAGAAATGATCTTCTCGACCAAGTGATCGAGGCCATCATCAAGGCGGCGAAGACGGGCAAAGTGGGCGACGGCAAGATATTCATCACGGATATCGGTCGTGTGATTCGCATCCGCACGGGCGAGACGGACGACGCCGCGCTTTAGCGCCGGCAGTATCCTGAGGCAATGGACGAACGCAAAGCACTGCGCCAGGCTGCGGAGGAAGCTGGTCTTGGCCGCGCGGGGCGGCACATCTTCCTGTGTGTGGGCGGCAAGTGCGCCGCAGAAGAGCTGCAGCAGGACTCCTGGAAGTTTCTCAAGACGCGCCTGAAGGAGCTCGGACTCCTCGCGCCCCATGGATCTGTGCTGCGCACCAAGGCGGATTGCCTGCGCATCTGCGTGGGCGGCCCTATAGCGGTCGTTTACCCGGAGGGCGTCTGGTACAAGGAGTGCACCCCGGAGAACCTCGAGCGAATCATTCAGGAGCATCTCGTCGGCGGCCGACCCGTGCGCGAGCTCGCCATCGCAACTGCGCCTCTCGCAGGCTGACTAGCGCACGATCCTGAGCGCGCGCGCACTGCGGCCCATACCCAGGGCGCCGCTGCGGGCGATTTCGAGCAACTGTGCCTGGCGCGCAAGTTCGGCCACGAAGGCGGTCACCTCTGCTTCGCTTGCCGTCAGCTCAACCACGAAGCCGTCGGGCGCGGGGTCCAGAACCCGACCGCCTGTGCGCACGACGTAGCCGCGCACCGCGTCGCTTTGTCCCGCCCGTACTTTGAGCTTCAAGAGTACGAGCTCCCGCTCCAGATGCTCACCCAAGGTCATGTCCTCGACGCTGACCACGTCGACGAGCTTGTTCAAGTGACTGACAATCTGCTGGATTACGGCCTCGGAACCCTTCGTCACGAGTGTGATGCGGGAGACGGTCGGCTCCTCGGTCGGCGCCACGGACAGAGACTCGATGTTGTATCCCCGAGTGGAGAAGAGCCCGGCGACCCTGGAGAGGGCGCCCGCTTCGTTTTGCAGGAGTATGGCGATGATGTGACGCATGGCGGCTAGCCGAAGGCTTGTCTGCGAAGAATAAAGGATTGGCTGCGGATCCGCTGGCACGGCAGACGAGCCCGGTGCGCTTGCACCGCGCCTTTAAGCTGCTAGGCTTCGGAGGTTTTCTCTGCTGTCCGTCGACACGGGCGATCTGATGAATGACACGGTAATCCTGCCGCGAGCCGCTAGCCACCCGCGGGCAGGGCAGCGCATGAGCGGCGCCGAGATGATCGTGCAAGTGCTGGCCGACGAGGGCGTTTCCGCCATATTCGGCTACAGCGGTGGTGCCATCCTGCCGACCTACGATGCCGTGTTTCTCTACAACGAGCAGCGCAGCACCGCAGGCGAAGAGCAGATGCCGCTCTACGTGCCGGCGAACGAGCAGGGCGCGGGATTTATGGCGGCCGGTTACGCACGCGCGACGGGGCGGGTCGGGGTCTGTCTCGTGACGTCAGGGCCCGGAGCGACGAACACCGTCACCCCGGTACGCGACTGCATGGCCGATTCGGTGCCGATCGTGGTCATTTGCGGCCAGGTACCCACCGGCGCCATCGGCACCGACGCATTCCAGGAAGCGCCGGTACCCTCCATCATGGGCGCGGTCGCCAAGCACATCTTTCTTGTCACCGATCCCAGGAAGCTCGAAGCCACCTTACGCACGGCTTTCGAGATCGCCCGCACCGGGCGTCCCGGCCCAGTGGTCGTCGATG
This sequence comes from Gammaproteobacteria bacterium, assembly GCA_003140135.1. Lineage (GTDB taxonomy): Bacteria > Pseudomonadota > Gammaproteobacteria > Steroidobacterales > Steroidobacteraceae > PALSA-1196. The sequence goes on from PLIX01000098.1 coordinate 8,750, forward strand.
TGCCCAAGGACGTGCAGGCCTGGGAGGGGGAGTTCCGGGGCAGCGGGAAGCTGCCGGTGCCGGGTTATCGACGCCGGATGCAGGAGCTTTCCGAGCAGCTGGTCACGGCCCACGAGGCAGAGAAATTCTTTGAGATGCTGAGAAGCGCGTCTCGACCGCTCCTCTACGCCGGCGGCGGTGTGGTCAACGCCGGCGCGTCCGAGGCGCTCGGTGAGTTCGCGCTGACCTTCGGTATTCCGGTGGTGACGACCCTCATGGGCATCGGCTCATTCGACACGACGCAGCCGTTGGCGCTGCGCATGCTCGGTATGCATGGCGCCGCGTTCGCGAATTACGCGGTGGACGACTGCGATTTCCTGATCGCAGTGGGCGCACGTTTTGATGATCGCGTCGCCGGCGTGCCCGCGAAGTTCGCGGCCAAGGCGAAGCGCATCGCTCACCTGGACATCGATCGCGCTGAAATCAACAAGGTAAAGCACGTTGACTGGAGCCACGTGGGCGCGCTGCCAGAAGCACTGCGTGCACTCGTAAGCTTCGGGCAAGACGCGAGCTTTCGCCCAGATTACAGCCTCTGGCACGCGGAGCTCGCCGCGCTCAAGCGCACTCATGCGATGAACTACGACCGGGCAAGCTCACTCATTCAGCCCTACTATGTGATCGAGGAGATCAACCGTCACACGCGCGGTCAGGCGATCATTTCAACAGGCGTCGGCCAGCACCAGATGTGGGCGGCGCAATACTGCGATTTTCGGGAGCCGCGCCTGTGGCTCACCTCCGGCAGCATGGGCACGATGGGGTTCGGTCTACCGGCCGCCATCGGTGCGCAGATCGCAAACCCGAACCGGCTGGTGATCGATATCGACGGCGACTCGAGCATTCGCATGAACATTGGGGAGCTCGAGACCGTCACGACCTACGAGCTGCCGGTCAAGGTCGTCGTGCTCAATAACAACGGCGACGGCATGGTGAAGCAGTGGCAGAAGCTCTTCTTCAAAGGCCGGCTGTCTGCGAGCGATCGATCGCTGCACAAGAAGGATTTCGTCAAGGCCGCGCAGGCGGATGGCTTTCGCTATGCGGTACGGCTGGATCGCAAGGAAGACGTCCCCAGGGTCGTCCGCGAGCTCATCGAATTCAAAGGGCCGGCATTCGTCGAAGTGATGATCGATCCGGACGCGGGTGTCTATCCGATGGTCGGTCCGGGCCAGACCTACACGCAGATGATTACGGGCGAGTTCATAGCCTCGCGCCACGACGTCGAGATCAAGACGCCGGGGCCCGCCGAGATGTTCTGACGGCCATGAAATACCTACACACGATGCTGCGCGTGACCGACCTGGATGCCTCGCTCAGGTTCTTCTGCGATGCACTTGGCCTCAAGGAGCTTTCGCGCCAGGACTACCCCAAAGGACGTTTCACGCTCATATTTCTTGCAGCGCCGGGGGATGAGTCGGCGCAGATCGAGCTTACGCATAATTGGGATCCGGAACGCTATACGGGCGGGCGCAACTTCGGCCACGTCGCGTACGCCGTGGACGACGTGTACGCGACCTGCAAGCGCCTGGCCGAGCATGGCGTTACTATCAATCGGCCGCCGCGTGACGGCCACATGGCCTTCGTGCGCTCTCCCGAGAACATCTCGATCGAGCTCTTACAAAAGGGTGCGGCGCTCGAACCTGCCGAGCCCTGGAAATCGATGCCTAATACCGGTGAGTGGTAGGCGCTTAACTAAAAGGAAAAACGATATGAGCAACGCTGACATCCGAGGCCGATTCGTCTGGCACGAGTTGATGACGACGGATACCAAGGCCGCGGGCGCCTTCTATCCCAAAGTGACCGCATGGAAAACCCAAGCCTGGGACAAGGACCCGTCGTACACCTTGTGGGTGTCGGGAAAAGGTCCATTCGGAGGCGTGCGGACGCTGCCGGACGCGGCGCGCGCCGCAGGCCCTCATTGGCTGCCTTACATCGGCACTCCCGATGTGGATGCGACCGTGCAAACCGCGCAGCGCCTGGGCGCGCGCGTCACGATGGGCGCAACCGACATCCCAAACACCGGCCGGATGGCAGTGCTTGCCGATCCTCAGGGTGCGGCGTTCGCCCTCTTCAGTCCGGCCCCGGGCTCACAGAGCGGCAGATCATCAGGATCCGAGGAGTTCTCCTGGCATGAGCTGACGACGACAGATGCCATCGCCGCATTGCGCTTTTATGGCGAGCTTTTCGGCTGGGAAGAGGTCGCCAAGCACGATATGGGACCCATGGGCGTCTATCACCTGGTCGGCATTCAGGGCGTGCAGTCCATCGGCATGTTCAAGATCACTCCAGACAAACCGATGCCGACCCAGTGGATGTCCTATGCGCACGTTGCAGATGTCGATAAATCAGCCAATGCCGCGAAAGCCGGGGGCGGCAAGGTGGTGAACGGGCCCATGGAGGTGCCGGGTGGCACCTGGATCGCACACGTCATCGATCCGCAAGGCGCCATGTTCGCCGTGCATGCCGACAAGCGTGTCGCCGCTGCAACCCCTGCAGCTCAGCCTGCGAAGGCAACGCCTAAGAGTCCGGCTGCAGCGCCGGCAGCCAAGCCCTCTCCGCCCACGCTGAGTGCTTCGGCGAGCGCTCCGAGCGCTGCTGCCAGTGCGGCGCTGCCTAAGCCAAAGATCGCTCCCACGGTGAGCGCACCGGCAGCCGTGTCCGCAGCGAGCAGTAAACCCGCCGCGGCGAAGACGCCGCCGAGCGCAAAGCCAGCGGCTCAGAAGGCGCCCGCGAAAGCCGTCGCCAAGAAACCGGCGAAGAAGAAAGCGGCCGCGAAGAAGGTCTCCAAGAAGAAGGTCTCCAAGAAGAAGGCGGCCGCCAAGAAACGGCCGCAGCGAAAGTCCAAGACTGCCGCCAAAAAGGCCACGCGCAGGTCTTCCGCCAAGCGCAAGACAGCGAAGAAGCGGCTTAAGAAGTCGAGCAGACGTCGCTCCTCGCCGGGAGGGTTTGCCGTCGCGAAGCGCTTCGCCGCGAAGCAGGCGGACTCACTTCTCAAGCGACTGCGCGGCAAGAAGCACCGCTGAAGGACAGGCGGATCGGACGCGCTTTGGATCCCGGCGCGTCCGGTCCGCCCTTCGACCGGGGTAGGCCCCGTCGGGCTATTGCGCGTCTTTTTCCGCGGCTTGACGCTGCTCCGCGGAGGCGCGGGCTGCGGCGTCGAGTTCATTCCGAGCGCGCGCTTCGGTGGCCTGCGCCTGTTTAAGCTCCTGCGTCTTGGCGGCCGCGTCGGTCGCTGCAGAACCGACCGTTTCAGTGAGTCCGCAGCCGGCGATCGACGCCAGGACCAAAGTGAGGGCTGCTAAGCGGATCATGACATCACTCCTTACATATTCCCTATAGTTCGCCGGGCAGGCGGGGAGCCGATCCGAACCCGCGCCGGGAGCACACTATGGCATTTCGATCGCGCGCGAACCGTGACACCGGTACACAGCCACCGGTGCGGCGTGGCTATTTCGAGTGCCGGTATGGCCAGCTGCACGTGCACAACGCCATGCCGCGCGGGGGAGGATTCGAGGAGGGCACGACGCTGCTGTGTCTGCACGAGACCCCGCTGACCGGGCGCATGTTCAACGCCGTGCAAAGGATCCTCGGGAGCGACCGTTCGGTGTATGCGCCCGATCTGCCTGGGTATGGGGAATCGGACGCCCCGGCCGCGCAGCCCACGATCGAGGACTATGCGGCGGCCATGGGCGATTTCCTGGACACCATGAGGCTGCGCCAGATTGATGTCATGGGCTGCCAAACAGGCGCTCTGATTGCGGCCGAGCTTGCCATCACGCGGCCTGCGCAGATTCGGCGCGTCGTTTGGGCGGCGGTGCCCGCGCTCAACGATGCAGAGCGGGCAATGTTTGCGCGCTCACCGTGGCCAGGCCCGGCTAGCGACGACGGCGGGCATCTGCAGAGGGAATGGCGGCGCGCGGCAGCGGCTGCGCAGCGGCCGCTGCCTGCGGACATCGCGGCGCGCCGCGTCGCCACAATGTTGTACAGCGGAGCGAATGCGTCATGGGGTATGCACGCCGCCGTGCGATATTCCGCACAGCGGCTCGGGCTTGTCACCCAACCCGCGTTGCTGTTGCGGTCTGCGGATGAGTATTGGGGGCCGATGCTGCGCGTGCAGGAACTGCTACCGAAGGCACACCTCGTGGATTTTTCAGGGTACGGCGCGGGCTTATGCGAAACGGCACCTGAAGCTGTGGCAGATGCGGTGGCGGCGTTCCTGCGCTGAGCCGTCGCGGGCGAGTTATGTAATATTCCGCGACCGTGCTCACATTTTGATGGGCCAAGCTGCACGCTGCTGCGCGCCTCGCGCTACACTTTGGGCGCTGAATTTTACGGGTGAAGGGACGCGCTAGACATGAGCGTACAGCGCCAGTCGATTCCATCGAGCGAAGTGGACCTGGAATCCACCGCCGAGCTGCCCGTGCTCGACGTTGCCGATGCTGCAGCCGAGCCTGTCAGCAGCACCGATACGTGGATCGTCCCGACTGGCCTAGCCAATCTGGCCGCGGCGCCGTCTGAGCCATTAGTCGACGAGCGCAGCACTCAACTCGAGATCAATCTTCGGGCGCTGTCGACGTCATTGAAAGACGTCGAGGAGCGCCTCACGCGCAAAGGCGAGCGGCTCACCGAGCTCGAGCACGAGCTTGCATCCACACGCAGCGCGCGCGTCGCGACCGAAGAGCGCGCCGGCGCACTCATGAAGGAAGTCTCCGAAGTGCGTGCGGCGCTGGCACAAGCCGAGGCACACAGCGAGGAGCGACGGCTTGCGGTTGAGGAGCGTGACGCGGCGGCCCGTGCCCTGCATGCGCGCGAAGGCGCGCTCGATGCCAAACTTGCCGCGCGCGAACGAGCAGTCGATGCGGCGCAGCAGGAAGTGCGCGAGCTGCAGACGCGCAGCTCCGGCTATTTGGAGACCCTGCGCTCGCTCGAGGGCCGGCGCACGATCTTTGACGCTCTCCTCTCCGGCCTCGATCATTCCCTCGGCGACCGCGAGGCGCGGCTGCGGCATTTGCAGGGCGAGCTCGGCAGTCGGACTCAAGAAGTCGGCGAACTGCAAGCGCACCTGCGCGCGCGCAACACACGCATCGTAGCCCTCGACAAAGAGGTGAACGACTTGGCCGGAGCGCTTGCGCGGCGCAACGAGCAGATCGGCGAGGTGAAGAGTGACGCCGCTTTCCTCAACGACACAATCGTCGCGCTCACCGCAAACGTCGCCGAGCGCGACGCGAGCATTGCAGCTCTCAAGGCCGCGCAGCTTTCTCAGGGTGAGACTCTGGCTGCGCGCGAACGCGACCTTGCGCGCGCGGTCGCAGAGGCAGAGGTTCAACGCAAGAACCTAGGTACGCTGGAAGCGGCTCTCGCCGCGGTCAATGCGCGCCTCGCCGAGGAGGAAGCCGCCGCTGTTGCGGCGCGCGAGTTGCGCAACTCGATGGAAACTGCCATTTCGGAGCAACGCCAACGCGTCGCGCGACTCGAAGTCGAGCTCGCAGGAGTCGTACGCGAGCGTGACACGGGCGTCGTGGCTACGACGGCCCTGCAAGCCGAGCACAATGAACAGGCCGCGCGTCTTACGGCGGCGAGCGCCCGCGTGCAGGTGCTCGAAACCGACGCGGCCGACCAGGCGCAAACCATCACCGCCCTGCGGGAAGAGCTGCGCGTGAATCTTGAGCGCGCACGCGATCTGGAAGGGGATCTGCGCGCGGCTGAAGACTCCATCCATCGGCTCGAAGCGGATCTGCGCGTCAAGAGCGCGCGGCTCGAAGAGCTTGCAAAGACCCAGGACGACTCGCGCGGGACCGTCGAGCAGGCGCGGCGCACGCTCGCCGAACGCGAACGCCTCATCAATCGGCTCGAGACTGAAGCGGCCAACAGTCAGGCGCTCCTTGGCAATATTCAACAGAGCATGAAACGGCTCGATCCAGGCGCTAGCGGCACCCACGAAGTGGCCCCGGAGGGCGCCGCGCGCCTCTTCATCCGCACGGGTGAGTCGGAAGTCGTGCACATGCTCGGGCGCAAGACGACGATTGGGCGCACGCCCGACAACGATGTGCAGATCGACGCCAAATACATCAGCCGCCACCACGCGGTGATACTTGCGGGCCCGACGCACACGATCATCGAGGACCTGAACAGCACGAACGGCGTGATCGTCAACGGACGACGAGTATTGCGCCACACCCTCAAGGACGGCGACATCGTGCTCGTCGGCAAGGCGCCCTTCCGCTTCGCCGTGCGCCCCATTACAGACCGGCGCTGACGGGCCCGTACGCCGGCGCGAAGCAGTTCGCTCGCGCCACTAGTTCGCAAGCCTTCTGCAACCGGCTAAGCTTGCCGATCCGTAGGCTGCGAGGATCGCCGTGGCGAGCCCCTATATCGAGCGAATTCTACGAGCGCATGTATACGACGTCGCGATAGAGACGCCGCTCGAGGAGGCCGCGCGTCTCTCACGCCGCATCGGCGCGCGGGTCCTCCTCAAGCGCGAAGACCTACAGCCGATTTTCTCCTTCAAACTGCGCGGTGCCTACAACAAGATCGTGCACCTCTCGCAGGCCATCGCGCAGCGCGGCGTCATCTGCGCTTCCGCCGGCAACCATGCGCAGGGCGTGGCGCTCGCGGCACGCCAGCGCTCGATTCCGGCTGTTGTGGTCATGCCGCAGACGACGCCGCACATCAAGGTGCAGGCGGTGCTCGACTTGGGCGCGGAAGTGGTGCTGCACGGCGATGACTACGATACCGCGGCCGAACGGGCCCTAGCGCTTGCGCGCGAGCGGCATCTGGTGTTCGTGCATGCGTTCGATGATCCCGACGTGATCGCAGGCCAAGGCACCGTCGGCGTTGAAATCCTGCGCCAGAGCGGCGGGGAGATAGATGCGATTTTCGTGCCGGTCGGCGGCGGCGGCCTCATCGGTGGCATCGCCGTGTACGTCAAATATTTGTACCCGCAGATCAAGATCATCGGTGTCGAGCCTGAGGACGCGGCAGCGATGTACGAATCATTGCGGATGGGGCGGCGTATCACGCTTGAGCGCGTCGGCATGTTTGCCGACGGTGTGGCCGTGAAGCGCGTCGGCGAGGAATGCTTCGCGCTCGCCCGCGAGCATGTGGATGAGATCGTGCTGGTCGACACGGATGAGATCTGTGCGGCTATTCAGGATGTATTTGAGGACACGCGTTCGATCGTCGAGCCGGCCGGCGCTCTTGCGGTGGCGGGAATCAAGAAATATGCGGCGCGCGCGGACGTAAGCGGCCAGCGGTTGGTCGCGATCAATAGTGGCGCGAACATGAACTTCGACCGGCTGCGGCACGTGGCCGAGCGCGCCGACTTGGGCGCCGCGCGTGAGGCGTTGCTCGCCGCTGAGATCCCGGAGGAGCCGGGCAGCTTCCTGCGCTTTTGCGAGGCGCTCGGCCAGCACAGCGTCACCGAGTTCAATTACCGCTACGAAAATGCCCGGGCAGCGCAGATTTTCGTGGGCTTTGCGCTTTCCCAAGGCCGCAGCGAGCGGCAGTCAGTCATCCAGGCGCTGCGCGCCGCGGGCTACAGCATCACCGACATGACCGACAACGAGATGGCCAAATTGCACGTGCGCTACATGGTCGGCGGGCACGCGCGCGCCATCGAATACGAGCTTCTGTACCGTTTTGAGTTTCCCGAGCGCCCAGGTGCGCTAGTGAAGTTCCTGCAGGCCATCGGTACGCGCTGGAACATCAGTCTGTTCCACTATCGCAACCACGGTTCGGACTACGGACGCGTGCTCGCGGGGATCCAAGTTGCGCCGGGCGAGCGCGCGCAGTTCGTCGAGCACCTGCACGAGCTGCACTACCCGTACGTGGAAGAAACCCAGAACGCCGCCTATCGAATGTTCTTGGGCGCGTGAGCGCCACGCGCTATTTCACCAGGCGCACGGTAAAGGGATACCGATACGCCGCTCCCTCATTCGCCTTCAGCGCCGCAATGATGATCATGACGAGCCAGAAGACAAACAGCACCGCACCAAAAAGTATCCCGATCGAAAATACCAGTAGCAGGCCGCAGACGAGCGCGCCCATCAGGATAGTGATATTGAAATTGAGCGCCTCTTTGGCATGCAAGGCGACAAATGTCGAGTGCTCGCGCTTGGCGAGCCATACGACGAGCGGCCCTAGGATGTTGCCGAACGGCAGGATGAAGAAAGCGAGCGCGGCAAGATGCGCGACCATGCCCCAGGTGCGCTCGTCCTGGGTCGGCACCGCGGCTGGGTCGGTAATGGAATCGGCAAGATTCATGGCTGCCCTCCCCGGGGGTGTGACAACGCGCCTGCCTAATTATGACGCTGGCACTTCAACATGCAACTTTGCCCCGGTAGCGGCAGCCATCGCTAAAGGGTCGCCTTGATGCCCGCGAACACGCCGAAGCCAGGACGATCAAACCCGAGCGGGTCCTCATAACGCCGGTCGAAAAGATTATTGATGCGGGCGAAGAGCGTCAGGTTGCGCGACAGTGCATAGCTTGCGGCAATGTTGGTCGTCGCATAGCCGCCGGCCGTGAGCGGCTCGAGGTTGGTGAAGGCGCGATTGTCGTCCAGCCACGGCCCGACGTACACCAGGGACGCGGTGAGCGAGAGCGCGTCGCTCGCCTGCCAGGTGCCCGCGAAACTTGACTTGACCTTGGGGCGGCGCAGCAGCTCCTCATGCAAGATGTCGTCCGTTGCGAGCGTATAGGTGTAGTCGGCGCGCAGCACAAGACGCGCGATCGGCGTGTAGGCGATGAAGTTCTCGAACCCATAGGTCGTCGCGCGATCAATGTTCACCTCCGTGGTGAACGTACTGTTATCGTTGATGAGATCGTGAAGATGATTGTGGAAGTAGGTGATACCGAAACGCAGGTCCTTCTCCAGCAGCGCCTGCTCGAAACCCAGGTCGTAGCCGACGCTCGATTCGGGTTTGAGGTTGGGGTTAGCGCTAAAGTCGAAAGCGGGAAAGCTCACGAACAGCTGGTTGAGCGTCGGGGCTTTGAAGCCGCTGCCAACGCTGCCCTTTAAGGTCGTACCCGTCTCGGTGACGACCAATTCAGGGGCGATCCGGAACGTAGTCTTGCTGCCAAAGCGATCGTTGTCATCGTAGCGCACGCTGACCGTATCAAAGAAACGGCTACCGAAGCTCGATTGCAGCTGTGCAAAGCCCGCGTTCGTGGTCATTTGGGCCGAGATCGGGCTCTGCTCGATCGCATCGCGCTGGTGCTCGGCTCCAACAACCAGAAGCTCATGGGTCGCAAGAGTGATGTTGCCCTGCCAGTCAATCTTGAGCCTATCCCCGCGGTTATAACTCGGGGTGACCTCGGGACCATAGTCGCTCGTATGGTCGTGGCTGTAGCCGACGCCGATCGTTTGATCGAAAAGGCCTTGCAAGAGCCCGAGGTGCGCGCTCGCGCGGGTAAAGAGTTGCTGCACGTCCTCCTCGCTGCGCGTGGCGTCCGGAACGCTCGGGAAAACATCGAAGTTGTCGTTTGTGAAGAGCAGCGTCGAATCGACATAGCGCGCAACCACGGCGACGTCCAGAGCGTCGTTGAGCTTGGTGCCCAGTTTGGTCGAGAACGACTTGTTGTCGTAGGAGTCATTGTTTCTCTGTTCACCCGGCGGCAGCAGATCAAGCGGCGTCACCGGTGTGTCGGTGGAACGAAAATGATCGACGTTGAAGGCATAGTTGGAGCCGCCCGAGGATCCGCTCACGGCCGCCGTCTGGTTGAAAGTGTCGAAGGATCCGCCCTCGAGGCTGGCGGTCGCAGTAGGCGGTCCGGTGCCGGTCTTGGTCACGATGTAGATCGCGCCGCCAATCGCGTCCGAGCCGTAGAGACCACTTTGCGGCCCGCGCAACACCTCAATGCGATCGATATCAGCGAGCAGCAAGTGCTGCAGATCAAAGGTGTCGGTGGGAGTGCTGGGGTCGCTGACGTCGATGCCGTCGACGAGCACCTTCACGTGGTTCGAATTGGTGCCGCGCATGAAGACCGAGGTCGCGCCGCCGGGGCCGCCGGTCTGAACTACATTCAAGCCCGGTACGGCCTGCAGGATATCGGGCAACGTGCGCGCCTGCTGGGCAGCGATATCGGCGGCCGTGATAAGCGTTACGCTGCTGGCGACCTCGTCTTCCGGAGTCGGCACGCGCGTGGCGCTCACGATTATGCGCGGCAATAGTTCGTCAGCCGGAGAAGCTTGATCCTGCGCGAGTGTGGCGCGGCCGGACCAACCGAACGAACTGCAAACAAGTAGTACAACGAGCGCGTGACGACGCGCCGTGGCTTGAACATCGCGGAACATGACTGGCCTCGCAGTAACGTGACACGTCACTACGAACCAAAGCGCGGAAACTCCAGGTCAGCTGACGACCCTAAATTCCGTTCGCCATCGGGGCACCCCGCCCAATGTGTTCGTGCGTGACCACGGTCGATGGCAGGTCTCCTGGCTCGCGAGTCAGTGCCTTGCGTCGCCTTCCCGGTTGTCCAGTGGCGTTCGGTGTCGCTCGGCTCATCGCTTACAGTTGCGGGGACAGCCGCGGATCAGAATGAATCCTACCGCGTTCCCATTTAATCCCGGAAGGGAACCATCCAGGCGAATCATGCGCGCACCGCGCCTCCATCGTCAATCAGCTGCTAAGCTTTGACACTCACGTGTCACCATCCAGCGCACTGTCACAATCCAAGCGGCGGCTCGCCGCGCTACGTCATCCGGGGTTCGCTGGGTTTCTCGCCGCCAGATTTCTCGCAACTTTCGCGATACAGATGCAGACCGTGGCGGTCGGCTGGCAGGTGTATTCGCTCAGGCATGACCCGCTCGACCTCGGGCTCGTGGGCCTGTCGCAGTTTCTGCCGTTTATACCACTGGCTCTTGTGGCTGGGCACGCCGCGGATCGCTTCAATCGCCGCAGGATCCTTGCGCTGTGTTATGCGACCCAGGTGTTGTGCGCGCTCTTGTTGCTCGCATTCACGATATCCGGGCAGCGCGTAGTGTGGCCGGTATTTGCCGTCATGGTGCTGTTCGGCAGTGCGCGCGCCTTCAGTATGCCCTCCTCGCAGGCTATTGTTCCGACTCTCGTGCCCATCGAGAGCTTTGGCAATGCTGTGGCATTGAGCTCCTCAAGCTTTCAGGTGGCGACCATCGCAGGCCCCGCGCTGGGCGGGATTCTCTATCTCGCCGGTCCGCAGACCGTGTATGCCGTTGTCGCGGTGCTACTGGCCGCCGCGAGCGTCCTGATGAGTCTTGCGAAAGTGCGGCATGTAAAACAATTGAGCGTCGCGGCAACTGCCGCGCCGGCAAGCGCACTGCCAGACCCCGCGGCAGCAAAATCCTGGCATGCGGTTCTTGAAGGCCTGCGCTTCGTGCGCTCGCGCTCGGTCGTGCTCGGAGCAATCTCGCTCGATTTATTTGCAGTCCTGCTGGGCGGCGCGACGGCGCTCCTGCCTGCATACGCGCGCGACGTGTTGCACGTCGGGCCTACCGGGCTTGGTCTGCTGCGCACCGCGCCTGGGGTTGGGGCCGCACTAGCCGCGGTCGTTCTCGCCTTCTCGCCGATGGCGCGCCACGTCGGCCGATGGATGTTTGCAGGGGTTGCCTTATTTGGTATCGCGACCATTGTGTTTGGCCTCTCGCACGTCTTCATCGTGTCGTTGTTGGCGCTACTCGTGCTTGGCATAGGCGACATGGCAAGCGTCTACATCCGCCACATGCTCGTGCAGCTGGAAACGCCGGATGCCATCCGCGGCCGGGTGAGCGCGGTGAACGGGGTGTTCATCGGTGCTTCGAACGAGCTCGGAGAGTTCGAATCTGGCCTCACCGCGGCCTGGTTCGGAGTTGTGCCGGCGGTCGTGATTGGCGGCATTGCGACCCTCTTTATTACTGCCCTTTGGATGCGGCTGTTCCCGACTCTGCGGAAGATCGATAAGTTCCCAGGTCACTGATTTCATTAGGGTCCAGGGGTGCATGCGCTCAACTTGAATGCCATAGTCGCAAGACTGTATATTCGTAAGGGGTATCCACTCAGCTCCACTAAGCGGCTTTTCGTCGTTTCAAGTCCGGTCGGATGATGTCTTGATAAGTCACCGGATCGGTGACTACAGCTTGCTGAAGTAGGCGGTAGAAAAGCATGCCGCGGGAGCCTGAAGAGCGGCGATTAAATCGGAAGACGAACTCCTCAAGGTATGCGTCGAGGTGCACGGGCTGAATCGATCCGTGATGAGTCCCGAGGATCCATCGCTTAAGAAGTGAGGCGACGCGGTGTACGCCAACCATCGAGACGTGAGCGGGAATTTCCGATCCGAGCATGACGGTACGTTCGTGGTGGTAGCCGAGTTCATGGAGCTTGGCATAGCTGCCTGAGCCATCGGTTCGCACGGTCGAGTTCGGTTCGATACTGTCTTGAATAAACTGCCGCACGCTCTGCTTCGAGTCGCTCGATAGCTGGCGTAGACGAATGCGCCCGAACCCTTTCGGCCGCAAGATCTCCACCGCTAACCCGATGATAATCTTGTCGGTGTGGCTTTTGCGCAGCAGAGCGGGAGTAGAGTTTTCTCGATCAGTGATGGCGATGTAAGTTTCATCGATCTCGACCAACCCCTTCAGACGCTCGCGCCCGATACGCACCATGGCGCGCCTGAATCGGTGCAACATCGTCCACGCAGTTTGATAACTGCCCAGGCCCACCACGCGCTGCAAACCGAGTGCGCTGACTCCTTGCTTCTGATTGGTGAGATACCACGCCGCCGCCAACCATACTCGTAACGGTGTACGCGTCTTGTCAAAGATAGTCCCCGCCGTCACGGTGCTCTGGCGCCGGCAGTCTTTGCACATGAGGCGAACCCGACTGGCGCGGTACGGCGGCGTCATGCTGCCGCAATCCGGGCACGCAAACCCGCTCGGCCATCGCAGTCGCTCAAGATAGGCCGCACACGCTTCCTCCGAAGAGAAGCGGTCGAGAAACTCGCCCCACGTGCGCGGATAGTCTGGATTGGCAGGAGGCATCATGTGCTGTATATAATAACAGCTCGCTTAGCCGGATGTGGAGCTAAGTGGATACCCCTT
>PLIX01000093.1 GCA_003140135.1 Gammaproteobacteria bacterium
ATCCGTGAAAGGTATTGCGCTGACGACGTTTCTGTTGGCCGTCGCATCCGGTCCGTCATTGACGACAGCGAACAGCGTCGAGAGCGAAGTCAGGCAGCCGAATTTCCCCCTTCCGTTCAAGCTGATCGATAATCGCGTATTTGTGGAGGTCCGGCTGAACGGTCAGGGACCGTACCATTTCATTCTCGATACGGGCGCTGACGCTGATTTGTCCGATCGCGCCGCGCAGCGGGTCGGCTTGCATGTCGAGGACGCAGGTGTCGGCCAGGGGGTGGGCGCCGCTAGGGAGCGCTTTGGACGCACGCGCGTCGTCAAGGTTCAATTGGGAAGACTGCAGCTGAACGACGTCGAGTTTGCGGTGACTTCGTTTGCCGATGCACCGCAAGTCTTCGGGGTTCAGCCGGTGGACGGCTTCATCGGCAGAGAGATATTTGAACGTATGGTGGTAAAGCACGATTACACTCTGCGTGATTGGGTCTGACGACCGCGATGATTTCCGTCTTAGTCTGACGGTCGCCCATATTCCGCCGCGATCCGGGTGCCGGCCGAGCGGACGACGAAATGAACCGGACGAGGTAGGCGGAAGGATGGCGGATCTATGCTAACGCCCAAGGCAGCGGGTGTCTTGGACCAGGCCTGAAGGGTTTGGCTAACACAATTCGCTACGTTTCAGTGACTTACTTGCTCCTCGACGCGCGGCTGAGAGCCCGGGTACTCCGTGCCATGTCACCCTCAACCCGATTCAGTCTACTATTGGCACGAGCGCGGGAAAGCCGGGAGCTTGTGCGCATCGATCGATATCTCAGCCGCGATCTGAAGTTCGCCGACGTGGTGGTGCAAATGCAGAACGAGACCATGACCGGTGCGCTGCACCAGTCATACGAAATCGGTCATGAATGACGATGGATTTATTCCGTATTTGATTCTCGTGCGATTCGACAAAGGCGAAGATTTGCGCGATCGACTCCACGAGTCCTTGTCCTTACTGCAAAACTCACTGAAGGAGCTTGGCGAGTTGATACCCGCCATGTCGTCTTATGATGGCTCCGCAGTAGCCTACCTGCTGTCCGCACGACCAAACGCTCAACCCGGTGATGTTCTCGCGCATCTGCGGACTGCAAAGCCGCATCTCGGCGCACCCCTGAAGACGCACGACAAGGTGCTCGTCATTTCGATTGAGCTCGGTCTTGCCTCACACTTGGAGCATGTCACCGACTGGCTTCGGGATTGCGGCTCGCTCGCATAAACGGATCTGCCTCGGTGAACCGGTGGACCTCGAGTCGATTGGAGGGTTTTGGTGAGCGATGTTCCGATTCGCACCGCACGGCCGGGCTATTCTGCGATCGTCAGAGCTTATTTCGCGAATAAATCGGTGGGGCTGTAAGCCGTTGTGTTCGCGATCGCACGGGCTCGGATATCCAGGAATGCGCCATATCGGGCTAGTGCGCGGCCAGGCGCTTCGGCGCAGCACAATCTTAATTGAAAGTTAATGCCGACCCTTAGCTTCAGGTGTATGTTCCTCTGATGGGCAGGAGGAAGTCGCACCTTGGTCCTACGCATGGGGCATCGATTCGGGTGCGCTTACCGACCCCAATACCAACACCAACACTTTACTAAGCAAACGTCGGGGGAGACGACATGAATACCATGCTGGTCAGACTATTGGCGGGCGTGTGCCTTACAGGCGCGCTGGGTCTTGCAACAACGGCTGCGAACGCGCAGTCGACGGAAGTCAAAGAGAAGCCGCGGATCTACACCTACGTGTCCAACTGGGTGCTGCCGCGCTCGAAGTGGGCGGACATGGAGAAGAACAATTCGGCCTCTCAGAAAACCATCGATGCCGCGCTTGCCAACGGCACGATCTTCGCAGCCGGCAATGGGGAGGCCTTGGTTCATACCGAGCATGGTGCGACGCACTATGGCTGGTGGTGCGCGACATCCGAGGCCGGCGTGCTGAACCTCCTCGACGAGTTCTACAAGAACGGCTCTTCAACCAATTCGACCTTTGGAAGCGCGACCGCGCATTGGGACGGACTCTACGTTAGTCGCTTCTACAACTATAAGAGCGGTCCTTTGAAGAATGGCTACGACCATGCGGCGTCCTACACATTGAAGGCGGATGCGCCCAACGACGCGGTCTCGACATTGAGCAAGGCGCTGCTCGTGCCTTTTTTCGAGAAGCTCATGAATGACGGCGCGGTCGTGGCGTACCAGATCGCAGAAGAGGCGATTCACACGCAGGATCCCAACTTATTTTATGTGTTCTACCTGACGCCCGATGCGGCAGGTCTCGACAAGGTGAATGCGGCGCTGAGTGCTGCCTTGGGGAAAGATCCGCTGGCCGGCGCGGCCTTCGGCTCAATGATCAACTTCGTGTCGCATCGCGATGATCTCTCGCGCGCCAACGCGATGTTCAAGTAGAAATTTCCGCAGGCCGCACGGGCGCGGATGATGCGCCCTGAGGAAGATTCGGCCCCGGCNNCTCCCCCGGGGCCGTCTATTTTGGATCCGGCTAATTTGGGGTCCCCCTTCTGTCCGATCTCACCGCACCTGCGCCAATGGCCAACGAAGGAGCAAGCGGGGCGACGAAGTTCGCTTGTCGCAGATCGCGTTACCGGTGGATTTCACGCGCTTCCGAGCACGGTCAGCGCCGCTTCAACGCGATCATCCGGAACGAGCAATTGCACACCGGCTCCTCCGCCTTCCATTCCCAAGCTTATGCCGACAACGAATGAGGTTATGCCGGCGGCGTCCAATGCGATCCTCGCCAGATCGGCTTCGACGCTCGTGGGGTAGGTCTTAATGGTTTTAATGGATGGGTTCTCGGCGTTTGGTATGGGAAAGACACCGCAACTAGCGAAGCGTCGGCTTTAGCAAGAACGCGGTTAAGCTCTCGTTCTCCATGCCCGATGAAGCGACAGGATATTGCGACCCACCAGTGAATTGCGCAAATTCCGTGGAGCAAGAGACAGGGCTTCCCGAATATAACATTCCGCCCCGGACGGCATTCATACTGCCGGATGTCGAGGGCTCGAGTCTGTCCAGATCCAATTCCGCGGGCGATAGAACCCAGCGCGCTACAATGCGAACTCACAGCGGATGGACGGAGTAGATATGGCCAGCCTGATCCAACGTACCTCAACCACGCGGGTGATGGAACCGCGGAAGGCCCATCGTCTTCACTTTTTTCGCACCTGCGTAGCGACGATGCGCCCTTGCGCGCAACTTTCCCAGCTTTCCTCCGGCCACGCGCTAGGGAGCCGCACGTTAAGAAACTTAGGCGGATATCACGCATGTTTATGAATGGGATCGGAACGGCCACGCCAACAGCGCGCTATACAAAAGCCGATTGTTGGGAAGCATTTCAGTGTTCTGAATGGTTTGCGCGCCTTGACGAACGCGCACACGCCGTCACGAAAACCGTTCTGCAACGCGACAACGGAATTGAGGCGCGGCGACTCGCGCTGAGCTCACTCGCAGAGGTCTTCGAGATCGATCCGGATACGTTGCGCCGCCGGTTTATCGCGTCTGCTCCCGAGCTTGCTGCGCAAGCGGGCGCGAGCGCGTTAATCGATGCTGAACTCTGCTCCGGCGACATCGATGCAGTTATCGTGAGCACGTGCACTGGCTATCTTTGTCCGGGCCTGTCGGGCTATGTCATTGAGAAACTGGGCCTCAAGTCCAGTGTTCAGGCATTCGATTTGGTCGGACAGGGATGTGCCGCGGCGCTTCCAAATATGCGGCTCGGGAGCGCGTTGCTGGGGTCCGGCCAATGTCAGAATGTACTGTCAATCTGCGTAGAGGTGAGCAGTGCCGCTATGTATCTTGACAACGACCCGGGCGTATTGGTGAGTGCCTGCTTGTTTGGAGATGGCGCAGGCGCGGCTGTCCTATCGCAAACGGCGCATCCGCATCGTCGTCGAATTTTGTGGAAAGACAGCGAGTCTCTGATTGGTCCAGCCGATCGAGATGCGCTAATGTTTGAGCAGCGTCAAGGCATGCTGCGCAACATCCTGACGCGCGCAGTGCCGAGATTGGCCGCAGAATACGCGCATCGGGTGTTGGAAGCAGTGCTGCGGCGCGCAGGGATTCGTGCTTCACAGATCAACACATGGATCATGCACGCGGGCGGTCGTGACGTGTTGCTCTCGTTGGAAAGGCGATTTGGGTTAGAGGCGAGGGACTTTCGCTACAGCGCGGCTATGCTGCGCGAATACGGCAATCTCTCGAGTGCGTTCGTTTACTTCGTCCTCCAGGCCGCGCTGGCCGACCGAGCACCCGGAGGGTGGTGGTGGCTGTCTTCGTTCGGTGCGGGTTTCAGTTGTCACGGCGCGCTACTGGAGGTCGCGTGATGTCGAGCGATTGGCCCGCGCTTCGCGGCTTCGCCTGAGGAACAACTTTGACGTTTCCGAGGACGGTGTCGCGCGAAATCCTTGACGTACTGGCAGCGAGCGATCCACGCGCAACACGCGCACGCCGTGATTTGCAGCGAGTCAACCGCATCATGGGGACACGCGGCATCATAGTCCGAGGGATGCAGCCCGCACTTGGGCGATGCTCGCGCTATCTGCCGCTGCGCGTGCTTGAACTCGGCGCCGGCGATGGAACCCTGATGCTATGCATAGCGCAAGAATTGTCGAGATCGTGGCCGGCTGTGCATCTTACGTTACTCGATCGGCTGGCGCTCCTCGACGCGGATACAAGCACTGCTTTCGCACACCTCGGATGGTCCGTGCAGACCCTGAGCGTGGACGTGCTCGACTGGGCCGCGGCACCTATGCCGCCGCACCTTCCTCCGAGATGGGATGTCATAGTGACGAACCTCTTCCTACATCACTTCGACGATCTGCTGCTTCCGGAGTTGATGTGCGCAATCGCCGCTCGATGCAATTGGTTTGTCGCCTGCGAGCCGAGGCGCGCTCCTATATCTCTCATCGGTAGCTACCTGATTGGCGCGGTAGGCGCAAGTAGAGTTACGCGCAACGATGCCGTGCTGAGCGTGCACGCCGGATTCCGCGACGCGGAGCTTTCCATGGCTTGGCCCGGCGATCAAGATGACTGGCAGTTGCAAGAGCATGCGGCGGGGCTCTTTGGTCACTTTTTTCGTGCTGCCAGACAGGGCGTTAGCGCAGCCGGAATAGCCTAATGCAAACCGACTACGACGCTGTCATTGTCGGCGCTGGCCCATCGGGTTCGACCGCAGCGATCTTGCTTGCGCAAGCGGGCTGGTCAGTTGCTCTGATCGAGAAGCAGTGCTTTCCGCGCCGCAAGGTCTGCGGAGAATGCATTGCGGCGAGTAACCTACCGCTTCTGGACGCACTCGGGATCGGCGATGTATTCGCGTCGATGGCGGGACCGGAGCTGCGCCGCGTGGCGTTGTTATGCGGCGCGCAGTCGGTGAGCGCAGCTTTGCCTGCCGGCGATGACGCGAAGCACCCCTGGGGACGGGCGCTTGCGCGCGAACATTTGGATTTGCTGCTGCTGCAGCGTGCCAAGGCAGTCGGAGTTTCTGTACTGCAACCGTGTGACGTTCAGTCACTCAGCGGGCAGCCCGGCAACTTCCGCTGTATCGTAGGCGCTGTCGATAGCGGCGAAGGGATAACGCTGCGCGCCCCGGTTGCGATCGGCGCGTATGGATCGTGGCAGCCCTTACCGGCAGATCGAGCGCATCGACGCGTCGCGCGGCGCGCCAATGATCTATTGGCTTTCAAGGCAAACTTCAGCAATGTGCGTTTAGAAAAGGGGCTGTTGCCGGTGGTGTCGTTTCGAGGCGGTTACGGCGGCATGGTCGTTGCTGATCACGATACTGCTACTCTCGCATGTTGTATTCGCGCTGACCGGCTGCATGCGTGCAGGCGCGCATTTCCCGGGGCAAAGGCTGGCGCGGTCGTCGAAGCCTATCTGCGGCGCGAGTGTGAGGGGGTGCGGGATGCCTTGAGCGGCGCGTCGCGAGCTGGGCCGTGGCTCTCTGCCGGGCCAATCCGCCCTGGCGTACGGTTGCCGCGCGGCGCAGATGTCTTTCTGATAGGCAACGCAGCCGGTGAAGCGCATCCGATTATCGGCGAAGGCATAAGCATGGCACTTCAGTCAGCATGGTTGTTATGCGATCAACTCGTTCGCAACCCGAATGTCCTCTTGCGCGGAGTCGACGCACACAGGTGCCAGAGGCAGATCCAGGAACGCTATAGCGCCGAATGGCGCGGCCAATTCGGGCTACGCATGCGGATTGCCGCCTTGCTTGCGCAGGCGGCGATGCGTCCTACTTTGGCGGCTCGCGTTTTCCCTCTGCTGTGCCGAGCGCCCGGATTACTTACGCGTAGCGCACGCTGGAGCGGCAAGATACGATGCGTAGCGAATCCAGCAGTGATCGCGTTGAGTCAACCTCCGCAGCACTTTACAAAGACTCGGTCGGGAGCGTGATCTATGCAAACGTTTGAACGGCTTTCAAAAATTTTAGTGAAGAATTACAAGATAGATCCCACGCGACTCACGCTCGATGGACCACTGGAAGAGCTTGGAATTGACTCGCTCGGGATGGCTGAATTGCTATTCTTCATTGAAGACGAGTTCAAGGTCCAACTACCGTTCGACCCCGTTGCGCTGCCGACTCTTGGCGACGCGGTCTGCTATATCGATGGCCTGCTCGCGGCACAACAGGTTACTGAAACACCGGTAATCGCCGGCGGCGCGCCACCTGCTGCACCCCATCGGCCGGTATGAGGCGGGTTGCCGTGACAGGGATCGGCATTATCTCTCCGCTCGGAAACAGCGCGGCAGAAGTACTCGGTAACGCCACCGCCGGACGCTCCGCGATTTGCCGTATTGACGAGCCGTGGTGCAAGCGGCTCGTTTCCCCGCTTGCGGCTTGCGTAAAGTTCAGCGGCGATGAGCATTTCGACGCTCCGAAGCTACGGATGCTCGATCGCGTGAGTCAATTCGCCATCGTGGCCGCACGGCAGGCGCTCGACGATGCGCGCTTCGATTTTGAGAATGCCAATCGGCAGCGCGTCGGAGTTTTTCTCGGAACGGGCATGGGCGGCTCGCAAACTACTGATGACGCGTACCACACGCTTTATGCCGAACAATCGGATCGTGTCAAGCCGTTTACGATCTTGATGGGGATGACGAATGCGCCGGCTGCTTGGATCGGCATCGAATACGAATTGACGGGACCGAATTTAACCTACTCCACGGCTTGTTCGTCTTCCGCGGTATCGATTGGCGAAGCGTGGATGCGGCTGCGTAACGGCGATCTAGACGTCGCGATAGCGGGCGGCGCCGAGGCACCTTTATCGTTTGGCGCGTTAAAAGCCTGGGAGGCGCTGCATACGTTAGCCAGGGAAGATCCATTCGACGCATCGAAATCCTGCAAGCCCTTTTCAAAAAGCCGCAGCGGAATGGTCCTGGGTGAAGGTGCAACGATCGTCGTGCTGGAGGACTGGGAGCGCGCAATCAGGCGCGGCGCAACCATTCACGGCGAACTGATCGGTTATGGGGTTGTTACGGATGCGTCCCACATCACTCGGCCAACCGTTACCGGACAAGCCGCTGCGATGCGAGCGGGCCTGCAAGCGGCCGGATGCGTGCCTGCATCAATCGATACGATCAACGCGCACGGAACTGGGACTCAAGCCAATGACGCGGTAGAAACTGCGGCGATCAAGCAAGTATTCGGCGCAGATGCCTATCGCATTCCCATCAGCGCCACCAAGGCAATACATGGCCATTTGCTTGGGGCGAGTGGAGCTCTCGAATTTGCGCTTTCCTTGCTCGCAATGCAGCACGACATTCTGTTGCCAACCATGCATCTAGAAATTGCTGCTGAGGATTGTGATCTGGACTACGTTCCCAACTGCGCTCGGCATAACGTGAAATTCAATACTGTCATGTCAAACTCCTTCGCATTCGGCGGCACGAATGCAGTGCTTGTGGCACGCTCCGCCCAGTCGGCGGCTGTACGTTGTGCAGAAGGAAATTAAGAGTCGGCGCTTAGTTGCAACCTTATGATGTGTAGTTAATTATTGAAATCTGCCTATAAGCGTTACCCACAGACAAGTCGCCGCGAATGTCTTTGTCCCGCTATGGTGGGACTCCTTGGCAGCGGTTGGGCTCGCATGAGCTGGCTGCCCACCCTGAACATTTCCCAACTTTCTGATAGCCGTCACGCGAAGTGGCACGTTACCAAGGTCCCGGTCACGCGGCATCGTTGACGTGCGTTGGGGGAAGATTCGGTGCGGCCAGATCGGTCTCGGCGATTGGCGTTACGACCAAGAAGTAATAGAAGGCCGCACCTGCCGTCATAACAACGGCTCCGATGAGAAGCGCGGAAACGAATGATCCAGTTCGGTCGACAATTAGCCCAGTAACAAATGGTGAGCAAGCCCCGCCTAGATACGAGCCAAAGTTTTGAATGCTCGAGCAGGACGCGCAATAAGGCTGAGGTGAGACTGCGGTTATCAATGTCCATTTGCCGGCCACTGCGAAATACAGAAAGAACATGGCACACGAAATCCACAGAACAGCCGGGCCAGTAGTCGACGAAGATGTTGCGAACGCCGTAAACAACGCCGATCCAACGTAACCCAGCGCGGTCGGCAGTTTGCGAGCCTTTACTATGGGCATGCCACGCGCGGCGAGATGGTCAGATGCGTATCCGCCACAGAAGGAGCCTGCGATCGAGCAAACGAGTGGAATAGTCGCCAAAAAGCCCGTGCGCGCGATACTCACATGCTGCTGGCCCTCCAAGTACCCCGGAAGCCAGGTAACGTACATCCATATGCCATACCCGGAGCAAAAAGCGCCGAGCATCATGGCCCACGTGGTTTGAAAGCGGAACAATCGGCCCCACTCGCGTCCGGAAATGCCCGCTCGGTTGCCGCGCGAGCGATTGGCCTCAAGATACGCGATATCCCCCGCTGCAAGCTCAGCTTTGCCAGGATCGCGATATAGCCAAAGCCATACCAACGCAGCTCCGATCCCGACAAAGCCCATGAGAATAAACATGGATCGCCATCCGAAAAGCAGCATCAACGCAGTGAGCATCGGCGGCGCAATCGCTGTCCCCACGTTGGCGCCCATGTTGAAAACGCCGGTGGGCATGCCGCGGTCTCGAATTTGAAACCAGTTACTCGTAACGCGGACCGCGGTGGGGTACGCGGGTGATTCGGTAACGCCGAGTACCGCGCGTGCACCGAAGAGTTGCCGATAGTTCATGGCGAAGCCGCCGGCAGCAACCGACAACGACCAAAGGACTAGTGAAACGCCCAGCAGCATTCCCGGTCCGAGCCTGTCGATGATGAGACCGATCGGAATCTGCGCTACCGCAAAGGAAAGCGCCCATGCAGACTGAAGCGCGCCAAACTGGGCCGCGGTGATATGGAACTCTGCGCGAATTTGTGGATTCGCAATTGCTATCGTCGAGCGGTCCATATAATTGATGGCAATAGCCGCTGCGCAGAGAATCACCGCGGTCCACTGCATGCGCTTCATCGATTTCGAGCGTGGCGCCTGGCTCATGATTGCCCCCGTGAGACGTGTTGGTTATCGTTTTTTATTTTCTCACCGGCAGACAGGCGGGGATCGCGCGCCAGGCTCAAGTGGCCGAAGATCCGCGAGGCCGTCGGCTTCGACGGCAGAAATGGTGGTGCGAACCATCGAGCGCGCCTGATCTTGCGGCCACGTCAGGCCGCGGTGCATCGTTGCGCGATTGTCCCACATCAATACGTCGCCTTGTCGCCAGTGATGCCGGTAGACAAATTCGGGTCGGGTGGCATCGGTAATCAGCGTGTCCAGCAGCGTCCGCGCTTCAGTGTCGCTAAGACCGTCGACGGCATATGCATGGGAGGCGACGTACAGGGCTATGCGTCCGTTCGCGGGGTTGCGCCACGTGATTCGCCATCGTACTGGCGGCAGCGCTGTGCGCTCTGAGACGGTCATCAGATCAGGATCGATTTGATCGCGCGAATAAGCATACGCATGGGTGACGACGGCGTCGCGCAGTCGTGAACGCATGGACGGCGACAAACGGCTCCAAGCCTGTCGCGTGGAGGTTAACTCTGTCTCGCCACCTTGCTGAGGAACGACCCGTGCCGATAATACCGATGCCAACGCGGGAGTTTTCTTAAACGAGCTGTCGGTGTGCCAAAGCTGATTGGCGCGGGCCGTGAGTGCCTGACTGTGCGTCTCGGGTACCAGCGTACCGTCCGGCGAGGTATTGTGCAGACGGCTATAGAACGTTCCCGCGCCCTCCGAGCCGATCTTGACGCGCTCCAAGGGTCCAAACGCGCGGGAGAATGCCGCCTGCACATCGTCGCTGATTTGTTGATCTCGGAACAGGAGAACGCTGTGCTCATCGAATGCGGCGCGCACGCTTTCATAGGCGCCATCGCTCGCGGCGACGTCGACCAAGCTGACACCACGCACCTCGGCGCCAAAATCAGGGCCGAGTGGAACGAGTTCCATTTCGGCGACTCCCTGATGAGTCTCCAGGGCAATATTAGGGTTGCGCTGGAGGAATACGCAAAAAGCTCGAGTACGTACTCGGTACCCGAATCCTCTATAGTGCGCAGCCGAAATTCGAGCTTCTAGTGCTATCGAATTTACTTAACAAAATGTCTTTAATTTTTTGATAAATAAAGAAAAACTTGTGCCCAGGAGAGGACGCAAACTGGCGAACCTTCTCTTCTTAAATCATACCGTTAGGTGCTGGACACCGTTTTGGCTACCCGGAAAGTTACCCATCCCAATCGCGCTGTGGTGGGACTCCTTGGCATCGGTTGGGTTCGCATGAGCCGGCTTGTCATCCCTGGGGACGGCCACCAACCTTCTGACAGTCATCGCGCGAAGCGGCGTACCACGCGCGATCACTCGCTCCCAGAGCCACGATATTGTCTGCCGTCATCGACGCGTTAGGCTGGTGACCCCTTTGCGACGATCACGAACGGCAGGTTTGGGGTATCCAATCTGGCCTGCTGTCACCAGACTCTCAAGTCGGAAACTTCAAGTCCCGCTCAATCGCCTGGAAGCGCGGCTCCTTGCGCAAGGGATCCAGGAGCGGGTCCGTCTTCAGAAACTCCAGGCCCGGATCCCGCACTCGCAGCGCCGTCTCGAGCCAATCGAGCGCCTGGGCCCGATTGCCCCACTGTGCATAGACCGTGGCGTACTGATACGACGCGGTATCGCCGACTACCGCCTTCATTTTCGCAAGCTCGGCTTCCGCATCCGCGTGCCGGCCCAGCCTGTCGTAGGTGATTGCAAGGCAATATTGATTCCCCCAATAGTCCGGCTGTGTCTCGCACGAAGCGCGCGCGCTCTGCAGATCTCCAGCCCCGTAATAGGCAAACCCGCGATAGGCGTAGGTATCCTTATAGTCGGGGTCGAGGCTTAGGACTTCCGCAAGAGCGTCAATCGCTTCCTGATAGCGATGGGCCACATACAGTGTACGGCCGAGCACACTGTGGCTGGCGCGAGCGAGCGGGTCGAGCACGACGGCGCGGCGAGCGGCCGCAACGGCCGCGTCGAACTGCCCCATGTAGGCTGCAAATTTACCGCTTAGTCGTAAGACCTCTGCGTTGCCCGGCGCGAGCGCAAGGGCACGCTTGTACGCGTCACTCGCCTGAGTGAAGTCGAGAGTTCCCAGTTCCGAAACGTTTGCCAATGCGAGGTGGGCCCAGGCCAAATCCGGCGCAAGTGCGAGCGCCTGGCGGGCATCCGCTTGCGCCTTATCAAAGCCTTCACGCATCGCCGCTTTGGTCGCGGCCTCCGCCGCAGTGTAGGTGGCAAGGGCGATCGATCGGGCGGCGAAAGCGAGCGCATAGTGCGGATCCAGGCGGATTGCTTCCGTGTACGCGGCAATCGCGGCTGGGATCTCTTTGGCTTCGTGTTTCGAGCTGTACGCCTTTGCCCCGCGCAGATAGGCATCGAATGCGCCCGAATTGCTCGTCCCGCCGAGCTCGACTTTGGCTGCGACATCGCCGAGCAGCGTGACTTTCAGGGCGCTCGCCACCGCCGTGGCGATCTCAGTCTGAAGTTTCAGCACATCGCCTAAGTCCCGGTCATAGGTCTTTGACCACAGGTGAAAGCCTGTGACGGCATTGATCAACTGCGCGGTGATGCGGATGGTGTGCCCGGAGCGCCGGACGCTCCCTTCGAGCACAGCGCCGACATTGAGCTTGTGGGCAACAGTACCGAGATCAACGTCCTTGCCCTTGAAATAGAAGGATGACGTGCGGGCGGCGACCTGCAACTCGTTGATCTCGGCCAGCGAGTTGAGCAGCTCCTCGGTGAGTCCGTCGGAGAAATACTCCTGTTCCTTGTCCCCGCTCATGTTCACAAAGGGGAGCACCGCGATCGAGTGCGGCGGCGGGCTGAAGGCAGCTGGCGCTGCGGCCCGTGGAGCCGTGGGTGGCGCCGGCGGCGAGACCTGGCGCTTGGAGATCCAGAACCTGTCGACGTCCCAATACGCCAGTGCCGCGATAATCACGGCCACCATTACCAGCAAGGATCGCCTCGACAGCCAGGATGGTCGGAAGGGCTGTCTGATTAGTGCTGCGGCACCAGGCGCCACACTGGCGCGTGACGAGTTCACGCTCGGTGACGCGGGCGAGAGCAGGCGCCGCACACGCTCGACGAATGCGGGGGTTGTCTGGCCGTCGGACAGACGCGACCATTGCACTTCGCGGAACCGATCTGGAACCCGGGCGGTGGCATCCGGAGTGTTGTCAACAACGACGGGGAGTAAGAAAGCCACGTCTTCGGCCATGTCACCCGTACGTTCAACAGCCAACCTCCATTCGCGACGGAAGTAGCCCTCGTGACGAGCGTCAGAGTGCGCGGAGATGACCGGTACGAAGAGGGCGCAATCGTGGATTTGCTTGCGAATCTGGCGGTCCCACGCATCGCCGCCCCGCAGTTCGCTCTGGTCGAACCAGACTTCGATGCCCGCTGCCCGGAGTGCTTCGCAGATACGGCCCGCCGCATCAGCATCCTGCGAGGCGTAGCTCAGGAACACCGCCTTGCCCGGGTCGGTCACGGTGCACCCGTCGCGGTGACTCCCTTGAGATTTTCTGGTTCGACGCGGTCGGCCATTCAAAGGCTCTTCATAATTAGCCTCGTAGCCTACCGCAAGCCGCTAGCGACTGCTTCTAGGCGGCTATTTCAGGGTCGTCAGTGACTGGATTTGGCCCGGCTGCCGCCGGATTGGCTCGAACCGCCGCTGCCCCTTTGGAGTCACTCGTGAACGTCCGCCTTTCGCTCGGCCCGACAGGCTCCTAGCGCATACCTGTTGCAATGGCGATCGGGCGAGACTATCGTACAACCATATGGTTGTACAGAGATTGGAGAGCGACAAATCGCTCAACCAGCTTTTCCGTGCTTTGGCCGATGGCACGCGCCGCAGTATCTTGGCGCGCTCGCTCACGGAAACGCCGTCGGTGTCCGAGCTTGCTGCACGGTACAAGATGAGCTTCGCCGCCGTGCAGAAGCACGTTGCCGTGCTCGAGCGAGCGGGTCTCATTCAAAAGCGTGCCAACGGCCGCGCCCAATTGGTCTCCACCAACCGCGCGCGTCTCCAGCGCGCTGGTGAGCTCCTCGACCACTTTGAATCTACTTGGCGGCAGCGCATGGGTCAGCTCGACGATGTTCTTCTACCGAAAGGAAAATGACCATGCCGCTTACCTCTGTCACCAAGGACGCCGCAACGCTCACCCTCACCGTCGTCGGCGACTATCCCGTTCCTCAGCAACGCCTATGGGACGCCTTTGCCGATCCGCGCCAGCTCGAGCGCTTTTGGGGACCGCCTGCCTTTCCTGCCACCTTCACGCGTCATGACTTCAAAGTGGGTGGTCGCGCCGAGTACTACCTGACTTTGCCGGAAGGAAACAAGTGGAGCGGCTCCTGGAAATTCACCGCAGTGAATCCCATCAGCTCGTTCGAGGCGCATGACGGTGACGACAACGCCGAGGACGAGAATATGCCGGCTGGGATGACATTCACGTTCGAGACCACACCAACGGGTTCGCGCATGACCATCGTCACGCGCTTCTCAAGCGTTGAAGCCATGGAGCAAACAATTCCAGGCATGGAAGAAGGGCTACGCGCAGCGATGCCGCAACTCGATGCGGTGCTTGCTGAACGGTGCGCGCATGCTTAGCGGCGCCGATTTGATGTGTTACACGCCAGGTGATGTAGTCAATCCAATCGGTTACGGAGGATTTGATTCGGAACCATCAAGAACGACCAGGGGGCTGCGATGACGACGAAGCCCGATAGCAGCAAGCGTACGGCCGAGGCCCACATCCGGTCCTCTATCGACAGGCTTGATCCGAAGAATCAGAAGTTGATGCGATCGGTCCGGGCTGCTGTACGCAAGCGATTCCCGACCCTCAACGAGCTGGCGTACGACTACGCCACCTCTTTCGTTATCGGCTATTCGCCGACGGAGCGAGGGATCGATGGCATCGTAGCGATAGCCGCACGTGCCGACGGTGTGCGTCTGTACTTCGGGCAGGGAGTGGACCTACCCGACCCGAACGGGCTCCTGCTGGGCTCGGGAAGGCAGACCCGCTTCGTCCAGGTGAAGGCGGCCAGCCAGTTGGCACATCCAGAAGTGGAGGCATTGGTTGCTGTTGCGATTGAACAGGCGATTGTTCCAGTGCCATCCAAGGGACGGGGCAAAATCATCATCAAGTCAGATAGTGCGAAGCAGCGGCCACACCGGAGGCACACGAAGTGACGGCGGCTGTGCTGAGGCAACGTGGAAGCTTGCGACGTCGTGCCTGGACCGCCCATCAACTGCAGCGAATCGCGCCGCTGGATCTGGGCGTCGGTTTCTCGATTGTGAATGTCCACTTTCGGGCGTGCGACTCAAAGTCGCGAATCCCCCCTTTTGGCGATCGGCGACGGTCGACCTCTATATGTCTTCTTCTAGCAAGTCGCGAACGAGCGCCGTCCGTTGGGTACGACCGATGTGATTGTATGTTTCGACCGGCGCCGGTTTTAAGGCGTTCCGTCGCGTGATGTCGTAGATAAGACTCGGCCAACTCCAATCGCTGCGCAATGCGATCAATCGGATCGTTTTTTATTCGCTCCGTCTTTGCGGCGGCTCACGTACACTGCGCCCGAGCGTTAACTGCATGGAGCCGAAAGTTGGCGTCCTCGTTTGATCGTTATAAGTTATTGATTATATTAGATAAAATGTCAGGAATGCCCAGGAGAGGACTCGAACCTCCACGGTGTTACCCGCTAGTACCTGAAACTAGTGCGTCTACCAATTCCGCCACCTGGGCAGTGAACCGGAAGCAAGGAAGGCGGCGAAATGTACGCACGAGGTCGGGGGCTGTCAATTGACCACACGACGCGGAAAATTCGGGCGCCGCGATCGCAAGCCGGCCATCGGACAGAAGACCACCGCAGGGCGGGGAGCAAAGAGCCATTCTGCGCACGTCCCAAAGCGGGGCGGGGACTCGCTCGATGGGCAGGTGGTCGAGGGGACGGTCACCGCGAACCGCGGCGGTTTCGGATTCCTGCGCGTACCGGGGCAGACCGAGGATGTGTTCCTGCCGCCGCCGCAGATGCGCGGGCTTCTGCATGGCGACCGCGCCCGCGTGCGCGTGGCGGGCGATGGCAGCGGTCGCTGGACCGGAGAGGTGCAAGCGGTCCTTGACCGTGGAGTAACTGCATTTTTGGGCACCGTCGAGCAAGAGGGCCGCGGCGCTTGGGTAAGCGCGGCCGATCGGCGCCTGCAGCTGCGCTGCAGCGTGGCGCCGGCAGACCTTGCGGGCGCGAGAAACGGCGACTGGGTCATCGCGCGCATCCGGCGCTATGCAAGCTCGACGACACCCGCGCAGGCAGTGATTGAGAAACGCCTGGATCCTACCCGTCCGGTGGAGCTGGGCACCGAGGCCGCCATCGCGCGCTTTGACCTTCCGCATGAATTCACTCCTGGTGCATTGCGTGAGGCGCATGACTACGGCGATCGCGTCGATCCCGCCGAGGCGGCCTCCCGAATCGACCTGCGCGATCTGCCGCTGGTCACGATTGACGGCGAGGACGCCAAAGACTTTGACGATGCGCTCTATGCCGAGCCGCATCCCGATGGCTTTCGCCTCATCGTTGCGATAGCGGATGTCAGTCACTACGTACGACTTGGCACGGCGCTCGACACCGAAGCTCGCGAGCGCGGCACCTCGGTGTATTTTCCGACCCGTGTCGTGCCCATGCTGCCGCCGACGCTTTCCGATCATCTGTGCTCGCTCGCACCGAAGGTTGATCGGCTGTGCTACGTAGCGGACATGGTCGTCAATCGGCACGGTGTTTTGAAAAGCGCGCGTTTCTATCCCGCCGTCATGCGCTCGGCGGCGCGGCTGACCTATACGCTCGCTTTTGCTGCCTTGTTTGAAGGCCAGCCAGCGGCGTGCAGAGAGCTAGGCCCGCTCGTAGAGCGGCTGCACATATTGGTAGACATCTACAAGGTGCTGCACAAGGCGCGCGCGCGGCGCGGTGCGCTCGATTTTGACGCGCCCGAAGCGCGCTTCCGCATCGATTCCGCCGAGCGCGTCACCGCGATCGATCTCGTTTCGCGCAATGACGCGCATCGCCTCGTTGAAGAATGCATGATTACTGCCAACGTCGCTGTGGCGGGTGAGCTTGCGCGCACGCGCACTCCGACCCTGTATCGCGTGCACGGACAGCCCGAAGAGGCGAAGCTCGATCGCCTGCTCGCGACGCTGACGGCACTCGGCATCGAAGCGCAAATTCCGAAAACCGTCGCGCCACGCGACCTGCAGGCGCTCACCCGCCGTTTGGGCAAGGCGCCGGAACGGCCGTTCGTCGAATCACTGGTCATACGCTCCCTGCCCCAGGCGGTATATCAGGCGACCAACATCGGGCATTTCGGGCTTGCTCTGGAGCATTACGCGCATTTCACGTCCCCCATTCGGCGCTATCCGGATCTTGTCGTGCATCGCACCTTGCGGGCGCTCGGCGCGGCGGGCGGCGCCGCAGGCGTGCATTACGAAACCGCTGAGCTCGCGGTGCTTGGGGAAAGTACTTCGAAGCTTGAAAAGCGCGCCGACGAGGCGGACCGCTACGTGAATAACTTCTTGAAGTGCACGTACTTGCGCGAGCGCATCGGCCAAACGTTTCACGGGCTCATTACGACGGTCGTCGACTTTGGCTGTTTTGTGCAGATACTGGAGGTCGCGGTTGACGGGCTCCTGCACGTCGACAGGCTCACCGACGACTCGTACGAAATGGAGAGCGACGGTCACGGTTGGGTGGGGCGGCGCCACGGCCGCCGGCTGCGCGCCGGCGCACAGGTGAAGATCGTGGTGACCGCAGTCAATCCCATCGAGGGTCTGATTGACCTGGAGCTCGTCGAAGAGTGACTGGAAGCGTCGAGACCATCTTTGGTCTGCACGCCGTGCGCGCGCTGCTGCTGCGACGGCCGGAGCGGGTGGTGCGCCTCACGCTCGCCGTCGGACGCGACGATGCACGGATGCGCGAGATTATCGACCTTGCCACGCGCCACGGCTTGGCCATTGAACGCGCGGACGCGCGCGACTTGAAGCAACTCTTGGGCGAGGCGGTGCATCAGGGTGTCGCCGCCGAGGTTTCCTCCTTGGCGCCCTGGAGCGAGGATGATCTCCTGGGCGCGCTTGCGAGCGCGAAGGAGCCGCTCGTGCTGGCGCTCGACGGCGTGCAGGACCCGCACAACTTGGGCGCCTGTCTGCGCACCGCGGATGCCTGCGGTGCATTGGCGGTCGTCGTGCCGAAGGATCGCGCGGCACAGCTGACACCGACAGTGCGNNGCGGGGCTGTGGGTCGTCGGCGCCGAGGCGCAGGCAGACAAGCGGCCCCAGGATGTGGATCTGCGCACCGGCACGGTCCTGGTTCTCGGTGCCGAAGGCGCCGGCCTGCGCAAGCTCACGCGGCAGAACTGCGACCTGGTGGTGCGGCTGCCGCAGCTGGGTGCCGTCGAGAGCCTCAACGTATCGGTAGCGGCCGGGATGCTGCTTTACGAGGCTGTGCGACAGCGTGAGGGCTCGCGGAACTGAAAGATATTGGCATGGCCGGCATATGCCTTGCGGCATCTTAATATTGCGATTTGCAAGGCTTTTCAGTATTCTGCGCGGCCCCTGATCTTGGGGGTTACGGCCTTAAGACTTTACAGGGTCAAGGCCAGATCTCCTTGCCGCATTGACGCACCCTCGCGGACAAGCGGCTGCCAAACCATAAGGTAGATCCATGAGGCATTATGAAATCGTGTTTCTGGTGCACCCGGACCAGAGCGAGCAAGTTCCGGCGATGATCGACCGGTACAAGGGGATCATCGCGGCCGGCAACGGTCACGTGCATCGCCTCGAAGACTGGGGCCGACGCCAGCTCGCCTATCCCATCGCGAAGGTGCACAAGGCGCACTATGTTCTGATGAACATCGAGTGCGACCAGAAAATCGTCGACGAACTGACGGGCGCCTTTCGCTTCAGCGACGCCGTGCTGCGCCATCTCGTCACCAGTGTCGATTCGGCCATCATCGAGCCCTCCCACATGGCGAAGGCCGAGGAAGAGGAGGCCGGCGGTCGGCGCGAGCGCCCGCGCGATGACGTGCAGGGATTATCCGACGACGACGATGGCGGCAGACGCCGCGAACGAGTGCGCGATGAGCCGCTGCTGGCCGAGGCCGATGAGGCCCTGGCGATCGATGAGCCTTCCGGCACGAGTCATCTGCGATGAAAACCGCCGCCCCGAGCCGCTTTTCGCGCCGCAAGAAGTTCTGCCGTTTCACCGCCGAGGGCGTCAAGTCCATCGACTATAAGGACCTGGCGACCTTGAAGGGCTACGTCACCGAGACGGGCAAGATCGTGCCGAGCCGCATCACGGGAACGAAGTCGTTCTATCAGCGCCAGCTGGCCGTAGCGATCAAGCGCGCGCGCTTCCTCGCGCTCCTGCCGTACACCGATCAGCACTGAAGAGCCGCCTATGGAACTCATCCTGCTGCAGAAGGTCGCGAATCTGGGCAACATCGGCGATCGGGTGAAGGTCAAATCCGGTTTTGGCCGCAATTTCCTGCTGCCGCAGGGTAAGGCGACGCTCGCGACCGCCGCCAATGTAGAAAGGTTTGAACTGCGGCGGGCGGAGCTCGAAAAGATCGCGGGCGAAGAGCTGCGTTCGGCGAGCGAGCGCTCGGGAGCCTTAAGCAATTATCGCCTCACCATCGCCGCCAAGGCCGGCACCGAGGGCAAGCTCTTCGGCTCCATCGGCACGGCGGATATCGCCGAGGCCGCGACGCGCGCCGGCATGGCCATCGCCAGAAGCGAGGTGCGCCTGCCGGGTGGCCCACTGCGCATGCTGGGCGAGCATGTCGTGCATGTGCACCTGCACGCGGACGTCGATGCGGCCGTTACCGTGGTCATCGTCGCGGAGGAGTAGCCGCAAGGCTTGCTCCCAAGTTCCCGCGAGATTGAAATGGCTGCTCCCGCCATAGCGCGTCGCGAATCCGGCACGCTCGAGGAGATTCGGACTCCGCCGCATTCCGTGGAGGCCGAGCAGGCGCTGCTCGGTGGTCTCCTGCTGGATCCCGTCGCCTGGGAGAATGTCGCCGACGTGGTGCGTGCGGGCGATTTCTATCGTCCCGACCATCGGCAGATCTTTGAATCCATCGGCAGCCTCGCCGGCAGCGGACAGCCCTGCGATGCGGTCACAGTCTCCGAGCAGCTGCAGCGCACCGGCCTCCTGGAAGAGGTTGGCGGGCTTGCCTATCTCGGAACCCTGGTGCGCGACACGCCCACCGCAGCCAATGTGCGCGCGTATGCAGCCATCGTGCGCGAGCGCGCGCTGCTGCGAAAACTCATACGCGCGGGCACCGACATCGCAGCCTCGGTGTTCAGCGATGAAGGCTTGACGGCAAGCGAGCTCGTCGACCGCGCCGAGCAGCGCGTCTTTGAGATCGCCGAAGAAGGCACGCGCAGCCGCGACGGTGCGCAGTCGGCAAAGACGCTCCTGCCGGCGCTCATTGACCAGATCGACTCCTGGCATTCAAATCCGGACTCGCTGCGCGGTCTTGCGACCGGCTTTCATGATTTTGACAAAGTGACCGGCGGGCTGCGCCCCGGGGATCTCGTCATCGTCGCCGGCCGCCCGTCGATGGGCAAGACGACTCTCGCCGTCAACATGGCGGAGAACGCCGCGCTCGACCGCACGACCCAAGCGTCGGTCGTGGTCTTCAGCATGGAAATGCCGTCCGATCAGCTGCTGACACGCATGTTGTCCTCGGTGGGCAATGTGCCGCTGAATGCCATCAGGAGCGGGCGCATCGCCGATGAGGACTGGGTGCGATTGACGAGCGCCACGGGACAGTTGTCCCAGGCGCGCATCTTCATTGACGAGACCCCGGCATTGACGCCGACGGATCTGCGCGCGCGCGCGCGGCGGATCAAGCGCGAGCACGGCTTGCATCTCATCGTCGTCGACTATCTGCAGCTCATGCACGTCCCTGGAACGAAGGAAAATCGCGCCACCGAAATTGCGGAGATCTCGCGCGGCCTGAAGGCGCTCGCCAAGGAGCTCGCCTGTCCCGTGATCGCCCTGTCGCAGCTCAATCGCGGCGTCGAGCAGCGCGAACACAAACGCCCCGTCATGTCGGATCTGCGCGAGAGTGGCTCGCTCGAGCAGGACGCCGACATGATCCTCCTCATCTATCGCGAGGAGGTCTACGACAAGAACACGACCAAGAAGGGTGTCGCCGAGATTGATCTTGCCAAACACAGAAATGGCGCCACGGCGAATTTCCAGCTCACCTTCCAGGGCGAGTTCAGCCGCTTCCGCAGCTACAGTCCCGACTCCTACGCCGAGGGCGTATTGAGGTGAGCCGGCTCATCCGGGCCGTCATCGACACCGACGCGTTACGCTCGAACCTGCGGGCGCTGCGCCGCTTTGCGCCGGGAGCGCGCGTGGTCGCGGTGGTGAAGGCGAATGCCTATGGCCACGGCCTCGTCCCCACGGCGCTGGCGCTCGGCGAGGCGGATGCCTTTGGGGTCGCGCGCATCGATGAAGGCCTTGCGCTGCGTGCCGCCGGCATCGCGCAGCCGATCGTACTGCTCGAAGGCGTCTTCACGAGCGAGGAATTGGCAGAGGCGGCACTGCGCTCATTTGACCTCGTGGTGCACGATGCGCGGCAGATCGAGCTTCTGGAAAAATCGCACGCCGCGCATCCATTCGTCCTGTGGCTCAAGATCGATACGGGCATGAATCGCCTCGGGTTTCGCAGCGAGGAATTCGCAGCCGCCCTCGCGCGTCTGCAGCGCTTGCCGACGGCGCCGCGGGAGGTGAGGCTCCTGACGCATCTCGCCCGCGCGGATGAGCGTGATGATGTGGCGACGCTCGAGCAGCTCGCGCGCTTCGATGCCCTGACGCGCGGCGTAGCGCTGGCCCGGAGCATCGGCAACTCGGCCGCGATTTTGGGCACATCCGGCGCACACGGCGATTGGATACGCCCGGGCATTGCGCTCTACGGCGTCTCGCCCTTCGCCGGCACCAGCGCGCGAAGTTTTGGTCTCGTGCCCGTGATGACGCTCGAGACCACGGTCATTGCCACGCGGCGCGTCGCGCGCGGCGAGGGCGTGGGTTACGGCGCGGCGTGGCGCGCCGAGCGCGATACATCGATTGCCATACTCGCCGGCGGCTACGGCGACTGTCTGCCGCGCAGCCTCGCCAGTGGCGCGCCGGTGCTCGTCAATGGGCAGCGTGCGCCTCTGGTGGGGCATGTCTCGATGGACATGATCGCGGTGGATGTCGCGGAAGTCGCCGACGTTGAGGTCGGTTCGCGCGGCGTACTCTGGGGCGCGGATCTCACGGTCGAGGAGGTGGCCCGGCATGCCGGCACCATCGCCTATNNAACTCCTGTGCCGCGTCAGCCAGCGCGTGCCGCGGCAGATCCTCTAGTGCCCGGGCGCGAAGCGCGCCGCTCATGGACAGGCGCATGCGGAGGATTCCCTGACGGACCGAAGCGGTTCATGCTCACGGTCTGCGAGCCGGGATGAACACGGTGGCATGGTGCTCTGCGGCCTCATCATCGCTTCGGCCGCGCGTTCGCAGTTGAAGGTGGAAAAGTCATGACGGCGGAAAAAACGACGAGCGCCTTCGGCTGGCGCGTCTACGGCCTGGGCGTAATGGCGTTGGCCATGGTCTGTCTGGCGTGGGGAGACTTCGACCCGGGACAGCCGGTGCCCAAGGGCTTTCCCTACCGCGCCGCCTTGGCCTATGCCGCCGCTGCATTCATGCTCCTCGCGGGCGCGGCCATCGAGTGGCGTCGCACTACGGCCTGGGCCGCCGCGGCGCTCAGCGCCTACTACGCGTTCATTGTCGTCATCCTGATGAACGGCCGCGTGGTGTTCGCGAATTACGCCGAATACGGCTCCTACAGCGGCATCGCCGAGCAGTTCGCGATCGCGGCGGGCGGGCTGATCATCTACGCCGCGAGCGCCAAGATCGATGCGGCCCAGGCCGCACGCCTCACGCGTCTGGGCCAACTCGCTTTCGGCGTTTGTGCGTTGTTATTCGGCGGCGCGCATTTTTTCTATATGAACTTAACCGTCCCGATGGTCCCCAAATGGCTGCCGCCTACGCAGGCGTTCTGGGCTTACGCGACCGGGATTGGCCACATCGCAGCGGGCGTTGCGATCCTGACGGGCGTGCAGGCCCGGCTCGCCGCGATCCTGCTGACCGCCATGTACGTATCCTTCACCCTGCTGGTGCACGTGCCGATGCTCCTGGCCGATCCCTCCAGCCATTGGATCTGGAGCGAGAACGCCTTGAATCTCGCTCTGATCGGCGCCGCCTGGGTCGTGGCGGACTCGCTGGCGCGGTCGAGGCGGCTAGGCCGAAGTTCCTAACTGC